>JAAZKK010000080.1 GCA_012799825.1 Clostridiaceae bacterium | reverse complement strand
CTACCTCAGTTCCGTCTGCAAGTAGACGAATCGTGATCGAGTCGGGACGTACACCGTCCTGATCGTTCGAGTCAGACCAAGTCTTGCTCCCGGAGATATCTACCGTCTCAGGCGTGTAGCTGTTCGTCACGTTGTAACCGTCAACCTTTGAGCTGTAGCCTTCAACCGTATCTTCTGTAATGGTGTAGACAATCTCTTTGCCACCTTCATACTTCGCCAGGTTCGCAAAGGTCCAGGTCCAGACACCGTTAACATTCGGCGTAACTTCTTGGCTCTTAACGAACACAGGATCGGCCGTTCCTACCTTCTTATAAAGGTTGATTGTGATTGACGTAGGACGCAGTCCGTCTTGGTTATCCGCGTCATCCCAAGTCTTCTCTCCGGAAACGTTGACGGTCTGGTAAGTATTGGTAACTACAAAACCGTTGGTCACATTTCCGCTGTATTCTACGGTGTGATTATCCGGCACAGGCGATTCTACGACTCGGAATACGTAAGGATTCCCATTTAGATCGTTCATCGGAACATTTTTCCATGTGAAGACCCATTCAGCCAGCTCGCCGGAGCTACCCTCTGGGGGCGTTTCAGCCGTTCCGTTAAGTTCACCGAGAACAGGATACACGTTCCACGATTCGGCGTTTTCCGTTTTATACTGCAACTGGAATGTTACGGTAGGATGCTTATACGTCGGATCTGTCGGGAAATTCCCTGCCCATGTTTTTGTCGCCGTAATATTTTGTGTCGGCGGAGTATAGAGGTTCTGTATGGAAAGCGTGCCTTCACCCGACTTGATGTAATTCGCCGGCGTGAAATCATTACCAGCTGCATCAACTTCCTTCACGCTGAAGATATAGACGTTGCCATTGATATCTGTCTTTTCGAGACCCGTCCACTCAACACTCGTTGTTCCATTCGCTAGTTCTTTGATAAGAGGATCGCCATTGCTATCCAATACTGCTACCGGAGTCCCACCTGCGATATTTCTGAACAGCTGGAACCATACCGTTGGTCTCGGCGTCGGGCCGTTTTTCCAGACCTTTGTTGCCTTTGCTTCTCCATCAGTAGGAATCTGATACCGGTTGGTGATTGTCCACTCACCAGTTACGGGATCTACACCAGTATTGGCATCTGCGTAGTTGTTATTGTCGACAGTGTAATTTGTCGGAGCACCGTAGACCAATGTAGGAGTTATTCCAGGCTGATAGTTGCCCTGTTGGCGAACCTCGCGGACATAATAAACGTAAGCTACGCCATTTTCATCTGTCGCCGGGAAGTGAGTCCACGTTGCAGTTACATCCGTCTTATTGTTGATCAAGACTGTCGTTGCCCCCGAGACAGCATCAGCAGCCGGATTCGTATTAGGCGAACCTCCTTTGAGGTAGCGATGTAGACGCAGGCCGATTGCAGGTACATTATCGGAACCATCTACCCATACTTTCTTTGCAGTAATCGGATCAATCGCAGGTGAGTTGTATGTATTGGTTACTGTTAGGGGTGTCGCTGTGCCCTCACCACCGCTGCGAACATAATTCTCAGGCGCCCCCTCAACATACTCTTGTGTCGTAGCATCCCATATAAACTCTCTCACACTGAAGATATAGGTCTTGCCGTCTTTATCCGTCTGATCAACATTTGGCCACGTCACTTCTGTCGTTCCATTAGGCAGATGTTTGATTCCGGCTTCAGGCACTTCCTCCACTAGGCCGCCTGCAATTTTTCGATAAAGCTTGAACCAGACGTCAGGATGTGTTGACGGCCCATCAATCCAGATCTTCGTAGCCTTAACGGGAGCTGTTGGCGATTTGTACTTATTGGTAAGTATCAGTGTCCCTTCACCGCTGCTGAGCTCATAGTTCGCCGGAGGACCATATGTAGTGCCGTTTATTGTTGTCTTTTCTTTAACATAATAAGTGTAAAGATTTCCGTCGTTGTCTTCTTTCGGAAGGTTCACCCATTCGACAGTTGAAGTTCCGTTCGGAAGAGTTTGAGTCGCGGCACCTGTGACCTTTTCTTCTGCTCCGCCTGCTATCTTTCTGAAAAGATCAAAGTATATCGTCGGACGAGGTGTAGGTCCGTCTTTCCATATTTTCTTTGCTTGGATCTTGCTTTCTATTTCCGGTGTATAGGTGTTGGTTACGGTCAACCCGTCCTCACTTAAAACACTAATATATTTAGCAGGTATCGTTGGCTCATCAATTGTGTATTCGTACGGAACACCACTGTCGTCGTACTTTTGCAAATTGGTCCAAGTATAGGTAAATATGGATGCTGTGCCGCTCGCAGGTGACACCGTATACGTCGGCTGTGGATTCATTAGTTCGCCATTGCGTTTCAGACACATCACTACAGCAACATGATCCGCTACAGGTCCGCCTGACCAAATCTTTTTCCCTACCACAGGAACAAACTGGTCATCTGGATTTGGCGCATTGGTCACGGTGACTGAATCATCTTTTTCAAGGATGGTTAAGGTGACCTTGCCGTCAGTAAGCGTGCCGTTTGTAGCATCTGTATCCGAATATGTGGCAACAAAACCTTGTGAATTTGTTTCCTCCACAATGTATTCACCGTAAGGGAGTTTATTAAATTCTTTGTTTTGACCTGCCTGAAGTGTAAATTCTTCCGTTGCTCCACCCGGTTTCGTCAGTGTAAAAGTAAAAGTAGGCGGACTCTGGCGTCTCCCGGATTTACCTTGAGTTACCGGCTGAAAAACTTTATAAACAGTAATTTTGCCTTTAGGAAGTTCTCGGTTTGTAACAAGTACCGGAGAATCCGGATCGCCTTGTCTTATCTCGAAGCTAGTCTGGTCGATATCATAAACATTGACTGTCGTCGTATAATCTTCTAGTGATCCTACAGTACCAAAATCTCCGCCATACTTGACTTGCGTCTCAGCAACGGTATAGGTGTCTTCCAGACGAAGATTCGTCATGATCCTCTTTTCACCGAGCCTCAAGTTGAAAATCTGGTGATAAGCCGGTAAACTGCCGACTCCAGCCAAATTTCCGGTAATCTCTATTGTAAATACTCTGTCGAGGGTGTCAGTTGTTACTTTATTTCCGTGTGAGTCATACAGGACTTTCTCAACAACGAGAAGAATCGGATCGACCTTCGGAATCGGGAAAGCGCCCGTCTGAGTATTTCCGTCGACATCCGTGTAGGTAACCTGTGCATTACCATTCGTTGAATACAGGTCTCCTTCAGGAGTCTGACCTAAAATATCATCATTTACTACAACTGTATATTTTAGTTCGGCGTATTTAATTGTGGCATCATCAGGAAGCGGTGTAGTTAACGTGCCAGGATTCCAATTGATGGTCTTTGGCGTTTGGGTCTGATTGTAAGTGTACGTTCCTTGAGAAACGTATATATTAAAGATTTCGCCAAATACAACCTCGAATCCGCCTCCCATGGGGTCAGCTACTTGGGCATTTTTAACTGCTGCACCGATCTGACCAGCAATGTTTGCAAATATAGTTTGCAATTCAGCAGGAGTTGCTGTGTAAGAACTACTTGGTGAAGCCATGCTATTTAAAATTCCGGTTCCAGTAGTACCTGCCTCAAGAGCTATTGTCCATACTCTATAACCGGAATTCTTTGCAAAACCGGCTTCAGCAATAGCGGAGTTTCCGTTGTTGTAATACTTGTTAGAGTAATAACCTCCCCAACCGCCAATCCAATCTCTACCATAGTATTCTCTCAAATTACTACCATCGCCTACACGATTGTTATCACCATAAAGATAAGCGGAAGAAGGTGCGTGAGTTCCAGTTTCTCGATGACGTGTATCATAAGGAATTAAATAATTATCAGGATTACTCAACTTATAAGAATACGTAGGTTCTCCGTCCGATAACAAAACGATGTGCTTATGATCAGCAGTAGAATTAGCCAACATGGCTTCCGCCTGCTTGACGCCGGCCTGAGTAAAAGTTCCACCGTTGGCATTAAGACCGTTTATTGCACTTTTCAAGGTTGTCACGTTATTCGAAAGAGCATGAGTATCATGAGCATAGTAATCAAAATTGACTATGCCTATTCTTGTAGTAGTTGAGGGCAATAGTGCATCTATAAAACTATTGGCCGCACTCTTTGCGGCAGCCAAGCGAGTACCAGACATACTGCCGGAAGTATCAATCACCAAAATGATGTCACTTGTTACCGGCTTATCTTTGCCTTCGATCCGTAGGGTGATGTCCCAAGTGTTAACCATACCCGCGACTGGCTTAGCTTCTTTAAACAACATGACTTCGCCGGGTTGCGTTGGATGGTCTGTTCCAATTATTGGAGGATTGTTTGCTCTGGTGCCGGATTTGGATGAACGCGACAATGAGTTAGGCGCGGACAAAAAGGGTGTTTCCGGATAACTGCTATAGTTGATCTTTCCCGCATAGGATGAGTCGTCTGGTTTTGACAAATGATCAGGGTTATCGAGCCCCGCTGATTTGCCTTCCGGTTCTTGGTTATTCCCCGGACTTCCTGCTTCCGACGGAACCTCCGGGTTCTCCCTTAATGGATCGACCTGTGGTTCTTCGTTTTTTGTTAAATCAGGCAGGTTAGACTGTGACCCGTCTTCTTTTGTAAGATCAGGCAGATCAATCTGAGACCCTTCATCTTTATTCAAATCAGATTGTAACCCTTCACCTTCCGGCTGGGTCTCAGGTTCATTCTTTAATTCTGCATCTTCGCCACCCTCAGCTTGAGGCAGTGACAAAGCTTCCCCTTTTGCTGCTTGCGTATTTTGATCGCTTGCATCATTGAAAGTTTCTGCTATTGCGATCGAGGGCATCATACACAAAACCACAATTATGGAAAGGATGAGTGCCAACAAGCGACGACTGTTTTGCTTTCCTTTCATAGATAGTTCCCCCATATTCTTGCTTTTACTTGTGTTGAAAGACAGGTTCTACATAAGATGTTAGGAATTTTTTTGTGTATTTTCCAGTACGGAAAACATTAGACCACTTGGCGATTTCTGTACTTGACAAAACCGATTAGATATGGTATGTAATTTTTTCGTTTCTGAGATATAAGTTTCCTTGACATAAATAGAAAAAAGTAGCAGAAAGAGAGTACTCAAATTGTCAACAAAAAAGAAACAACCAAATGAATTTCGATCTGCCGGCAAAAAAAAGAAGCAGCCAAATAAAGCTCGATCTGTCAGCAAAATAGAAGTAGACGAATGGATTCGATCTTTTGGCAAACCTTGAAAATGCCTGCAACGTTTGATGCAGGCATTTCGTTGAATATAGAGATTAAAGACGGATCGTGAAACACCTTTATCGTGAAGCCAGCGGTTGCGCTTGTTAAAGCGTGTCACTTCTTTCCTTCTTTTTCAAATCATCAGATCAAGTGTTCCAACATGTCATCATGATCTCTCAAAGATAAATAGCGCAAGGGAATATCTAAGACCGTTTTGGCGCCGAAGATTCCTTCGGTGTATAGACGATGGACGGCTCTTGCGAAAGCAAGACTGATCGACGCTGTAATTTCCGGATTGTGATCGAATTTCAAAGAGAATTCATACGTTGCTTTGTTGTTATCGGTGGTTTCGCCTTGTCTCAAAACACGGCCCCCGTGAGGCATCCCTTGATGATTGGCGAAGAATTCTGCTTCTGAAATAATGTGGACGGATGTCTGATAAGGCGCAAAATAGACGGGAAATTCTTGGATTTCTTTTGTTATTTTGATCGCGTCGACCTTTTCCTCTAAAACGATGTACACCTCACGTCTGTGCGCCGTCGCCAGCGTATAATCAACCTTTTGTCCGGCCCGAATCTTTTCCATCATTTTGTCTGAAGGAATGGTGTATTGGATGCCGTATTTGACTCCGTCGACGCGCCTCACAATATCGCTATGCCCCTGGCTTAAACCCGGCCCCCAGAATGTATATGTGTTTGCATTAGGCAACATGGCTTCCATCAGCATTCTCTGTATGGAAAAAAGCCCGGGATCCCAGCCGGTTGAGACAATCGCAACCTTATTGTGGGCTTGAGCGATGTCATCCATTTTCTTGAAATAAACCGCAATTTTGTCATGATTGTCGAAACAATCAACGGTATTAAAATCAGCGATCAAAGAAGGAGCCAGTGCAGGTATATCTTGCGAACTGCCCGCTAAAATCAAGACATCGATATCGCGCTTGAATTCATTTATGCGGTCAAAAGGCTCGACTCGCGATTGACTGGAGAGAGATTCAGGATCTCTCCTAGTAAAAATGGCAATTAATTGCATGTCGGGAAAATGGGCAAGGCACTTTTCAATGCCTTTGCCTAAGTGGCCGTAGCCTACAATGCCTATTTTTATCGTCTTCTCGTTCTTTTTGTTACAAATATTCGACATAAATCAAAAATCACATCATCTTAAAACATCATTCATGTCGTAAAGTCCGACACCCTGTTTGATCAAAAATTCCGCCGCTTTGATCGCTCCGTTGGCAAAGACGGCTCTGGAATTGGCCGTATGCTTGACTTCAATGATTTCATCTTCGCCGGCAAACAACACGGTATGTTCACCGACGATCGTACCGCCTCGTATCGCGGAGATTCCGACTTCTTCATGGGATCTTCCGGGGTAGAAACCGCTTCTTCCCTCCAATGCTTTTAAGCTCCGTTTTCGCCCCTTGTTGACGGATTCAAACAGCATCTTTGCCGTACCGCTGGGCGAATCCGCTTTATAGCGATGATGCTTTTCTATGATCTCAATATCAAAATCCCCTAGCTTAGCCGCCAATTGCTCGACGACAACCTGCATGATATTAACGCCCAAACTCATGTTCTTAGAATGAAAAACAGGAATATGATCGGCTGCAGCCGCAATCTTCTTCTCTTGATCTTCGGAAAACCCCGTTGTTGCAATAACGATCGGTATTTTATTTCGCAAAGCAAAGAAAACGAGATCACCGAAAGCACGCGGTGACGAAAAATCGATGATCACATCGATCTGTTCCGTCTCCTCGCAATCGTCTATATCTAAATACACAGGAAAAGAGGATGTCGGATCTTCTTCGGCCGCGTAACCTGCTACAATACAATGCTCCGAGTCTTTTAACCTATCGATCAACATACGGCCCATTTTGCCTGTCGCGCCCGCTAGTAAAATATTCATATTCCGCCCCTTTTTTGACCCTTCTAGCCCGTTTCCTTCGCGTGATTTTCGCGGATATTAGAGAAAATAAGTCCGACGAAAATACCCGTAAACCAACCTTCTATCCCAGTTTACCATCGCATAAAAGAAATACTAAGCGCGGTAAAAACACGCACGCAGCAAGCTTTTCAAGTTTTTACTTCGTTTGCCATCTCGTCATTAAAGATATCCCAAATCTTTCAAACATTTTTCCAAACGATCGAAGGTCGCAGGCTCTGCCTTCGTCAACGGCAAACGCAAGTTCCCGGAAGGCATTCCCAGCAGCTGCATCGCGGCTTTGACCGGTACGGGATTGACTTCGCAGAACAAGGCTTTGATGAGCGGCATTAATTTGACTTGCCATTTTGCAGCAGATGGGTAATCGCCGTTGAGACAGTATTCTGCCATATTGTGTGTTACCTCGGGCAATATATTGGCAAGAACAGATATGACGCCATGACCTCCTATCGACATAACTGGAATAATAACGTCATCGTTGCCTGAGTAAATGGCGAATTCCTTTGGCACAGCGTGCTTGACGGCTGCTGTATAGGATAAATTGCCTGTCGCGTCTTTAATGCCGACAATATTCTTTATTTCAGATAATTCCTTGACCAAGCTAACCGGTATTTCTACAGCAGTGCGCCCCGGTACCGTGTAGAGAATGCAAGGAATCTTCACACTGCCGGCTATGGTCTTATAGTGCTCGTATAATCCTCTTTTAGTCGCTTTATTGTAATAAGGCGTAACCAACAAGAGGCCGTCCGCTCCTACGTTCTCAGCCTCTTTACTCAGCTCGACCGCGTGATCGGTGTGGTTAATTCCAGTTCCCGCGATGACCGGAATTCTGCCTGCGACACGCTTCACGACGTGCGCGATGCACTCAATCTGCTCTGGATCTGAAGTGGTCGACGCCTCGCCCGTCGTACCCATGGTGATGATCGCGTCTGTTTTATTTGCCAAATGAAAATCAACAAGTTGATCGATGCTTGCAAAATCGATCTCTTCGTTTTCTGTAAATGGTGTGACCAATGCGACACCTGATCCTTTAAACAACATAGGCCAACTCCTCATCTATTACGTAAGATTTTACTTTTTTCCATCTATCTTCAAAGCGATATGTAGGGCAGATCATTTCTGATCAAATCCTCACAATCTTCTCTCTTAACGGCTAATGAAGATCTCCCATTGTTGACGAAGACAACAGCCGGTTTTGGTATGCGGTTGTAATTCGAGCTCATCGAATAGGTATAGGCTCCGGCTGCCGGTATGATCAACAAATCGCAGGGCTTCGGCTTCGGCAAAGTAATTTCCTGAATTAAGACGTCACCGGATTCGCAGCATTTCCCCGCGACGCGATAAAGGTCATCCGGCACATCGTTCATACGATTGGCCAACCCCGCCTCATATGATGCTTCATATAAAACAGGGCGAATGTTGTCCGTCATACCGCCATCGACAAAGACGTAGGGCCTGCCCTGAAAAGGATATTTGACGGAACCGACCGTATATAAGATGCTGCCGCTGTCATTAACGAGAGAACGACCCGGTTCAATGCTGACCGTATCTATATCCAAAGCATATTTGTCGATAAGCTTTTCTATCGTTTTAATATAGTCCGTCAAAAATAGCGGCAAATCGAAGGGTTGATCGTCGGCCGTGTAATAAACACCAAAACCGCCGCCTAAATTAACTTCAGAAAGGTCAATATTAAGCGATGTCTTGACATCATGAATAAATGACAACATTACTTCAGCCTCTTCGAAGAAAAACGCTCGATCCAGTATTTGCGACCCGATGTGGGCATGTACCCCCTTTAAATTAAGATAAGGATCTGCATTTATCTCCTGAATCAGGGCATACGTTTCGGAATCCGCGATGCTCATGCCGAATTTCGAATCTTCCTGAGCCGTTTGAATATATCGATGTGTAGTCGCCGGTATACAGGGATTAAGGCGCAGTAAAACGTCGATTTTCTGTTGTCTTTCCCGGCAAAGCGCGGACAATAAGGAAAATTCCGTCGGATGATCCATAATGATTGTGCCGACGCGGCAATCCAAGGCCATCTCTATTTCTCTTAGCAATTTATTATTGCCGTGCAGATTGATTTTATCAGGCGGAATACCTGCCTTGATCGCCGTGTATAGCTCACCCTCGCTGACAACGTCAATAGATAATCCCAATTCCCTCATAAGACCTAAAACGTACACATTCGAAAAGGCTTTTGCCGCATAATTAATAGCAGTTGAAAACTTGTCTGATCGAAAATGGTGTAGAAAAGACTTCACCCTGTTGATCAAATTTTCTTCGTCAAAAATATAGAGCGGCGTTCCATATACCTCAGCTAACGTTTTGACGGACACGCCGCCGATATATAATTGACTGTCCTCAATTCGCATTGTGCCGTGTAATTTCATGCCAATCTCCTGTCGCGATAGGTTTCCTTGTCTAAAAATCCATTAATAGTATTATGCCTCTTTTTACCGTTGATAGAAACCTTGAAAAGGAATTTTTTATTTATAAATATTCAAGTTAGATGTGAGTTCAAATAATGTCAAGTTCGGCGTGTTCTTTTACGACCCGTATTACCTTGAAGCTGAATGTCAAAGTATGCTGGACTATGAAACACTGGCCGTCCAGTTTAATCCGGTATTCAGCGCGTACTTTCTTTATCATCGGCGAAGTGTTCGAAAGCATTCCGGCCTATTGGATCGAAAAAAATGCCCTCAGAAGTTTAGACGCATCAGTGATTATAGACGTATAGGAAATCAGAAGCGCTTGCGAATCAAAATATGGTTACGCTATTCGTGCATACACGGAAGCTTGAAATATGCCATCCTTTTCTTCAAAATATGCGTTACCGTCGTATTTTCTTGCTACAGCAGTCACAGATGTCAGGCCTATTCCTTCTTCATCTCGTTTTGAGGAGAAGTAAACGCCTTCTTCCTTTTTACGCAATTTTCCCTCAAAACTGTTGTCGACAACAATCGTCAAAACACCGTACTGAAGAACGCTGTTCACGTGAACAAAACGATCGTCCCCGGTCATTCGCGCACAGGCTTCTGCAGCGTTTTCCATGAGATTGCCGATGATGACGCAAAGATCGCTCTCCACATCAGCGGGAAGCTTTTGCGGAACCATCAAGCTAACTGAAACATCCGCTCCGGCAAGTCTTGCCATTTCGGCGTAGTGGGAAGCAATGGCATTGACGGCATAGTTTTCGCATAAGAGAGGTTCTCTCTCCGAAGGCAACTTCTTGTTCAAGATATCCAGATAGCGCTCAAACTTATCTTTATCATTCTGCCCGTATAACACTTTTAAAACCGTAAGCTGGTGGCGCAGATCGTGACGCTGAGCTTTGATCATCGCTTCGTTGTCTGCAATTCTTTGGTAATGCATCCGTTGGATCTCAAGCTGATGATTGATCTCTTGCACCTGATGTTCCAGATGTTCTTTTTCTGCAACGATTTTCATAGAATCCTGCACGTAGCTTCCGCTGATAAACCCGAGCGTTATCATGAAGAAAAGTATGCCGACATAGAAGATCGGCAATATCTCGGTGAAGTTCAGATAGTAGTTGATCAATCCTATTATCGTAAAAACAAATAGAACCACAAGGCTGGGGATAAACTGTTTTGCTACCATGTTTTTATTAAGCAGCCATTCCCAGAGAAGGAAAACGACGGAGATTACGAAACTTAGAGTGATAATCAATTGAAACCAGTACAGGCTTTTTGTGAAATCAATTCGACCTGTAAGCTGCAATATGATAGACACAAAAATAGAGACTCCGTGTACCCATAGCATAGCCTGCATAGGGAGCTTATTTTTCGGTTGAACGACCAGCAGTCCGAAGCGCAGAACCGAGAAGACAAGAAGAAAGAGCCCGAGATAACTCATGGCGTACAGCAGCACCGGATATGGAAAAAGAAGCACGGTCAGGTCACATTCTCCAAATCCCCACACACCTGCTAAAAGGGAAGATAAACCTAACCTCAAAAAGGCATTGCTTGCAGAAATTTTTCCCACATAGCCAAGAGTAACGACAAACGTGAAAAAACCGGCAACAATCAATACAATCGAAAAAGAAAAGGTAAAGGCATTCTGAGTAAACTTCTTCTCCAGCAGGGCACCTGTTGTTCCCATATAGATGGTAGGCAGGGTAATCCTTTTCCTTTGCGTAGGAGACTCATAAGATATGCGAAGGGATAGTTTCCCGCCCTCAGAAGGAAGAGGAACAAATATCGATGCTGTAGGCGGATCGTTCATGAAGGTCGGATAGCTGCCTGCCTGTCCGTATTCCAATGCCAGCTCTTCGTTAACAAATACCTTCATGGGCGAAAACACTGACTTTACAAGAATGGCCTCTCCCGACCCGGCTTCGATTTCTGTAGTCAATGTAACGCCTGTACGCGGTGCCGGCATTTCTATTATTGTCGGGAGCTCCAGTGTGCCGAAATCGCCGGCATCTGTACTGTATTTCACACGAGTAATCTCTGTTGCAGCGCCTTTTTCTGACCTATTCAGAGGGTAGGACAACGATATCTTAACAATGGGTATGAGAGCAGCTAACAGAAGAATTTTAGGTAAGAAAGAAATATATTTACTATATTTTTTCATATATCCCTTCTCTAGCCGTCACAAACAGCTGACGCTCATATGCCTTAATCGCTTTGCCAAGAGACGACCTTCGGATATATACCGGATCTCCATTCTGCATTCGGAATAGTCGCAGGTCACGATCCAGCTCCTTCACGTAACGGAGATTGGCAATGTAGCTTTGATGACAGCGAATAAATCCGACCGGCAGTTGAGGCTGGATATCTTTCAGGCTCATCGTTTGGCTCGTACGTATGACGTCAGAAAGGGTATTCACAAATACAGATCGATCTTTATGTTCAAAATATAAAATAGTTTGCAACGGTACTTTCTGGTCTTTTCCTCCTACTAAAAGCCGGACGGCAGGGGCATTTTTTCGCCTAGTTACAGCGTGCTCGATCACCTCACGAACATCGGTTGAATTCACAGGTTTTTCCAGATAGGCAATGGCCTTCAGACGGTACCCCTCCAAGGCATGTTCCTCACTGCTGGTGGTGAAGGCAAGCGTTACCATGGCATCGGTTTCTCGTATTTTAGCGGCAGCATCTATCCCTTGCTGCACGTTGCCCATATAAATATCAAGAAAAATAAGATCATACCGCCCAGGAACGAAATCAGCTATCAGGGCTTCACAACTGGAAAAATACTGACAATTTGTGGGGATACCGCTCTCGGAAATATATCGAAGCAAACGCGTCGCATCTTCCGGCATGTCTTCACATACGGCAATTCTAATTGGCGTTTCCAAAGTAGCCCCACCCCCTACTAAGTTATTTGAAACCTATTATATCATGGATCGGCGTTTTCTGTTATCACAACGCAACAAAGATGTCAAGTACAGAATTAACAAGCTCTTCTTGAGAATTCGGGACTGGTTCTTACGTAGAGAAATTCTTAGAATTTGATGTGATAGGCTTTTCAAAACAAGAAAAACTGGTTGCAAAAGTTCGAAGAAATGACAAATAACGTGAAAACGATCTGCAGGACAGGTGATCTGGGTCATTAAACGGTGCTTGGCCCACCCACATAAGTCAGCCGTCACAGACATCCGGGTACACCCTTGCGTCTCTGCATTCATCACATTCATCCCGAACCGTAGCCAGAATAAATAATCCGTCGATCAAAATGTCGTCTGATTAAAGAGGGGGAAAACAGAATGAAAAAACAAAGAAAGCAAATTTTGCTTGTATTAATGTTGCTTATCTCATTAATGTTGCAGCTTTATTCGCCGGTTCTAGCAGGTGATTCGGACACCTCTTCAATAGACACAGAAGAGATCATTACTGAAGAAGACTCATTGGCCTCACCGGTTGAAGATGCTTTGCCGAATGCCGGCATCACCATCACAGATGATAATCCGGAGCAAGAAAATGCAACCAGCCCTGAAGATGTTTCTATGCCGACAGAAACTGGGGAGAATTCACTTACAGAAACACCGCAAGAGAATACGGACGTTGATGGCGAAGTTGGCGACCTAAATACTCAAGGCTCCGGCAGCGCTCTTCCTTCTGCTCGCGGAGCTTACATAGGAAAAGGCTCATCGGAAGAACCCGGAGAAAATGTCGAAGCAAACGCCAAAAATGAGCCTCTTCAAAGAAGCTCCGGACTTAATGGCGATACTAAAAACTCAGGACTTGACGGCGACACAAGAGGCTCGGGTCTTGACGGCGATACGGACGCCTACACTTCATCGATCAACTATGCTGAAGGTCAAGCCGAAGCTTTTTATGGCGGCGAGATTATCACCATTTATAACAACGTATCAGTCTCCGGCAATCAGACAGAACTTGGCGAAGGTTCCTATACCGTCGTCTCTTTGCCGAAAGCCAGCTTCCAGAAGCCTAAAGAATCGGACGTCTCCACGAATTTTGATTTGTTCAAATCATTGGAAATTAAAGAAACGGAAGATGCCTATCAAGTCATCACTACATACAAATCCATTTACGGCGGTTACGTAGGCGGAACGCCAATCCGTGTCAACCTCCTGCCTAGCCAGACGGTGAATTTGAGCGAACACCCGATTACTCAAGAGTTTTATAATGCTGCAGGAGAAAAACTGACGCCTACTTCCAATCTTATCGTCAAAGGTAAGGCAAAGATTGAATGGCTGGGCAGTTCTAATTATTCACAAGTAAGATTGAAAAATGAGGTCGATGAAAATTACGTGATTAAGTCTGGAACGGAATTCTCATTTTTAGTTCCCAGCTACTTCCCCGGCAACAATACGAATGACCCTCGTAGCCGCCGCATCTACGCCGAGATCCCTGAGGGCACAACCGTTAAGGAAGGAACAGGATGGACCTTTGACTCTGAAAGCGGCAAGTATTATAAGGATATCACCCGCAGGTTCTCTGACTCTTGGCCCTATCGGGTTTCAATTACGTTGGATCTTGGAGGTATTGACTTATCCAGTTTCAACAGCAAATACAACTATAAATCCTTAAGGGTCAATTTCAGCATCCAACCTGTCGTTGACGGAGTACCGCAGGCAGATCTCGGACCATACACAGGCTACTGTTCGAGAAGTTATTACATCCTCGAACAAGAACCTCCGACGCCGCCATCGTCCGAGCAGAGCGCCTCTGTGTCTTGGGGTACTTCTAAGTATAACAAGCCAATCAACCAAGCCTATGAATCTTTAGCCGGCACATCCACGCAGTGGAGCAATACAACTTGCATATCTTATAACCCTGAAGATCTAAACAATCAACGTATTCGTTATACGCATCGGAATGTATCAAGCTGGTACATAAGTTATGGAAAAGACGACACGGATAGCCGTGAACTCATCATCAAAACTTCTAGAATCACTCCAAGCCGGTATACGCAACCCAGTGAGATTCGTATCATGCTTTTGGGATTAAGCGGTGACGATCTGACTTATATGCAGGAAAAACTGCAAGGTACAAAAGCTTACGGTGTTGCGTCTGACGGTACGATAACTTTGCTATCCGATAACGTGCCGATTGTAAGTTACGCAAGCTACAGCAGTTCCTTCGATAATCAAGGCTGGCAGGCATTTACCGGCGGTGAAAATTACCGCTACATTTTATTCGAATATCCAAACGGAGGCGTTGCCCTTAAAGGTCAAACTGAAATCAATAAATTCAAATCTGTTCTATGGACGGAAGTCATAGCAGATATTAAGTTGTCAACCTATAACACTCTAAAGAACCTTTTGGATTCGAACAAAACACCGGAGGTCTACACGACCTACGACTACGCTACGACTGCGATTACCTCAAAGTACAAACGATATTATGCGGGAGATGTCATTAGTACAAATAGCTCCAAATCTGACTACACGAACGATTACTTCCGCATGCAGTACGAGACGATCACATTGTGTAACAACGTCCATGTGACAAATGGATCGCAATTTTTCGCCGGCGATATCATCGATACAAGGCTCGGCTACTATCACCGTCGTTACGGAAATTTCTGTGAGGCAAACATTCCGGAAAACGCCAACATCTACTATCTCGTACCGGACGGACTGGAACCTGTCGAAGATCCAACAAAATTTAAGAGCGTCGAAGTTCTGCGCGGTTATAGACCGGACTACAATCTGGTCATCGCTCAGCCAGAGACAACCGACATCCCCAGCCTGGACGGTTCAATTTATAGATCAACACAGAACCGCTACGAACTGAGCTTTACGGCGACGGAACGCCTACAAGTCGGCACGTACACGATCTATTCTTGCCTCAGCATTGACAACAATAAAATCGCTGTCAAAGACGGAAAACAGTACGGTATTCTTCAATTTGATACACCGTCCGGTGTCTGGTCCAACATCCTGAAAGATGCGGCGAACCGTCCGGACGACAATACCAAGTATACCAACATGGGATCGACGTCCTTTAAGATCTACCCGCCTAAGGTGCTTTCGTCAATTAAGTATGTCAAATTGAGCTCGGATCCTGACACGCGATATGCTTCATCGCTCGGGAGAAAAGCGACCATCGGCGATGCGATTGACTACCGCTGGATGCTCAAAAACAATAGCGGTAGAGAAATTGACCGTTTGATCATTCTTGATATTCTTCCCTACGATGGCGATATCGCAATCGTCCCATGTCAGAGCGGCGAGTATAAACCGAGAGGATCTGCATTTAGGACGCCTCTAGTCTCGATCGATCCGCATGAAAAGTTCGACTTTTATTACACGACCGACCCGGTAAAACCGACGACACAAGAAAACTATAGTGCGAACTGGGTAACAACAGTCGATGATATGTCACGGGTAACGATGATAAAGGCCGTTTTGAAAGACAATCAAAAGATTGATGTTAATGAAGAAGTACATATCCACACCCATAATTTCATCGAAGATGACAACACGATCCTCGACGGTGAAAAGGCTTACAACTCCTTTGCTCTTTCAATGAATGACGGTCTATCCTTTGTCGAAGCGTTAAAGGTAGAAGTACAAGTGACCTACCCCAAGCGCGACGTGCGCTTGGAAAAAAGCGATGTCAATGATCCTAATCGCAAACTCCACAACGCCGTTTTTACGGTCTATGAGGTGGGGGGCGCCGGTGACGGATCTGATCTAATCGTCTTAGATGATGTCAAAACGAATATCGACGGTATCGCCTACTTCCCCAACCTGCTCGTAGGAAAAGAATACTACCTCATCGAGAAGGCTGCTCCGGAAGGGTATGCCAAATTTGAAGAGAAAATTTACTTCACCATCGAGCCTGAAACAGAGGAAAACACAGGTCCGCAAGACTTAAAAGTTACCAACGACATTCCGCGTGTTGATGTTTCAGGCAACAAAATCTGGGAGGACAATGACGACCAAGACGGCAAGCGCCCTGCGTCGATCACGATCAATCTTTATAAGAAAGTCGGAGAAGCAGATGAGTTTGTCGATGACACGACGGTCGCACCCGATGAAAAAGGAATCTGGGCTTGGAGCTTCACCGGTTTGCCGAAGTACGATAGCGACAAAAATGAAATTAACTACTTCTTTAAAGAGTCAGAAATAGGCTTCGGCTACGAAGCAACGATAACGGGCGACATGACCACCGGTTACACCGTGACCAACAAAAAAACACCTGAAACGATCACGATCGAAGGTACGAAAACATGGGATGACGCCGAGAACCAAGACGGCAATAGGCCAGAGAGCATCACGATTCGTATCTGGAATGGTGACACTGAGATCGACTCGGTGGTGGTAACAGAAGATGACGGTTGGGCTTGGATCTTCGAAAATCTTCCGAAGTACGAAAATGGTGTGCTCATCACCTACACGATTACAGAAGATTCAATCGAAAACTACAGCTCAGAAATCTCAGGCTATAACGTAACGAACACGCATACGCCCGGAAAGACCACGGTGCAGGTGACCAAAGCTTGGGTTGACGAGAACAACCAAGACGGTATGAGACCTGAGTTCGTTACGATCAAGCTCCTCGCCGACGGTGTTGACACCGAGAAGAGAGTCACCTTGTCGGCGGACAACAACTGGACTGATACGTTTACGGAGCTTGACATCTTCAAGCCCGGTGAAGTTGGCCAGAGGGTTGTCTACACCGTAGAAGAAGCGGACGTTGACGGTTACACGGCTGAAATCTCGGGCGATGCCGAAACAGGCTACTTCGTGACAAACTGTCACACGCCCGAGAAGATCACGATCGAAGGTACTAAGACCTGGGACGACAACGACGACCAAGACGGCAAAAGACCTGAGAGCATCATCATCCGCATCTGGAATGGTGCTACAGAGATCGACTGGGTCGAGGTAACTGCCGACGCTAACGGCGACTGGACTTGGACTTTTGCTGATCTTCCGAAGTATGAGGGCGGTGAAGAGATCGTCTACAGCATCTCGGAAGACGCGGTTGCCGGGTACACCTCCGAAGTTTCAGGCCACAACGTGACAAACCGTCACGCAACCGTGAAGATTTCCATCCCGGTGACCAAGGTTTGGGCTGTTTTGAATGACCCATCCGGTGAACATCCTGATTCAGTGACGATCAAATTGATCGCTGACGGTGAAGACACAGGCAAGATCTTAGTCTTGACAAATGACAATGAATGGACCGACACTTTCATCGAACTGGATCAGTACAAGGATGGAAAAGAGATCGTCTATACAATTGATGAAATTCTTATCGAGGATTACGATTGCATCATTACAGGCGATGTTGAGAACGGTTTCGTTGTGATCAACAGTCAAGTCAAGAGCATGAACATTCTCCCGAAAACGGGCGAACGTGTCGGAATCCAACCGTGGATGAGTTTTGCGCTACTGTCTCTAGCCTGTGTGCTCTTGGTACTGCGCAAGAAGAGATCGAGTGTATTGAAAGAAGAATCTCGGAAAAACACTGAAGCATAATTCAGTCAAATCCATTGGCTTCAACGTCAATCATTGAATTGTAGCTACGGTAAAAAACAGCAGTTGATGTTCCTTCACTAAACGGGACATCAACTGTTGTTTTGTCTTCGTATTATCACGTCCGGCTCAATGCTTACGTCTAAAAGATTCACCGTTTGCAGTCAGATTAACATCACGTTCGTCTAGGCTCAATACACTCGCGGATAAGGCTCCGGACACTGGCTTACTTTTCCAACGGCGCTTCACCTAGCTCTATGCTCTCACAGATAAGACGTGTCTTAGTATCCTGTACCCGAAAAATCATCTGCTAGCTTCAATGCTAGCGAAAGGGAAAATGCAATGTATGACGTATGCTCTTACCAAAGCCAAGTCCAGACAACTGTGAATACATTCATCGCTAGGCTCAACAGAATCAGCACGCGATCAAACAGTCCTGTATAGCCTGTGACGCCGACGACATTGATAAGAAAAAGGATAACGGAGCCAATAATACCGGACCATTTTGCGATACCCTTCGGCAGGAATACCATACCAATTGCCAGCAAGATGGGAATTAACATCAGAAAAGCAGCCATTAAAAGATGGGTTTGGGTCATCGGTTTCCCGTCGATCATAGCGGCCTCTCGACCTTTTTCATATAGTCGCAACACATCCCCTAAAAGATAGATGAGTACCAACGCCACCCAACAAACTGACAGCTGGATGCGCTCCGGATCCATGGGAGTAATATTATGAATCATTGCTCCGCCTCCCCTCGTCCGAGCATCTGCGGAGTTGACTGCGCTGGCCGCTACGCGCACCATGATCGTGTTCGATTTTAATGCGGGCAGAGGAACTTCCATAATTTCGATGACATCCGGATCGCCGTAGCGTGTCACTACGGCAGCTCGCATCAGTTCCGGCAGGCCTTTGTTGAGAATATCCATTATCGTACCTCCGCATTTTTTACTCGTCCTCGTAAGAAAAAACCTCTTCCAGCGGTCTGCCGAACACTTTAGCGATGGCAAACGCTAATTCCAAGGTAGGCGAGTATTTGCCGTTCTCCACGGCCAAGATGGTCTGGCGAGTAACGCCCACTTCATCTGCCAGCTGTTGCTGTGTCATTTCGCCGGCCATGAAGCGAAGCGTGCGGATGTTGTTCGTGATGCGTGTTTTCTTTGCCATGATTACAGACCTCTCTCATAAGCGATGATGTATGTTATCCAGATGGCAAGATCGGACAACAACACCATGAAGGCCACGCCTCCGAAGAAAATCTGTAATCCAAAACCCAGTGCCAGTAGGCTAACGACAACAATGAAGGAGAGAAAAAAGACCAAACCGAATACTTTCATGACAAAGACTTCAATATGACGGTCGCGTTCATCAATTATTTCCTCAAAACCCTGCCCGCCGGAGCGTTTTTCCTTTGTCATGACGAGTATCGCACTGAGTGCGATCAGCACAAGAAAACCGGCGACCAGTATCAAGAAATATATGCCCCACGAGCGAGCAAGCTCTTCGCCTTCAAGGTGTGTTACCCTGAAGCAATTCCAAATAAAAGTCAAAATAAACCAGATGACGTTGGATGTTGCCGATAAAATAGCTACTTTTGTACGGTTATGCATGTTGCCTCCAAGAATCTCATAGGACTCTTTCTCTTTTCATGATGTTAGCTTTTTCATACATCATGTTAAAGAAAGTATACAATAATTATCATACTCTTCTTCAGCATGTCAATTCGTTTTGACGTTTTTTGCGAATATTTTACATTCTCGGACAATTTCTAAACTGAAATGCCTTGTCAAATAGCGGACAATAATCGATTTATAAAACTAAGACAGCGACAAAAAATTATTTCTCAGATACGGTTAAATAAACTGATTATAGAACGAAAACAAGAGCTAAGACAGCGACAAAAACTCATTTCCTAGATAAGGGATGGCTCGTTTGTCGTGGCTGACGCTTATCGTCGTCAAATCAATGCCCGATCTTTCTTTCAGTAACGCGAGAGCATAAAGCAGCTGGTCCATGCTGGCCGTGTCGAGTCCTACCGTCGGCTCGTCTAAAAACAGGACCTCCGGTTCTTGGGCGATCATGCAGGCAAAGCCGAGCTTTCTTTTTTGCCCCTCGCTTAAGCTGAGCGGATGACGGTCGAGCATCCCGTTAAGATCGAAAAGCTGAATTAATTCTTCTACAAAGTCCGACGATTTTGCATTCAAATAAAGCTCATCTCTGACTTTTGGCATAAAGAGCTGATAATCCGGATTCTGTAAAACGTAGCCGATCTTCTTTCTCTGATCTTTTTTGCTATATGACCACGTAATTTCGCCCCTTGCCGGCTTTTCAAAGCCGATTAACAAGTTGAGCAGTGTCGTTTTGCCGCATCCGTTCTCTCCTAAGACGACCCATGACTCTCCCCTCTTTACTTGCCATGAAAAGTTTTTTAACAGGGGTCGCTTGCCCGTAAAATAGTCTACATTGTTGACAAAAAACAGCACTTCTCGAGAATTCTCTCTCTCGGCTATTGTATCTCCAACATGATCTACTTCTCCGTCATCATGTGTTTCGTCGTTAGCTTTCCAGTTTCTCCGACGATCAACGCTATGCGATTCTTGGCAAATATACTTTTGATACGCTTCTTTCTCTTCCCAATATTCTAATGTCATTTCGACGTTTGGGAGATCACTTGGTTTTAGTAAAAAGACACGATCGACGTAAGGTAAGACCATTTCCTGACGGTGCTCAATCAATAAGATGGCGTACCCTTCTTCTTTTGCTAATCTTCTCAGAAGACTTAACAATTCGATCGCCGATTTTACGTCCATGTTGGCCAATGGTTCATCCAAGAGCAGGATCTCCTGTCCCATCGCCAAAGTGCAGGCCGTCATGAGCTTCTGTTTCTCACCGCCCGACAAGGTCGCCGTCTTAGCATCGGCGATAAGACCGGTCAAGTCCAGCAAGGTTATCAGCTTCTCTTTCATTCTTTGGGACGTTTCCCCTATATTCTCCATCGGAAAAACGATCTCAGCCGATACATCGTCGAAAATAATTTGCTCCCTCGGATTTTGAAACACGCTGCCGACAAATTTTGTCCGTTCACGAACGGTGCTGTCGGTAATCTTCTGTCCTTCGATATAGACATCGCCGCGAACGCATGCATGCTTAAGATACGGAATCACGCCGTTGATCATGTTCATCAAGGACGATTTTCCGCAACCAGAAGGACCTGTCATCAGTATCAACTCTCCCGATTTCATCCGGAAACTAAGATCTTTAAAGATCCAATGTCTCTCTTCATCTGCCTTTTCTTTTGAAAAGTCATAGGAAAGGCTTAAGTTTTTTGCTTCCAAGGCAAAGCTCACCGAAAACCTCCAAAGAATAAACAGATAAAGACGGCAAGGCCCCCGGTAAAAAGGCAAGAAAAAGCCAAATCTCTTTTTCTGAAACGGATCACTTCATAGGACGTGCCTTCGTTATTGGTAGAAAAACCTCTCGTCTCCAGTGAAATGGCCAATCCTTCGGAAATGCTTAAGACGCGGATAACAAGCGGAATAAAAAAAGCTCTGCCCCATAAAACAGGCGATTCTGTAAGGCGAATATTTCGCAGGCGAATCGCCTGCCTAATACATCTTATTTCTTCGCGGAAAATCTCGATAAACCGGATGACAATTAAGACGGCTAAGCTGATCCAGCGCGGGATGCGCAACTGATTCATGGATCGAACGAGGCGGATGGGTCTTATACTGATGCTTAGTGTGCCTGCCAACCCCAGCGCCAACACGCGGTAAAAGGCGTATAAAGCATCTTGCCGACTGCCATTGACCATCGTCAGGCCGCCCATGACACTGCCGAAGATAATGATGAACGGAATGAGTCTTAACATTGTCTTTTCAAACCTGAAAAGAAGAAGAAGAACGATGAACGTCAGAACGTAAAAATGGAACCAGCCTTCTTTTACAAAGAGCAATCCTGTCACAAAAAGCAGCAGACTAAAGATGAGTGACATAATCGGATGAATTGCCTTGGAATCCTGATACATATCGGACCTACAGCTTGCCGGCTTTTTCCAGTTCATCCGCTATTTTATTGCCGATGAATGCACCTGCAAAGCCCAAAATTATTGTTCCTGCAACAATTAAGACAAATGTGAGCGGATTTCCTATTTGCTCTTCAATGGATCGCCCTTTGGCTAGAATGTTCACGATGGCTGTCAGCGGTATTGTAAAGAAAGAAAACAACCCTGAACTAAATAGAATAGTTTTTTTGTTGTCATACGTCTTGAAAAGAAGTAAAGCCGTGCCTTCGGAAAGGAGAGCGCCTATGAGCTGATTGAAGAACATAACGGGTGCCATCAGTAAGAGGACGAGACCGGAAAAGAGGCCTATGAGTGTCAAAGAACCCGGTTTTTTCACTTTGCGAAGTCCAACGGAAGTCATTAGCGAAAAAGGCAATGCCATCGCGATAGCTTGAACACCCAGTTTTGTCGCTGTCATGACAAGCGGCGCAAAAGGTCCGCTGAAAAGTAAAGTAACCGCCGTGATTACTGCGAGGAAAACAATGTCCCTTATCGTAAAAGCTTTAAATGTCACTTTTGTCATTTATCCACCTCAACTCCGATTCCTCTTTATCTATGCGCAGGTCTTCTCACTACGTTTTTCTACATCTGAATGATGCGATCGCAAATTTTCAGGCTGCTTTCGCGGTGACTTATTAAAAGGATCGTTTTATCCTTTTTATTGCGCTTTAGAGCATCTAAAATAATGTTTTCATTTAAAACATCGAGATTGCTCGTAGGTTCATCTAAAAGTAAGATTTTTGTATTTTCCAAGAAACAGCGGGCAAGCCCGAATCGCTGCCTTTCTCCGGCTGAGAAATTGTCGCCCAGTTCCGTTAACGTCGTATCCAACCCATGCTCCAGTTTCTCGACAAAGTCCAGAATCGAAGCCTGGCGCAAAGCTTGCCTCAGTTCCTCATCTGTGGCATTCAGCTTTGCGATCAGCAAATTGTCACGGATGGTGCCCTCGAAAAATTCAGCGCTTTGCGTCATGTAGCTGATGTTTTTCCATAACGATTGCGTGTTGATACTTTGGATCGGGTGCCCGGCAATTAAAATATCTCCCTTGTCCGCCGGCCTGAAATACATCATTAAATTGACGAGCGTCGACTTGCCGCAACCGCTCTCGCCCCGAATTCCCACGATCTCGCCTTCTGAAATATCCAAGTTGAAGTCCTCGAGGACAGATTGATCGCCGTAGGAGAATGAAAGATCGCTGATCCTAACAAGGGGGTCTGCCACCCTATCTTCGAGATTTAAGTCGATGCCGTCTTTTACTTCTTCTGCGATCGGCTCTTCCTCTAACAAATTCAGAATTCGTTCACCGCTGGCAAGTGATTGCGACAAGCCATTGCCCAAAGAGGCCACGTTGATCATCGGAGGAAAGCTAAAGAAAATTCCGAAAACAAGAGGCAGAAGAATCGTCCAAGAAAGACCTGTCAGGACGCCGACAAGTACAGCGACCCCGCTCGTCAGAACGACCACCACGTCCTCTAGGGCAAGAAGCAGTGCCAATTGCTCGATGAGACGGCTCTGTTTGTCGACTAGAGTTTTATTAGAGGCTTGCACCGTACGAATGGCCTTATCGCGGTATGCAAATTGCATAATTTCCGTCATACCGCGCAATAGATCCAAAAATACGTTATTCAAGTGACCGATTTCCTTGCGAATGGCTCGCCCGTGTTGTTTTGCCCACTTAGAGAAAATGACAGGCAAAATAACACTCATCACGACGTAAGAAACGAGCGTCACGACGGCGATGAGAGGAGAAAATGAAGCGATTAGGATAAGGTAAGTGATACCGCAGATAAGAGCGATGATAATAGGAGAGATCGTATGCGCGTAAAATACTTCAACCAATTCAATGTCGGCCGTGATGATCGAAATGAGTGATCCCTTGTTGCTTCCCTGCAACTTGGCAGGAGCCAGTCGCCTTACGGCGGCAAAGACCTTGTCGCGGAGCATACATAGAATCTTAAAAGCTACCAAGTGGTTCATGTATTGCTCTAAATAGCGCATCAAACCTCGCACTATGGCGAATATTGCCATCAGAATGACTGTGTTTTTAGAGGACAGAAGACCGCCGCCAACACCGCTTGCGTTGACAATGAGCAAAGCGGCCAGCACGGCGATTCCCACACTGGAAAAGAATGAAAGAACCCCCGTTACAATGGCAAGGAGGAGGTCGGGGATCTGCTCCTTACCCAAGATCAGCAAATCCTTCATGATGGCAAGAGACCTTCTTTTCTTCATAGGCCAAGCCCCCGTTCAAGCCGATCCTGCGCCTGCCACATCCTCTGGTAAATTCCTTCGCCTTTGACAAGCTCCGTAAAGCGACCCTCCTCCACCAACCTTCCTTCATCTAAGACGTAAATGTTCTTAGCATTCTTGCCGGCGTACAGTCGGTGAGACACGAGTATGACGATTTTCTTCTTGGCCATCTCCTCGATCACCTGTAAAATGACGGCTTCACTTTCAGCATCGATGTTAGAACTGGCCTCGTCCAATACATAAACCTTGGCATCGTGCAATATGGCTCTTGCGAGAACGAGGCGCTGTTTTTGTCCGCCGGAAAGATTGCTGCCGCCCGATTTTATGAAAAGATCAAGTCCGCCCCTCGGTTCAACTTCGTCATACAGTTGAACCGTCTTCAAGGCTTCAATTAAATCTTGATCCGTCGCCGTGCTTTTTCCCATGAGCAAATTGTCTCGAATCGTTTTCTCGAAAATATGGGCATCGTGCGCGATGCGGATCATGTTTTCCGTAATCGATTGTTTCTTATACACGCAGTACGCGTGCCCGCCCCAGAAAATAGCCTCTTCGCCACCGTTAAGCTGCCCAGTCAAGAGTCGCACGAGCGTTGTCTTGCCGGAACCTGAGGCGCCGACGACCGATGTATAACCGTTCGATGTGAATTCAGCGTTCACGCGATCTAACACCTTGCGATCGCTTCCAGGATAGGAAAAGTCAAGCTCTCTTACGGTAATACCGCCTGAAATACTCTCAACCTCCTTTTTATGAGCGTCATCTTGTTCAGGCAGGTCAAAGAAATCAATTAATTGCTTTCCTGCCGCGACACCCGTCATAGCGACATGGAAACTCGATATTAGCGTCACCATCGGGCTAAAAGCCTCCATCGCAATAAACGCCAAAACAATGATCGATCGGAGGCTTTGGACGGTAAAAGGAGTATGCGAAAGGCCAAGGGCTATAAGCGCGACACTGCCGCCATAGGCGATCCATTCTATAACGGTGATCGAATTGAGCTGCATCTTAAGAATCTTCATCGTTTCAGTGCGAAAAATCTCAGATTTTTCATGTATTTCTTCTGCCCTCTTTTCATCTGCAGAAAAAATCTTTAGCGTCGTCATACCCTGTAAGCTGTCTAGAAACAATTGGCCTACGTCCTGATAACTTCGCCAGTATTCCTTTTGTTTACGGCTAACTCTCTCCAAAATGGCTTTCAATATCAGAGGTACGACGGGGGCAAGAACAAGGAACAAAAGACCGGTCTGTCGATTTACGGAGATCAAAACAGCGAATGTGACGGCACTCATGCCGAAGCTTCCGAAAAACTGAGGCAAAAAGCGTCCGTAATAATTCTCCAGTTGCTCAATCGTATCCGATCCCATATTCATCATGTTCGATGTCGAGGTGTAATTCAGATACGCCGGCCCCACACGCATGACTTTGGCTATCATTTCCATTCTGAGATTTGTCTTGACTTCACCTGTTATTTTCGTTTGATAGCGTGTGACTAAATAAAGACAGCCTGATCTCAAGACCGCTCCTAGGAGGAACAGCGGAATATTCGCGCCTAAATAACCTGCGGCAGAAGAGAACATCCCTTGAATGATCCCGCCGATCGAAAAGGCAATAAAAAAACTGCCGACAACCTTGAGCATCATAAGAATAACGCTTATGACAATGTATTTTTTGGCATGGCCTATGTACCGAAAAAGCAATTTATCGAGCATGTCTGTCTTAATCCTTTTTCTGTCGTTAAAAAGCAAACCTGCGGAGTAAGAAGGTCGTATCAGCTATTCAACAGAGCCATAATGATTGAATCGCGTAATCCGGTTGCTCAATAAATCCATTGAAAGCCGTCTAAGGATACAAATTCTCGCAAGTTAGGCAAATCTAACTTGTAGATTAACAAAATATATTTCGTTTGGCAAATAAAACGATCGTGTGCGGGATTTCGACGCCTTAAGCATTCTTTAAGCCGCATGCATCACATGAGAATTTACTAGAATCAAGCACAGGATGAAGCAAACGGAACGCTACGGATAGAGGACCGTTTCACCAACGATAACATCTCTTGAAAAGAGAGTATTGATCGGAAAATCAGGATGTATGACGCCATTTTTTACACCGTACTCAACCATACCTGCGTCTAACGGAATGTAGAGAGCTTCTTCTATAAGCCAGTGCGTCATGTCCTCCATATACGGAAGAATGTCTTGATTAAAGGTGGAAACAAATGCCTGTTCTTTTTCCAAAAAGAGCGAAGTATCAAGTTCGACTTGACCGATGGAATTGTCTTCTCGTAAAGAGGGAATCGAGCGCAGACGCTCCAGTGCGCCGAGCGGTGTTTCATCCACGTCAGACGGCATGAAGATCAACTCGTAGTCCCCGTTAATACATCTCTCTTGCCAGACATTGCGCGAGACCGGATTGAAAGCGATGACAATTCCATAGGACGAGCAGGTGGAAGCATAATCTTTGCAAAGGGTAAGCGCCGTCAAATCATCTGAAGGATACGTGAGTGAAAGCGATGTCATCGCTTCACCATTAAAAAGCAGCTTGCCGCTATCTTGATCGAGGGAGAGCTTAGCTTCTTCCATGAGCTGTTGTACCGCCTCTTCCGAAAAAGGAGCGAGCACATTTTCAAGCGCATGCCGATCTAATTGGTCGACCGTGCTCGGAAGCGCGAAAACGCAGGCTGGCGAATATTGCCGCTCGTCTGTGTGATAGACAGTATGCTCTACTTCAACTCTTCCCAATAACGACAACAACTGCCGAAATGCCCGATCTCCATACCACGGCTTGCTTTTCGTGTTAATGGCAATACCGGCGATTCGCTCACCGGCATATACAGGCGATAGCAAGACCTCATCCTTTTGAATCGCTAGCGGCAATTCTTCACACAGCTCTTCCAAGGCCTCTCCTTGAAGAGCAAAATCGATGTTACCGCATGCCAGCGCACGCGCAGACAATTCTTTTTGCGCGTATTTTGACAGGATAAGGTAAGAGGGAGTACCCTCCGGCACATCGTTCTCTCTGAACAAGGAAAATGTCATCGCGTACACATCGCTTCCCACATAAGACCACACACCCGTTCCGTTGACAGGAACGACCGCAAGCGCACGCACCGCGTCCAGTGTCAGGTGTTCGCCTACAACAGGTTGCCATGTGTGACGAGGCAAAATCAGAAGATGGGTCAGCGCCTCCATAAGGCGGTGTGCTCCATCGGGGATATCGGAAAAAAGAACGATGTCCATGTTGAGCGAATCAGGAATACGAATATCTCTAATATATTGCGAAAGCTCTTGGCCTTGGGATGTCTGAAGCTGGAGGTGGAGTTCAATAGTATATATGACGTCCTGACATGATAAAGCATAGCCATCATGCCAAAAGACGTCCGGCTTTAAGGTGACGGAGACACTCCCCGCTTTTACAGTATAACTTTCTGCAAGAACGCCCTGGTAATCTGCTTTCATGGGATTAAAACGGAAAAGCGTTTCGTACACGGGCTGATAAAAGCCTGTCGGATCGACCGGAAACTGAGTCCCTCCTTCTGCAAACGGGTTCAGATTCAATGACTCGTTTCCCGTATATGCCATGACATAGCACTCCTCACGCGATGCCGGATACCCTCGATGGATTTCCGGCGAAGTCTTAAGCGCATCGGTATTAGTCGTTTCTTGATCCGTCTCTTTCGGTGGGACGGATTCATTAGACGGCTCCGAATCAGTTGGTATAAAGCCATTATTTGTACCGGGATGACATGCCGCTAAAAACATCAATGAAACACAAAGTATGATAAAAAACACGTGTCTAAACGCAGGTTTAATTTTTAAAAAGAATGATTCGCGGCGCATGACTATCTCCTGATGGACATTCATTTCGCTTTATTTTATCATGACCAGTATGCAGGAAAAAACAGATCTGAAAAATCGCTCATCGAGCAACTGGAAGGATATACTAAAACGCGCCGTCTTTTTCTTATTTGGCGTGATTTTAGCATTTCCTTTCTGCCTGATTTTGCTCTACGCCATCATTTCGATTCGGAGCAATCGCTCTATTTTGCCGATCCAAAAACTTTCTCGGCAGGTGGATTGCATCATCGTACCCGGCGCACAAGTCATCGATAACGTGCGTCCCTCACTTTTGCTGCGCGACCGCTTGGACTGTGCCATCGCGTTGTATGAAGCGGGTATATCTGATCGGATTTTGGTTTCGGGCGATCATCGCGTAGATAATTACAACGAGCCGGCTGTCATGTGCGCGTATCTCATCGAAAACGGTATTCCTGACGAAGCGATTTTCATGGATCATTACGGACTTGACACCTACGACACAATGTTGCGCGCTCGCGATGTTTTTCAAATCAAAACGGCAGTTGTCACGACACAACAGTACCACCTGCAACGTGCACTTTACATCGCAGGCAAACTTGGGCTTGAGTGTGAAGGCTACGCGACCGTCAAACGTTACTCAGCTCGAACGCTTTTACATGTCTTACGTGAAATGGGTGCTCGGGTGAAAGCTTTTTACGAAACAAATACCAACGCACCTTCGACGCACACGAGCCCTGTTCGCCCGATCAGTGGCGACGGCCGCGCGACACGAGATAAATGGTGAAATCATAAAGATTCGATTTTCATCGCCCGAAAAATATAAATCGCCATAGATGGCTCTCACTTGCAACGTCAAATAGCGGCTTAATTGGCTATGGCAACTCGGACAGCACGGACATTCGCGACCAAGACATTGATCGAGGTGAAACGTTCGACGCCTTCACTTACGGCAGCCTGCGTTTCCGCAAGGACTGTGCGCGCGCTGGCACCATAATAAACGGCAAGATCGATATCGAGAATGACTCCGTAGGGTTCTTTCTTGATTTTTGCTTCTACGACATCGCTGATGCCTGCGACTTGAAGCGCCAAAAGTCGGATGAGATCTTTCATCGCCTGATCTGTCATTGCGTAGTGACCCAACGTCGAAAACGTCGGACGCACGACCGTATGCTCGTCTCCGTAGGGCGTCTGACCGGAGGTAGGACCGAACACGTTCCCGAAACCGAGTCTTTGCCACCACTTAGCAAGCGGTTCGGCCAGATAGCCTGAGAACTCATGTTTTATCTCCATGCTGGGCACAGGAATCGTGTGCATGCCTTCGCTCATGCGAGTATTGCGAGCAAGGTTGCGTTCCTCTTCTGTGGTCACATCTTCGATGCGAATTTTAATTGAAGGCGGCGTAAGCCAAAGATTCTGACAGATCCGAAGCAACATGGCATCCGACGTGCCGAGAATCATTAAAGCGCTCGGCAGATGTTCCACCAGCGCACGGCGCATATTCTCGGCGCGCACCGGATCTAAAAACATCGCTTGGCGCACAGAGTCCATCTTCGTTTCGGCACGCTTCGCCGACGTTCCGGCAATAATGGAACTTCCTCGGATGAGCAAGCCGTCGTCAATGATGTATTCGATGCGGTACGCTCGCGCAACTTGAATCGCTCGCGTCGATTTTCCGCTACCACTCACTCCAACAAAAGAAATAACGGCAATGCGCGACAACAGCTCCCGGATTTCATTTTGAGTTTTCTCCTCGTAGGCCGTCGCGCGCTCATTCATCTGTGTGATGACCGCGTCAGCAAATCGCCCAAACGGATTGAAAAATGGTTCCGGAGATTCATGAGGAGAAGGAGCTTTTTCCTCACGCGGAACGGAAGACGCCGGCTTTTTACGAAGTGCGTTAAAAAGTCGCTTCAACCATCCTGTCACGGCTCATCTCTCCTTTAGCGATGATGATATGACGTCCTGAGCTCATCGTGTGCTGACGGCATTAATTCTACGCGCCATCCTGTTCCCAATTATGGTAAACGTCCTGTACGTCGTCATTCTCTTCAAGGGCATCGATGAGCTTGGTCATGTTGGTCTGATCGCTCTCCTCTACCAAACTGATCCATGAAATCGGTACGCGTTCAATCCCATGCTCCGCAAAGACATATTGATTCTTTTTAAGCGCATTGAAGACATCGTGATACGATTCAGGCGACGTGGTGATTTCGATCGCCTCGCCGTCAATCACGACGACATCTTCCGCGCCGGCATCGACAGCGTCCATGAAGACTCGATCGTCATCGGTATCCTCGTCACGCTCCAGAATGAGGAGTCCTTTCAAGTCAAATTGAAAGGCAACGCAACCGTCTGTTCCGAGGTTTCCTCCATATCGGTCGAAAAGATGACGTACGTCTCCGGCAGTGCGGTGTCGGTTATCGGTCAAAGCGCGCACCATCACAGCAACACCGCCCGGACCGTACCCCTCGTAGTACACTTCCTCAAAATGCTCATCATTGCCGGTGCCCGCCGCGCGCTCAATAGATCGGTTGATGCTGTCATTTGGCATATTAAACGATTTTGCGCGCTCAATCGCGTCGCGCAACGTCGAGTTGTTGTTGGGGTCAGGACCGCCCGCTTTTACTGCCATTTGCAGTTCGCGACCAAGTTTCGAGAAAATCTTCCCACGCTTGTCATCGGCCGCGCCTTTTCTGCGTTTAATATTGCTCCACTTCGAATGTCCTGCCATACTTTGCCCCCTAGCTTCTCACCTGCTACACGGCGATCTTTATAAATTTTGACATATTTTTGATTAAACAAAAACTGTTCGCTACGCGCATGGCGGTTTCGCGTCCGGACTAGATGTTTTCAGCCGCCACAACAACAGTTCGCCGCGCGCATAACGATTTCAGATATTCTTTTGTTTATTATATAACGATCTTCAGTATGTTTTCTTAAATGATAGTGATTAACCGGTAGAAAAAGTAAACTGTACTGTAATAAAGCCAATCGCCGATCCTATGACGAAAATATTCCAAAATGACAGGATCTCTCCGGTCACTGTCATCTGCATATCATCAAGATCATAACATTGATTTTCTAACGAGTTGTCATACTGACAAGATCGCAATCACTTCTTGCGCCTAAACAGGTTCGGAATTGCCCGCAATAATCTTGTCCTCCAGCCAGATGCTTCCTGCAGGCGACATGGTCGCGGCACCGGACGATAAATCCATAATGCGCTGATGAAGCTGGTCGACATCGCGATCCGATGCGCCGACAAGCCAGCTGACCGTCGCGCCGAAATCGGGATCGCGCTGCTCATATCCGAGGCGTTCAAGCTGACCTGTAAGCCGGTTATAAGTCGCGTAGTCCGCTTCTACGCGGAACATCGGACATAAGACATATTGCACCGGTTGAGCAGCGCGCACGGCCTCAAGCGCCGTCGATCCGTAAGCGCGAGTAAGGCCGCTCGCTCCGAGCAGAATGCCTCCGAAATAGCGAACGACCACAACGCCGCCGCGGTCTATTTTTTCAGAAAGTAAAGCGCTCAAAACCGGCAAGCCCCCCGTACCGGTAGGCTCGCCGTCATCTGAGTGGCGCTGCAGTTTGACCGGATAATTCGTTCGCCAAGCGTACACGTAGTGTCTGGCGCCGGGATAATCGTTTTTTACATCCTCCAGCATGCACCTTGCGTCGTCTTCAGACACAATCGGCCGGCAGATTCCGATGAAGCGCGACCGCCTGAGTGTCTGCTCCCAAATGCCGGTTTCGCGAACGGTCGTCAACCGGTCATCCGGCATTTAGCGATCTCCTGTTTTTGGGTAAATCATCTCAATGCCGTTCATCCACGGTGCCAAAACCTCAGGCACTCGGATCGAACCGTCATCTTGCTGACACTGTTCCGCGATAGCGGGCATGATACGCGATGTTGCCAGTCCTGATCCGTTCAGCGTATGCAGGAATTCTGTCTTTCCCGTCGATTCGCGGCGGAAACGAACATTGCCGCGGCGCGCTTGGTAATCGCTCGCGGTAGAGACAGAGCTAACTTCCTTATAAATCTGCATGCTGGGAATCCATACTTCGACATCGTATGTTTTCTGCATCGATGCCGAACAGTCACCGGCTGCAAGGCGCGATACTCTGTATGACAGACCGAGCTTCTGAACGAGTTTCGCCGCCTTGCCGACCATCTCTTCAAAAGCGGCCGACGCGTCCTCTGCGCGCGTGAACTGAAACATCTCGACTTTATTAAACTGGTGACCGCGGATCATGCCGCGTTCTTCGGCACGATAGGATCCTGCTTCTTTTCGGTAACAGGGCGTATACGCGAAATACTTTTTCGGAAGTTCCGCTTCACTTAGAATTTCATCTGCGTGCACGCTGACAAGTGCCGTCTCCGACGTCGGCAACAGGAACTGGAACGCATCGGAATCGCCGCGCAATTGAAAGACATCGTCCTCAAACTTCGGAAATTGGCCGCTGTTGTAGCCACAATAATAATTCAGAATATGCGGCGGGAGAATCATTTGATATCCGTCGCGCAAATGCTCTTGGATGAAGAAATTAAGAAGCGCCCATTCAAGCATCGCGCCTTCATACGTATAGAGCCAGAAACCGCTTCCTGAAAGCTTGACGCCACGCGCGTAATCGATCATGCCGCACGACTCTAAGATCTCGACATGATCTTTCATGCCGGCGCGGAGCATCTGCGGTTCACCCCAGACAGAAACGACTTCATTGTTCTCTTTTCCTCCCGAAGGAATATCGTCATCAGGTATGTTCGGGATGGCAGCGAGAAAGTCCTGCTGTTCAGCGTCCATGCGATTGATCTCGATATCGTTGTTTTTGATCTGATCGCTCAGCTCTTTCAGTTCAGCGAGCGCCGTTTGGACGTCGCCTTTATTCTTTCTTATAACCGGAATGTCGGCCGATTTGCGATTGCGCTCCGCCCTCATTTCTTCCGTCTCATGGAGCAAGGCTCGCCGTTTGGCATCTTCCTCAAGAAAAGATGTAAAGTCAATATCAAAGCCTCGACGCGCAAGTTTGGCGCTCACTTCTTCAGGATTGTTTCGAATGTAAACTAGATCAAGCATGATCTCTCCTCTTTCTAAGTTATATTGTCAGGAAGACGTATCCGTTTCCTGCACAGCGGATTCAGGATTCAGTGCGCGCTCAATTAACGCGTCCATCAGTTCTCGCGAGAGTGCTGCGGGCACATAGCCTATAACTTCCCCGGTCTGATCAATAAGATAGGTCGTCGGAAGACTGTCGATCTTGTAAGCGACAAACACCCTTCCGTTAGTATCCATCAGCGTAGGAAGACGATAGCCGTTCTCCGAGAGAAACGCGCGAATCTCTTCGATCGTCTTTTCCTCTTGTCCAGCAGGTGCCGTATCGCCCGCTTTAGCCGGATAGATCACACTCAACACGGCGATATCGGCTGTATTTTCTTCGTGATCTAAGTAAAGTTGGTTGATGTCCGGAAATTCCTCTAAGCACGGCGAACACCACGTCGCCCAGAACGTCAGAAAAACGAGTTTTCCCCTATACCCTGAAAGAGTATGCTGCACACCATTCTGATCCTGCAAAGTGAAATCCGGCGCATATATCTCATCTCCTCGCGTCTCTTTGACATCAGGCGCCGGGTCAACTGTGACCTTTGGATCTCTATTAGGACGACAGGCAACAAGAGCGAACACAAGCGTGACGGAAAGGCACACGGCCAAAAGCTTGCTACGGCACCGCAGGCGCCCTAGACCGGTCTGTTTTGCATCCAGCTTCGCCGAATTTTCAGTTGTTGTGATGCTGCCACACACAAACATGTACCTTTCGTAAAAGCGTCCCGTCATATAACATCAACCCCCTTCAATAGGGAGGAATCCCTCGCCATAAACTTCATCGTATGATAGCACCATCATGAGCGTATCGGGATCGATGCGACGCACGATACGGCGCATGACGGGAATTTGAGAACGACTGCACGCACAGAGTATCACAGGACGCGGCTCTTTTGAATAGCCGCCCTTTCCCATAAGCAGGGTCGACCCTCGCCCGAGTTCCGTACCGATGGCCTTAATGACTTCCTCATTCTTTTCCGTTACAATCAGGGCGATTTTCCCGGAGACGAACCCGAACATGACTTTATCGATGACGAGAACCTGGGCAATGCTGTAAATAATGCCATACAGAACGGCGTCGATCTCGTGGAAAACGAAGCCGCCAGCGATTACAATGATACCGTCTACCACCATCGTGATCTGGCCAACCGACATATGCGGCTTAATCTTGCGCATCGTCATGACAACAAGATCCGAGCCGCCTGTGCAGCTCTTGTTCTGATAGATGAGCACTAGGCCGAAACCGGACAAGATGCCCGCAAAAAGCGATGCAAGCAGCGGGTTGCCCTGATAAACGGGAAACATCGGGCTTATGATGTCAAGAAAAAGCGTATTAATAAGCACCGTCACAAAGGTACGGAATAGATAGCGCTTTCCCAGAAACCTGAGCGCGATCAAAATGAGCGGAATATTGATGGCAAATGATAACAAACCGATAGGGAGTTCGGTGTATTTATTCAAGATGATCGCGATACCGGTCACGCCTCCCGGCGCAAAATCGGCTTGTGCCGCGAAATTGTACACACCGATGGCAAACATGAACGAGCCGAACGCATCATAAAAAAAGCTCCGTATTACCTGCCAACATCTATCTAGGCTTGCGCTCTTCATCGTCGCCGATTCCCCTCCCTAAGCACCGCCTCACCCGCAAACCGCAGTCTTACTTCAATTCATCAGATAATTGTAGATCCGATCGGCTGTTTTCTGTTTATCATTTAGAGGCCAGACCTCCTGACCGTACCGATTGTATTTTCTGAAGGTCTCCTTGCCGGCGCCGTACCAAATCGGCACTTGCGTTTGCCTTCGTGAATAACTGAGGAGCGTCTGCGCGTTCATCACGTATGAATTAAGGTTAAGATTAGTCAGAGAATTGGATAGCACGACTGTCGCCGCATTATAAAGTGTCGTTGCGCCCCCTTCGGCCACTCGGTTCAAGATCGCGTCAATCACAGTGCGCTGACGTTGATTTCGGTGAAAGTCCGTGTCGATTTTACGAAGTCTAGCGTACTGCAAAGCGCCCCAGCCTGTAACCAAGTTGAGGCCCGGCGATGCACCGAGAGCACGTGCCTCAGCGGCAGTCATCGTAATTTTCACGCCATTGACTGCGTTGACCAGATTTTGCAGCGAAGAAAAGTTAAATGTCAAAAATCCCTTAATGGGAATACCGAAATTTGCTTCAACGGTCTGCATGGCGAGTCGCGGGCCGCCGTAAGCATACGCGGCGTTGAGGAGTGTCGGTTCGGAATAACCGGGGATTTTTACTTCAATACCGCGGAAGAGCGAGACAAAAGTGATGGTGCGCGTATTATGGTTGATTGACGCGATGATGATCGTATCAGAACGTCCGCGATAACCTTGTCCACGCGTGTCAACGCCGAACAACAGGATATTCTCCACATTGTTCATCGGTCGAACTTTCACTTCACCTTGACCTGTGGGAATATTCTGCCATTCACTCGGTACCGGATCTTGTTCAGGCAAAGTCGGTTCTGCATCCGTTTCTAAGATGCTCGGATCAATAGTCGCTTCAGGGTCATCGATAGGGTCATCGATGATGTTGATGTCTCCGGGAATATTATCCGCCATCAATACTTCAGGAAATTGCGTAAGCAATAAATTGGGCGCCGATAGCATCGCGTCATCGATGGGATCAAACTGTGTTACACGCGACATCATATCTGCGTATATAATATAAACGCCTGAAACGGCAGATAGTAAAAGACCGAGAATAATACCTAAAACCGCCCATAAAACGCTCGGCACGTGGTGCTTTGTATTCTTAGCACCGAGTGGACGCTTGCGAGAGTGATTCGCGCGTTGCGACGGGGTACGCCTTGGCGCTTGCTCCTTTTCTCTTCTCGATGTATTCATGATCGATCTATCCCTCTCTTATCAAACTGTTAAGAGCACGTCTTGTGGTTGATGTTGCTTACTATCCTTCCAAAATCCTCTTTGCTGTCACTTCAATATCCTAAAAATCGATGTCTTCCGATCGATGTCGCTTCCTGATATCTCAACATTATCCTTCACAGCATTTGTCAAATGCAACTCGACCTTTTTACGCGCTAAATCCGCCGTTATCTCGGCGGTGATGAAGCGGCAGTGCCGTATTCTTCAAAAAGAATACGGCACTGCTAGTTTACCATGCAATTCATGCCAGCGACATCGCCGAAATCTTTTTATAAAACGGCCTGCCGGAAAAGCATTTTACCACAGATTATCAAAGAACCTCTTATAGGAGGACCAGCTAACACCAAGGGTCAGGAACAGATCTGCCAGATATACGAGGACAATGAACACCGCGAGTATAATCATCATGATCTTCCACATCCGCTTAATTGTGTCCTGATCGCGCGGAGCAAAAAGGCACATCAGCGCGGCACCAAGAGACAGCAGACGCACATAGGAGAACAGGCTCGACACCAACGTGGTCCCGCCTGCAGCGAGCCCGAGCAACATGACAACGAGCATAATCATCGCGGGAATCGTATGGTAAGACGCATACTCGGAGCACACCGCCTTCAAATCGGCAGTCTGCTTCAACAAATGATTTTTTAAGAGCCACGCGATAACCGGAAGACCGGCAATCATAATCATATTAAAGAACCACGTCAGGAAAAATCCGCCGGCATGCCAGAACATCCAACCCGCTCTTCCAAGTGTAAAGAATAATGCCACAAGGAAAGGCGCGATGGACGCAAGCAGAAGATGCATCGGTTCTAGCGTTCCGAAGATACCATTCTTCAACCAAGTGAAGTAACGATTGCTGTCCAACGCCAATGCTGATGGCGGATTCGGCGGCGGGTAGGCACCATGCGGCGGTGGCGGCATCTGCCCGCCGGGTATCGGCGGAGCGCCATGCGATTGCGGTGGCTGGTAGGGCGCGCCGGGCATTCCTGCAGGCGGTGCCTGCGAATAACCCGTCGCGGGGCTTTGCGTATAGCTTGGAGGCGTGTACGGAGCGTTCGGCATCGTTTGCGGCGCTCCTGCGCTTTGCTGATACGAAGGCATCGTCATCGGTTTGGTAGACGGTGAAGAAGGAGACGTAGACACTGGAGCTGGAGGAACGAACGGTCCGTGCTCGTATGAAACGCCTACCTGACTTGCTTCAGGCGCCACTCTTGCGCCGGGTGTATCTTGTGGCAGAACAGCCTCTACAAACGGTTCTTCGACTGCCGGAGTCTCTGCCGGTTCTTGTTTGCGGCCGCACGATCCGCAAAATTGAGCGTCATCGCCTATTTCGGTTTGACAGTATAAGCATTTTTTCATCCTGTTAGCTCCTATTCTGTTTTTTATGTCCGGAAACCGTAGGAAGAACCGAACAAATTTTGCTTCTTTTTGTTATGTTTATAGTAACACACTTCTATCCACTATTTCATTTATGATAAGGTGATAACATATAAAAAATGAGGGAGGTTATTCTATTTCATGCGTGCTCTTATCCAACGTGTCAGTTCAGCTTCCGTCGCTATAGACGGTCAGAAAATATCCCGGATCGGAACAGGTCTCATGATTCTTCTCGGGGCAGGTTCAAACGACGACGAGACAACATGTGCCAAACTCTGGAATAAAGTAAGAAAATTGCGCATTTTTCCGGATGCAGACGGCAAGACGAATCTTGACCTCGCCGCTGTCGGAGGAAGCGTGCTTATCGTCTCGCAATTCACACTCTTCGCAAACTGCCGTAAAGGCAACCGTCCAAGTTTCATCGAAGCGGCAGACCCCGAAACAGGTAACCGCCTCTACGAACTTTTTATAAGTCTCGCGAAAAAAGATATCGACGATGTTCAAACGGGAGAATTCGGCGCTTCTATGGACGTCACGCTGACAAACAGCGGCCCCTTTACCATCTGGCTTGACACCGACGATTTCTAAGCGCTAATAAATTCCATATCTCGATCTTCTATGCAACACAGGAAACTGCCAAACGGGTGACCGCAACACTCAACCGTCATCCGTTCTTTTTTTGTGCTAACAAAACGTTAACGATGGCGAGACGACTTCGTTTTTGCGATCAAATTTCTAAATAAGAATGTCCTCTTCCGGCGAGAGTCTTGTCATCATGAAACGCACATTTGGAAAGAGTTTCTGCATCTGATATTGTGCCGCATGACCGTCTTTCTCTTCTTCAAATAGCGCGAAACAAACGGGACCGCTGCCGGAAAGCGATACGAGCGGCGCCCCCGTGCCTTGAAGTGCCTCAAACAGGCGGATCATAGAAGGATCTTGATATACGATTACTTCTATGAAATCGTTGTGAACCAAAGGCGCTATAGCCTTCAGATCACCTTCGTTGAGAGCGTTTTGCCATGCTTTGATGAGCGCCTCCCGGGTTAAATCACTTGCCTTATGTGAACGATGGTGTGATTGTGTTTCTTGTCGCAAACGACGGAGACGGGCGTACGCTTCCCCTGTCTTGATACCCGATGGCGGAATAGCAAGCAAGACGGGATAAGGCAATCTCATCGCAAGAGGTGTCATGCGCTCCCCGATGCCTTCACAAAAGGCTATGCCGCCGCGAAGACAAAACGGGACATCGGCACCGGTTCTGCACGCTGCCTTCTCAAGTAAAGTAGACGTAAAAAAGCGAGGATCTTTCCCGAAAGCGTCAGCTCCGCCCTGTCGCCATGCGCAGTGAAGAAAACGCAGCACTGCCGCCGCGTCGGTGCTCCCGCCGCCCAATCCGGCTTCTTCAGGAATATTTTTTTCTATATCAGCAGAAAAAATCATTGACGCCGGCGCGATATCGGCCGCACAGCAAAACGCAAGCGCCGCTTTCCAAGCAATATTGTCCTGATCATCGGGGATCGACGCGAGATCCGTGCCGACGCGCCATTCAAGCGCGGTCACCTCATCAAACGACGTGCCGGTATCGCTCCCGGATACCGCGGCGGACGCCAAGCACGAGCACGTATCATTGTCATCCCCTACATCAATACACTGCGTTGAACGGCTCGATCGCGTCATCGCGATATGCAAACGATCGGCAAACGCAATCGTCACCATGACCGATTGCAGGTCATGGTAGCCGTCAGCGCGTTGCCCGAGAATGGACAACGATAAATTCAGTTTTGCCCGTGCAGGAAGAACGTTTTTCGCAGAATACAAAAACGGTATTTCAGACTCTGCATTAAGCATCATCTTTCATGAGCTCTTCGAGCTCCTCGTCATTGAAAGCGACCTCTACAACTTTTGTCAGGAGATCGATATAACTGAAACAGACATGTTCATTGTAAACAGGACTTACGGGACAACATACCGTGAATACGTTAGAAGAACAATTCTCGAGATATCCCTCATGAATAACTGTTCGGCGACGACCGCCGTTTGATTTTAAAATGATACGTTGTCCAAGCTTTGATTCAAGCTGTTCACGGCAATAAGCCAAGTCTGATTTTTCGATCAATTAAACCACCTCGATCTTGTACTTTTTTAAAAAGGCGCACACTTCGCCATTTGACACTATTTTACCACATCATGGCTTGCTTTTCAACCGCAAAAGGCGAGAAACAACGCCTCCGCCTAGTACTCGGTCATTCTCATAGAATACGGCAGACTGTCCCGGCGACGACAGACGAACCGGCGCATTAAATCGCACCAAGACTTCGGTGTCACATTTCTTCTCAACATGGGCAGCGAGCGGAATGCCCTGCGAACGGAGCTTCACCGTAGCATCAAAATGCTGCGGCATATCGTAAGGAAAAAAACAATCTTTCAGTATGAGAGCCTCCATCAGGGCGTCAGGCTCATCGCCCAGTATGACGGCATTGCGCTCAGGTTCTAGCGCCAACACTGTCATGCGCCGTCCAAATGACGCTCCGAGGTGACGCCGTTGTCCAACTGTAAATTGCCAGATGCCGTCATGTTCTCCGATGACGTGTCCTTCTAGATCTAAGAATGGCCCCGGCTCTTCCCGGCCGATCCGTTCTCTGAGATAAGTTCTAAGCGATTGCCCGTCAAGAAAACAAAGATCCTGACTGTCTTTCTCAGTCGCGACAGAAAGTCCTTCCTCAGTGACAATTGAGCGCACCTCATCCTTGCTGAGGCCGCCTACAGGAAAAAGGACACATCGCAAGACGTCAGGAGTTAATCGATACATAAAATAGCTCTGATCTCGCACGGGATCAGCGGCACGATAAAGAAAAACGGGGCGTTCACCTCTCGCCCTGTCGACCGCTCTTGTCGCGTCGTCATCGCGGCATGTCTTGCAGGAAGAATTACGATAACCGCGTCGAGCGCAGTCCGCGTACACCTTGATGTCGTTCCGTACAAGTTTATCATCGAGCGCAACGCCGCCATTGTCGCTCCCCTCGCCTACGCGCGCGTAATGCCCTGTTGCTATACCCTGACAATTCAATTTCGAGGCAAGCGCCATCAGCGCCTTAAACTTGACGTGAGGATTGCACATAACACAGGGATTGGGCGTCTTGCCGGAGCGCCAAGCTTCAAGAAAAGGTTGCAGAACATACTCACGAAAACGTTGTGTCAAATCCAGAACATGATGCGAAAGCCCCAATTTTTTGGCGATTTCCGACGCTATCGCTGTTTGCTCCTTTTGCTGTTCCGTGTCACCTTTCAAAAGAAACGTCACCGTTTCTACGTCATGCATACGCTTGAGCAGGATCGCCGACGCCACACTGTCCACACCTCCGGATAAGGCGAGCAATACTTTTTGTTTTCCTTTTATCGAATCTTTCAACATCGTTCGTAATTAGGTGTAGGGTGACCGCATCGCTTCCAAGAGTATTTGATACGCGGCGTGTCGCACTTGCAAACAAGTATTCTTGGAAAGACTGTACCGCCAAATGAAACGGGCAGGCTCCGGTGCCATGAAACACTCAGGAGCTACCTGCCCGTCTCTTCGAGGTGTACTTTCAAAGTACGGCCTCCTTCCTTGCCTCCATGTGTCGACCGCTGACCGGCTTGAAGTCCGATGTCTTCTTGGATGTGCCCGGTCTGAAATCCTGCTGTGGCATATAGGCTTTTTCGTAAGATCCTCCGCCAAAAGTAAAGAGAAACAGGGTTAGCGACCCATCGCTGCGGAGATCTTATCTGCCCGAATGCGGTCTTCGAGGCTTTCATCCTCACACGCCATATCGACGCCTGTCACGCAAATTCGGTGACCATTCCGCCTAGTGGCATCTTAGAGGTAGTTTTTATACTACCATCACAAGCTAACCCTGTCAAACAACACACTTCATCGTGCAACTGCAATGAGAATGAGCGTCTCTTTCCATTCATTAAATTAAATTAAACGGCCTTAGGCTTCAGCTGCAGCCTCTTCGGCCACCAATTCTTCGCTTGCCGAATCGGAAGAGGATGAAACTTTTTGCGCTATGGCCGCATTGGCAGCATCACAATTCTGAACCTCGTAATAGATTTCAGCCCGATCAATCACGCGTTGACGCGCAAGCGGAGAAAGCTTGTCCATCAATTCAATCAAACGCATTTTCTGTTCTAGCAAAACGACTTCCTTCTCATCGAGGTCATCTCTTGCTTCCAGTATGATTCGCTTCTTGCTCGGCGCCATCAACAGATCCTCTTCCGCCATATCAACCGTTCCAAGAATTTGGTCGAGTGAGGCCGAGAAAAGTTCTGCCAAACGCTTCGCCGTTTTAATGTCCGGATAATTCCGCCCGCTCTCCCATTGACTGACAGATGTCTGCGTTACGCCTAACATTTTTGCGAGATTGCTCTGAGTCATTCTGTTCTTTTTTCTGAAGTACTTAATGCCGTTCATCCTTTTCGTGCTCCTTTTTATCTTTTATTAGCTCGAGGAATCGATCCATTATCTTTATGTTTGTAGTAAAATAACATCTCATTCTTAATATGCTATAAATCAATACAATGTCATGATCCTCTCTGAAGCAATTTTCTTTATATAGTACGAACACAAGAATTATAGACCAATGAATTATATCAGCGCAATTGAAAAAAGTAAACAAATTATTGTAAAAAACCATTCATACTATACCATTAAATGAACAGAAAATTAATAATTGTTCATTTTACAGACAGTTTACACATTGTTCAGATTAATAAATCAGCTGGGCATGCTATGAAATGTTCGCCTTCCTGTGAGACATACGCCAAGGCTCTTCGAGACGTCCTTATATAATATAACGATAATCTTTGAGACCATAATATTATGAGACACTACGAAATCGATTTTTACTCAAAAAATATGCATCTGCTATCCATTCGTATAGAATATCATTTTACATCATAACGTTCATACTTTCTTATTTATCATGTGCGGAAAAAATCACTTGACTAAGCAAATATCTATAAGTTCTGCTAATATCCGTCCTCGCTAAGATAATTCATGTTATTCATGCCGACCATTATACTGCCTTTGATCCTTTTAGAAAATAGAGATCTCCGATGACGGTTAAGATGATTTGTACCAAACTGGCACCGGTGTTCGAAAGCCTTCCCGAGACTCAGAAAATCGTCGCAATTCATCTCGACCGATCTGATCCTCTCTTGACCCGATGGCACTGTTGGCGATCTGTTCCAACAAGTGTGACATATGCTTATAGGAAAGATACGTAAAAAAATGATTCGGCACATTCAAATGGAAATAGAAATCAATAAAGTACTGCTTGTCCTCTGCAGACTGCTTCCTAAGCAAATATAGAAGATCGCAGAGATCGTCGCCGCGCGTACCCGGAGAAAAGGAAAACGCTCCTTCAAGATAGAGTGTTTCACGTTCCGGACAGTACACCAGACATTCTGATAGAAAATCACCAACCGTATAAACCGGTGTAAAATCGTGTGTTCTGGCAGCCGTCTCCGCATTGTGGCGATAAAAATGCCCCCAGCGCCTCGGTATTTCCGAAGCGTTATGCAGTCTCGGAGCAACCTTGTCATACAACGCTGTTGCTTTAACGAGCAAATCTTCACTGCTCTCTGCTTCGCGTGTGAAAGGCCAGATATCACATTCTAAAAAGCGGAACAGTGCAGTAATATGTATTGTGTTCAAAATGAAGCTCGAACGATTATGAAATGGCGCCATCTTGAATATAGACTGCAATCCTCGATCAGGTGTAATGCCAAAGAAAAAATCACCTGATCGAATCCACGTTGGTTGCTGAATCATTGGTTCGCAGGCATTGTACCGAAATGAGCCTTGTGCCAGTGCGCGATTCACACGAATAACGTGCTGATGAATACGCTCTTCTCTGCCCCAAGTACGAATAGGCGAGACGTAAAGCAAAAAAGGATATCCGTCGCGATTTGTCGCCTGATAAATAGCTAACGGACTTTCTTGTTCCTTTACAACGCATTCGCCTAATATCCAGTCTTTGCAAAGAGAGATGTTGTGTAGAAAACGGCTCACTGCATCATGATCAGTCGCGGCATAAGAGAACCGTTGATGATCTGACTTGTGCATACGCAAAACTCTGCTCCATGATCCTGCGGCACGATATGACAGTCTCGACAAAAATAATCAGCCGATCCGCACCTAGGTTCCTGCGCCGAATGGCGCTCGATACCGAGAAAACAACATAATGTCATCATGCCCCCACGTCAACTCTTCTTCAAGTGAAAAATCCGCAGGACACTTTCTCGGATAAATGTGACAGAAATTATATCTTACAAATGCGCCTTATACGCTTTATGCTCCGCATTGGGTCATACGTCATTGCGACCATTCTTTTAGCAGAATGCCAAAAGAAGTTGGGCAGCAGAAAAGGTATTCTGCGCGATTATTCTTCTGATTTTTGCGCATGATTTATAGAATTGCACGCACCGTCAGCGCAGAAATCTTCCGGGATATTGTTTTAGCGCGCTGTCAAGAACACGCATCGCATCGGATAAGTCATCCGTATTCAGGACATACGCAAGGCGCACTTCGTCCACCCCCTGATTCGGAGTCTGATAGAAATGCTCCGCCGGAGCAAGCATAACCGTCTTTCCATCTTCGCGAAAATCATTCAGAAGCCAGAGCGCGAACTTTTCGGCGTTGTCGACCGGAAGCTTCGCAATCGCGTAAAAAGCGCCTCCCGGCTTTTCACAAAGGACTCCTTGCATCTTCTGCAGCGCGTCGATCATGATGTTGCGACGCCTTTCATAGCGTTCACGAATGGGAATGAAGTAATCAGGTTCCAAATCATACAGCGCCTTAGCTCCGATCATCTCCAACGTCGGACAGCACACTCTCGCCTGCCCTAGTTTGAGCGCGGCATTGATGACATCGCGGTTATGACTCGCAATCGAGCCAATACGCGCGCCGCAAGCGGAGAAACGCTTCGAGACGCTGTCGCAAAGAATGATGCGATCAAGCGCGTCCGTCATTGACCCGAAACTTGTCGCCTCTTGGCCGTCGTAACAAAACTCACGGTACACTTCGTCGGCAATGATGAATAGATTGTGGCGCATCGCGATGTAGGCAATACGGCACACTTCATCTTTCGAATAGACGACGCCTGCCGGATTGCCCGGATTGGAAAGCGCAATGCCGCGCGTCTTATCGGTGATCTGAGCCTCCAACGTCGCGTCATCGGGAAGAGCAAAGGCATTTTCCAGCCTCGTCGGGATCGGTTTGAGTTCCACAGTATACGGCAACGCGAAGCCGCGATAATTCGTATAAAAAGGCTCAGGCACGAGGATCTCTTCGCCGGGATCGCAACAGATCATGAAAGCCCACTGTAATGCTTCGCTTCCGCCGTTCGTAATTATGATGTCTTCCGTCTCATACGTCAGGCCTATACGGTGATAGTAAGCCGCGATACTCTCACGAAGCGGTTCCCAACCGTGCGAATCGGCGTAAGCTAAAACGGAAAAATCGCTTTTTTTGACGGCCTCTATAAAAACTTGCGGTGTCTCAACATCGGGCTGACCGATGTTGAGATGGTACACGTGCACACCGCGTTTCTTTGCCTCATTGGCATAAGGAAAAAGCTTTCGAATGGGTGAGGCCTGCAAAGCAACACTGCGTTTTGAAATATTCATGGTCTTCCCCCTCTACATGGATTGCGTATCACGCTTTCACACCAACCTCATCGATTTAATCAGACATCAGGACGTCATGCTTTCATGATGTTAGTCATTTTTACATGAATTATGGTATCACATTTGTGCAAAATTATCGAACACCCTGTACAGCTGTGTTCGAGATGTGTTTAAGCTGTGTTTAAATGTGTTCGTCCGGCGAATAATCGCCCGGTGAATAGTTCTTTACAAAAACTCTAATAAATCAGATCGCGAATATGCTCAAGAGCTTCGGCACCGGCTAAACTGCCTCCTGCTTTATTCAATCCGCTTTCGCGCGTGCTAAAAAGCTCCGGCGCCTACACCGATCTGCCCTAATCACTCTGCTCGCGGGAACGCTTAGTGTCGGCAACCACAATGTCACGTTTGACTTGATCACGAACGTCGACGATACTGTCAAATTTGAAGGTAGGTCGAATGTAGGAGTAAATCTCCAATTTGACCTCCTCTCCGTAAATGGCATCGTTAAAATCTAAGATATGGGTTTCAATCGTCACTTTTTCTGAAGTGTCGACCGTTGGACGGTTGCCAATATTCGTCAGACTTTCATACCAGCGATTTCGTACTTTGATCTTTGTTGCGTAGACACCGAATGCGGGAAGTTGCAGCCTGGGAGCCACGGTTATGTTGGCGGTTGGCATGTCCACTGTTCTTCCGCGCCGCGCCCCAGGAATCACTCGGCCGTAATAATAATGTGTTCGACCAAGAAGCGCTTGAACATCCTCCATTTTCCCTGATTGCAACGCTTTCAAGATTCGATCCGTTGTGACGGGCAAACCGTCATGCGTAACCGTCTCAACGGTGACCGTCTTAAGGCCTTCCGGTGTTTGCTTTCCGGAATTTCCTGTGACGAAAACTTGGGCGCCGATCTGCTCAAGTAGCGCATGGATGTCATCGATTGCATCTTGATCACAAGAATCGGACTGAGAAACTGTCGTCTCTTTTGTTGACACCGGTGTCGACACGGAAAGACTGAAAGGCGAAGATCCACTCCACGGCATCGGTAAAATGATTTCGACTCCGAGATCAAGAATCATATTAAAACAATCCTCTAGCGTACAAAGTCTCTTGTAAAAATGGCCCGGGGGAATCAAGCATACGACGGCTGGTGGCAACGAATAATCTCGCGCGACATCGATGAGTCGGCGTATCACCGCTTTGTGGCCGCGATGCACACCATCGAAAAAACCGATCGCTACGGCACACGCTTGATCGTTTCGGGAATTTGATTCTATTTGTTCCACATCTTGGGATACGTACACTTTGTAATCGCTCATGGTCATGGACTTAGTCCTCTAAAAAAAGAATTTTGCGATAGCTTCGGCGACGCCGCCGTGATCACAGTCCGATGTAACGTAATCTGCAGCTTCCTTGACTTCCCGAGAAAACGCGTTGGCCATGGCGACACCTACACCGGCAGATTTAATCATGTCAAGATCGTTAATGGCATCGCCAATGGCCATCGTCTTTTTCTGATCGATACCGAGCAACTCTGCGAGCCTAAGAAGCGCAATGCCTTTTTGCGCCGCCATAGCGTTGATCTCGACGTTATGGCGAATTGAAGATGTCGTGACAACACCCGAAAATTCTTGAGGAATTTGAACGAGAAGCCGATCTATCAAAGCCGCATCGTCCGTAAACAGTTGGATTTTCTGAACATCGAAGCCATGCGAGATAACTAAATCGCGGAGATTGTCCGTCGTTTCATTAAACGCGCTGATTAATTGGCGAAACGTGACCTCCGGAATGTAACGATCGATCAGGCTCCTCGCTTCTATCGTCATCCACGATTGATCGTTCTTATAACATCCATAAATACAGGGGTAAACGTCCAAAAAGTCAAAAATCGCGACCGCCTGTTCGCGTGGAATTTCTGCGCGCATGACGACGCTATCGTCCTCCATATCGTAGATGACAGCACCGTTGGCGAGAATTAAATAGCGAACGCCTTGAAGAGTCTTAACCTCTTCGGGAACAGCGTTATAAAGGCGACCCGTTGCCGGAACAATATGAACTCCGGATTTGGCGGCTTTTTCAATCATCTGTTGATCTTGCGGGGATACTTTTTTCTCGCTGTTTAGCAGTGTGCCGTCGAGGTCAACGGCTATTATTTTAATGGGTTTCATATCTTTCCTTTGTTTATCCATACATGTGTCGCACGCTTCAACAACCATCGCTGACGAGACCCGACGCGCCCGGATTGTCATCCGGGCATGTGACGCGCGCTTATAACGTCGCAAACATCAATGGTTTTTATATCGTTGCGGCATCTTGCCGGCATGTCCTCACAAGTGCGATGACAACGACTCGAAACAGTTCGTCAGGCGATCTTAGGGTACGCCTCGCCGACGCTCATGCCACGTTCATTATACCGATATACGGGTACACCGACCATAAGTTCCGTTTACATGCTCGCTGCATCACATGAATTATGAAACCCTCTCACGGTCTTTTTAAAGTATATTTAAGAACATTTTTCTGAGACATTTTCTTTTGATTCAGAGTGCTATTCTGCTCGATATAGCATAATCAGTAAGCGCTCACCGAGAGAAATCAAACAAATTTTCGGAGCAAATTAGCACTCTTCACATGAGAGTGCTAATTTTTCAAACGTCGTCACAATCGTATGACATTCTTGTCGCATCCACCGTTTACAATAGAATCAGTGAAAAGGTCTGATGATAACTTTCATGGAGATCAGGATCCGGATGCCGGACAGAAGAGCATCCCATGAGCCTTTCCCCGTGAGCGAACAAAAGACAAAAATCAGATTGGCTGCTTATAAAACCGGCCGAAACAACAAAAAATACACTGTGTCTCACGCTCAGCGTTCTTGAGACTACACTTACAAAGAGAAAGAGGTAAAACGATGTTTGATTTGATTCCATACGGAAGACGCAACCGCAATTTAAGTTTATTTGATGAGATGGCTCGATTCTTGGACCGGCCTTTTTTCGGCACGGTTACCGGAACACGAAGCTTTAATGTCGATATCATCGATAAAGATGATCACTACCTTTTAAAGGCAGACCTCCCCGGCATTAAAAAAGAAGATATTAAGATTGAACTCGACGGCAAATTTATGACGATCAAAGCAGAGCAAAACGTCGAGAAGTCTGAAGAAACAGAAAACTACGTTTACAAAGAGCGCTCATATGGCACATGCAGCCGTAGCTTTGATCTGACAGGTGTCGACATGGACGATATCACCGGAAAATTCCGCAACGGAGTACTGGAACTCACGCTTCCAAAAGAAAGCAAAGAGAAAAAAGGAAAGCAGACGATCGAAATCGACTTCGGTGATGACGAAGAATAAGGCCTTCCTCCCGTATACGTAGATCATACCGGCGTTATAGCACGTGCAACCGTTGCGGGGAGGCCTTCCTCCCGTATACGTAGATCATACCTGAACCAATGGCCCAAATATCGTCAGCCGGGACATTCCTACCCGTGCACATAGATCTTACGCAAGTTTAAGTTGATAAAGACCGACCAACGCCCGACAGATGAAAATCTGCCGGGCGTTTGCATGGCATTTGACACTTGTTCAACGATTTTTGCGAATAAAACAGCGATATATCGTGCCCTGCGCTCTGCATTTGCTTTCGATGCTTACAACATCAGAGGGAACTTTTATGTGACGCGCCGCATTTGCACATGATCGCGATCGTGGTATGCTTAAATTAGAAAAAGGAGCGCGACCGTCATGCAGAATGAGACAATCAATCAATCCGTAAAGCGTCGTGACAAGACCAATTACTATCTTGATCTTGCCGAAGTGGTAAGCGAGCGGGCCACCTGCATTCGCAGGCATTTTGGAGCCGTCATTGTCAAGGATGACGAGGTCATTTCCACAGGCTACGTCGGATCGCCGAGAGGGCGATCCAACTGCAACGAACTCGGCTACTGCACACGCGAAAAACTTCAAATTCCTCGCGGAGAGCGTTATGAGCTTTGCCGCAGCGTTCACGCCGAAATGAACGCCATCATCAGCGCCGCTCGTCGCGATCTTATCGGCAGCACCCTCTACCTTGTCGGACGCGACGCGCGAACGGGTAAATACGTCGAACAGGCGATGCCTTGCGCGCTCTGCAAACGTTTGATCATCAATGCGGGCATTGAGCAGGTGATCATCCGGGACACTCGCGATGACTACCGCGTGATCCTAGTCGAAGACTGGGTCACAAACGATGAATCACTCACGGGTGCCCGCGGATATTGATCAGTTTTCAATCGCACGTTATATCATTCTCAGTATTGAGAAGCGAGTTTGTCAGCTTCTTCTTTGCTCTGGAATGCGGGAATGACGGCGCCTTCATATTTCGATTCGATATACTCTTTCACTTTATCGCTCTGCAGCACTTCGGCCAATTTCTTGAACGCCTCTTTTGCAGCATCACCCTTTCGAACGGCCACGATGTTGACGTAGGGACTGGACGTTCCTTCAACAGCGAGCGCATCCTTTATCGGGTTAAGTCCATGTTCAATCGCATAGTTTCCGTTGATGACCGCTCCGTCGGCGTCAGCATAGGCTTGCGGGATCGTCGCCGCTTCGAGCTCAGTGAACACGAGGTTTTTCGGATTTTCCGCGATGTCATGCGGTGTTGCGGTTCCGCCAACCACACCTTCTTTTAACGTGATGAGTCCCTTATCCTGCAAAAGAAGCAGTGCTCGGCCTTCGTTCGTCGTATCGTTCGGAATCATAATTTCCGCACCGTCGGGAATGTCATCCAATGATGTCAGCGTTTTCGAGTAGAATCCCATAGGCTCAATGTGAACACCGCAGAGAATTTCAAGATTGTATTTCCCAACCCGGTTCTCGTCCGCAAAATAAGGAATATGCTGGAAATAATTGGCGTCGATGTCGCCGTCGGAAAGCGCGATGTTAGGTGTCTTATAGTCGTTAAACTCTCTTATTTCGAGCGTCACGCCTTGTTTTGCAAGATCATCTTGGATAAGCTTCACGATTTCCGCATGAGGCGCGGGGCTGACGCCGATCACCAGCTTACTGTTATCCTTCTTAGGCGCGCAAGCGACCGTCAACAGTAGGGAAGCGATGATAAGCACCAAAATGATTCCCCATTTTATTCTGTTCTTTTTCATGTTTTCATCCTTTCTATTCTTCCAATAGATTTCTTTTTTATTCAAAAACGGTGCATTACATACCGCTCTGATACTGCGTATCGAGTTCCTAATCATCTCCGATTCCGTGTTATAAAAACTTTGTATATTCCCGGAACTCGGCCTTGTTTCTCCTTGTGTGCGATAAGTGTCCGTTCCTTCATCTTCCCTCCTCAACACCTCCGCTTGTGTCTACTTACATGCTGTACGCACGGTGATAGGTATGTCGAAAAACTGACAATAACCCTCAAATAAGTAGTCTCCTCACATACGTACGCGCTATGCTAGGTTCGAGTTTCAGGCGCTGGCTGTCACTTTGCCATCGCGCCGCAGACGTCGCTCGAGATAACCGCCTAGCCACTGCACCAGCTGAACCAGCACAATAATGACGGCAACGGAAGTGTAGAGCATGACCGGTTCGCGCCTGTAAAGCCCGTAGCGCACCGCAAGGTCTCCCAGACCGCCGCCGCCGATCGCACCGGCCATCGCCGAGTTGCCGATGATATTGATGACGGTAATGGTGACTCCGTTTACGAGCGCCGGCAGCGCTTCAGGAATTAGAACGGTCCAAACCAGTTGGCTGATCTTCGCACCTGAAGCGAGTCCCGCTTCCAGAACACCGCCGTCAACCTCCAATAGACTCTGCTCCATTATCCTTGCGACAAAAGGGATCGCAGCGACAGCCAGCGGTACGATGGTCGCGGTCGTGCCCGTCGCACGCCCGGTGATAAGGCGTGATAACGGAAAAACCATGATCATCAGCACCAGAAAGGGTAGTGATCGAAAGACATTGATGATCGCATCGAGCGCACGGTAAAGCGCCGGACGAGGGCGAAGGCCTTGGGGGCGCGATAAGACGAGCAGAACGCCGAGAGGAAGCCCCAGCAGAACTGAAAACAAACTGCTGACGGTCACCATTTCCAGTGTCTCGATCGTTGCTCTTATCAATTCTTGTGTCATCATGGATCCTCCATTATTCATTCATCCTTAATGCGTCCTCCACATCTTTAAGATCGCATTTTGATTCGTGTCCATTGGTAAATTGGTCATAAGTGCGCCGATCGTTTATCAAGGTTTTATCGATTCCTATACGAACTGTCGCCCTTACATAAGCTTGTATTAACCGCCTGTAATTGTCTGCCTGTTTAGGCATTTTGTCGTTCAAATGCTTACAAGTGGTTGACGGCATCTTCGGCCGTCAACGGAACGAGTTCGACACCGTTCTCGCGCAATGCTTTCAGCGCGCCTTCCTCGTCGCCTATATCTTCAAACGACACCACAAGGTAGCCGACGTCCCCCGTTTGAAGGACATTGATATCACCTGCCAAAATATTGATATCTACGTTGTACTCGCGCGAAATATGTGAGATAAGCGGACGCCTCACTGATTCACGACGAAAACCGAGACGGTAGATGTTTCCTTTTACGATGGTTTCACCGTGCTTCAGCGGGAACACATCTTCCACGCCGCGAATCAAACGGCGCGTCGCAGCGTGCTTCGGGCTGAGGAACAATGTTTCTACATTGTTTTCTTCGATGATAAGGCCGCTTTCCATAACGGCAACACGTCCACACAGCGCTTTGGCAACCTCCATCTGATGTGTGATCAACACAATGCCAATACCGAAATCCTTAACGACTTGGCGCAGCATGCTCAAGACCAGCTCCGTATTGACCGGGTCGAGCGCCGATGTCGCCTCATCGGACAAAAGCAGCTTGGGATTTAATGCCAGCGCGCGCGCGATGGCGACACGCTGTTTCTGTCCGCCGGAAAGTTCTGCAGGATACGCTCGGGCATATTTCGAAAGTCCGATGTAATCGATGAGCTCGTGAGCGCGCTTTTTGCTTTCGCTGCGATCGCGCCCGGCAATGCGAAGCGGATACGCCACGTTGTCTTCCACCGTTTTTCTCATGAAAAGATTAAAGTGCTGAAAAATCATGCCCATTTCACGACGTTTTTCGCGCACAACGGCTTCATTTTGCTTCGTAAGATCAATTCCGTCGAACCAAATCTCCCCCGAATCAGGGCGTTCTAAGAGATTTAAACAACGCACGAGCGTTGATTTTCCAGCGCCGGAAAGACCGATAAGACCATAGATTTCGCCTTTGTCAACGTGAAAAGAGACGCCGTTAACCGCGTGAATCGCTTCCTTCTCTTGAGCGAACGTTTTTCTCAGATTTTTGACCGTGAGAAGCCTCATCGCTTACCTCCAAACCTCCACTTTTCGTTTCCGCAAAACCGACTTGCCTACTCCGACCCTGAACGGCCAGCCCGTATGGTCGGTCAATTTTATATCTAAGTAGTCCCGTCCGAGGTTCTTCTTTCATTTAACATTTCGTCAGCAGTATCGCCCGCCTGTAGATAGAGATGTACTCTCCATAAACGTCTTGCCAAATAAAAAAATCCGTCCCGAAACCTTTCGGTTCCGGGACGGACATGATCCGTGGTACCACCCAGATTCGCCTATCCCTCACGAGACAGACCTCAAAGAGTACTATCATACTCCGGCGCGATAACGGGCGCACCCGTCGACACCTAACTTGATTCGCTGTTCCGGACGTTGAACATTTTGAATATTCAACTAGTCTCATTATCCTGTTATGAAACAGTCTGGCACAAGCTCAGCGCCGCGGCTCAGGGGCCATGTTCAACTTCTCGGCTCGTCCCGCTTCCACCTTACCGGGTTCTCTGTCGATCACCGTCGAGTTTACTCTTCCCTTCACTGCCTTTAATTCTATTTTAGCTATTGTCGCCTTTTTTTCGCGATTCGTCAATTCGGCATTTTCGCCAATTAGCACACGCTTGTTTTTAAGGACACTGATCGCCTTCACCATCAATCGCTATGGTTCACATACGTTCATCACGTCATTGACATCGCGTTGCCGACAGTTGTCGCCATATGACGCCGCATGACGCGGCGTGCCTATCTTGACATTCAAAACAGTCACGTTGTCGTGAGATAAGAGGCTTTTTTTGCCTCTTGTCCCATGACGCTCACGCTTTCACCACAATGTTGACAAGTCGTCCGGGTACGTAGATGGCTTTTAGCTCTTGTTTCCCGGCAAGCTGAGGCGCAACATTTTCATTTTCGCGAGCAATTTTCAGGACATCTTCTTCCGGCATATCGCGCAAGATCATCACGCGAGCGCGAATTCTTCCGTTGACTTGAATAACGATTTCGACTTCGTCTTCCTTCGTCTTTTCTTCATCGTATACAGGCCATGACTGGTCGGTGACTCTGCCGCCGAATGCCTGCCGCTCCCAGATTTCCTCCGTGATGTGCGGGGCGAAGGGATTGAGCAGCAGAAGAAATGTTTTATACTCCGCCTGATTGACGCTCCCTGCATCATAGAAACGATTGATTAGTGTCATCAGCTGAGCGATGGCCGTATTCCCTTTTAGATGATCAATGTCGTACGATACTTTTTTAATTGTTTGATGCATCAGCGTTTCAAGATCGCTTCTGTACGAGTCGCCGTCGATCAGCTTATTCTGAAGATCGAAGACACGCTCAAGGAAGCGTGAACATCCGCGTATCGAGGACGTGTTCCAGGGCGCCGGCTTCTCAAAATCGCCGATAAACATTTCATAAAGACGCAATGTATCGGCGCCGTATTCGTGAATGACGTCATCCGGATTGACGACATTGCCGCGCGATTTCGACATTTTCTCGCCGTTTTCGCCGAGGATCATGCCGTGACTCGTGCGCCGTTTATAGGGCTCTTTAACCGGTACGATGCCTTGATCATAGAGAAATTGATTCCAGAACCGCGAGTAAAGAAGATGCAACGTCGTATGTTCCATTCCCCCGTTGTACCAGTCAACAGGAAGCCAATATTCCATCGCTTCCCTTGAAGCGATGGCTGTTTCGCATTGTGGATCCGTATACCGTATGAAATACCACGATGAACCGGCCCATTGCGGCATCGTGTCGGTCTCGCGTTTTGCGGGGCCGCCGCAACGAGGACACGTGGTGTTGACCCATTCAGTCAAAGAAGCCAGTGGTGATTCACCCGTATCGGTAGGTTCATACGATTTCACTTCAGGCAGCAACAGAGGCAGCTGATCCTCCGGCAATGGCTGCCAGCCGCATGTCTCGCAATACACCATCGGAATCGGCTCACCCCAATAACGCTGACGTGAAAAAACCCAGTCGCGAAGCCTGTAGTTGACGCGCCGATGGCCGAGATTATTCTCCTCAAGCCAGTCGGTCATTTTGACGATCGCGTCTTTGACATGCAGCCCGTTAAGAAAACCGGAATTCATCATGATACCGGTATCGATATCGATAAAAGCAAACTCAGTGATGTCGCCTCCTTCGACGACACAGCGAATCGGCAGGTCAAACACTTTCGCAAACTCGTAGTCGCGGTCATCGTGCCCAGGCACCGCCATGATCGCTCCCGTTCCATAAGAAGTGAGGACATAGTCTGAAATAAAGATCGGGATGACTTCATCGTTGACGGGATTGATGCCATCCACTCCCTCAAGCCGGACACCGGTTTTATCTTTATTGATCTCCGTGCGCTCAAAATCGGACTTGCGCTTCGCTTCATCTTGATAGGCGCGGACGTCAGCCGCATTTTGAATGATGCCTTCATCAAGCCACTTCTCAACCAACTCATGCTCGGGCGACACGACCATATACATCGCGCCAAAAAGCGTATCCGGGCGCGTTGTATAGACGTTTAAAGCATCACCTGCCGTCGTCGCAAAGTATACTTCCGCGCCGGTGCTACGACCGATCCAGTTGCGCTGCTGAGTTTTGACACGTGAAATAAAATCGACGTCATCCAGACCGTCCAGCAGTTTTTGCGCATAGTCCGTGATTCGAAGCATCCACTGGCTCTTGACCCGCTGCGTCGTTTCCGTGCCGCAACGTTCACAACATCCTTCCACGACTTCCTCGTTGGCAAGTACCACCTTGCACGAGGGACACCAGTTGACGGACATCTCCTTTTTATACGCGAGACCGGCTTTATAAAACTGCAGGAAAATCCACTGAGTAAACCGATAGTAGTTCGGATCTGTCGTGTTAACCTCACGTGACCAATCAAAGCTGAAACCTAACGATTTCAACTGTCGTCTGAAATGGCTAATATTTTCGCGCGTCACGGTCGCCGGATGTATACGATGCTGAATGGCGTAATTCTCCGTAGGAAGGCCGAACGCGTCCCATCCCATCGGATACAGCACATTATAGCCTTCGAGCCTTTTTTTTCTCGCGACGAGGTCTAACGCCGTATAGCTTCTCGGATGCCCGACATGAAGACCTTGTCCCGAAGGATAGGGAAATTCAATAAGACAATAAAATTTCGGTTTTTCAGGCACCTTGCCGTCGCACGGCTGTTCGGCGTGAAAAACACCGGACGCTTCCCAGCGCTCCTGCCATTTTTTTTCAATTTCGGAAAAACGATATTGATCCATTTAACATGCCTCCAACCGTTGTCCTGTAAAGACAAGCGCTGTTTTCAATAATACACGATAAAAGAAAAGAATGCGCACTCCTTCATTACCAATAGGAGCTGACGCGGTTTTATTCAAAATGACCATACTTACGCTTAATAATCTCGTGACTATTGAATTCAGAAAGCTTGATTTTCACCAGTTGATGGAGTAATATTCCATTAAGAGGTGATAATATGATTAAAACGACCGCTATGCTCCTAGACGAATTGCAGGAATATCGCTGCCCCGCTAACAAGTTAGCACGTATGGTAGCACAAGGAGAAATTTTCCCGGTGGTTCGGGGATTGTATACAACGGACAACACTACGCCCGGATACTTGCTTGCCGCCAGCATCTATGGTCCTTCGTACCTGTCTTTTGATTACGCACTGTCGTATTGGCACCTAATACCGGAAGCGGTATATACCTATACTTCCGCCACCTATGACAAAAAGAAACGGAAGCAATTCAAGACAGATTTTGGATTGTTCACCTATCGTGATGTGCCCAAAACTGCGTATCCGGTAGGAATTCAGATAGTATCAGAAGGAAACTATTCCTTTCTCATCGCACTGCCTGAGAAAGCCTTGTGCGATAAGCTCTACACTCTATCGCCTGTGGCAAATTTGAGAGCTTTTGAAAATCTGTTATGGGATGACCTCAGGATTGACCGCGATACGTTTCGGGGGCTTGATAAAGAAAAAATAACGCAGTATGCAACGCTCTACCAAACCGGCAATCACAAGCGATTAATTCAATATTTAAGGAGGACAGCGTGAATACTATCATTGAACAGATGCTAAAAACCTATGATGATCAACCGTCGATGGATAAAAAAAATGTGGTGAAAGAGATTATGCAGGAGATGGTACTTTGCGGCCTCTCTAGAGCCGGATTTTTTAAAAAAGCGGCTTTTTATGGCGGTACAGCGTTGCGTATTTTTTACGGTTTAGATAGATTCTCTGAGGATTTGGATTTCTCCTTGAAGGCTAAGGACGAAGACTTTGATTTAACAACCTATTTCCCATTATTGAAAAAAGAAATTGCTGCTTTCGGCTTGCAGTTGGACATCGAAGAAAAAGTAAAGAGCGTTGATTCCCCGATTCAGTCCGCTTTCCTAAAGGGCAACACGAGGAAACACCTGTTGCTTTTTTACGGTAACGAAGCACTTCCAGGTATTCATCCGGGGGAAAGAATTCGTATTAAGTTTGAGGTGGACACCAGCCCGCCTGAATACGCAGGTTTTGAGCACCGGTACAGATTGCTTCCGTCCCCTTATGAAGTTGCATTGTATGATGCCTCTTCACTGTTCGCAGGTAAAATTCATGCCGTACTTTGCAGAGGCTGGAAAAACAGAGTTAAGGGACGTGACCTTTATGATTATATCTCTTTCTTGTCGAGAAACATGCCCGTAAACTTAGCTCATTTACAGGCGCGACTTCAGCAAAACGGCTACCTGAAACTCGGAGATGATTTTTCGCTGACCGACCTAAAACGGCACCTAAGTAATCGTTTTGAAGCCATTGATTACAAGCAGGCAAAGGAAGATGTGATTCCTTTTATTCGCAACACTGATTCTTTACACGTATGGAATGCTCATTTCTTCAAACAAATCACAGAACAATTGGCCGTTTCCTGAAACTACAGCTATAAAAATTGGTCTCTGACAGGACAGGCAATGTGCCAGTTTAAATGGACGACCCGCGCCTCTGACTGTACAGCTTACTTTGGCATTCAGCTGTCAGGGCAGCTTACAAAGACCACACCATTTAACCTGTTATTCAGCTGACGCTTCGTTGTGGTAAAATGCAACCGTTTGAGAAATTCACTTAATTGAAGGGAACATAGGCTGTGACTAAAAAACTGCTTTGGATTTTCTTTATCTCGATGTTGCCGATCGTGGAAATACGCGGTGCGATGGTTTATGCATCTGCAAACAATGTGCCGCTTCTTTGGGGCATGCTGAACGGCATACTGGGAAACATGCTTCCGGTTCCTTTCATCTTCTACCTTGCTCGCAAGTTCCTTACATGGGGCAAAGAGAAGCGTTACATTTCCAAGATCTGCGTCTTTTTCTTAGAACGCGGTGCCGCAGCAGGACGGAAGCTAACAGAAAAGGCCGGCTACGGTCTCTATGTCGCCCTTTTTGTCTTCGTAGCGATCCCGCTTCCGGGAACGGGCGCATGGACAGGAACATTCGCCGCAAGTCTTTTAGATATGGATTTCAAGAAAAGTGTTATTGCTGTCATGGGCGGAGTCGTCGTCGCAGGCCTTCTGATCTACGCTGCCTCCATCGGCCTAATATCAGCTTGGTTTGCCATAACAACATAAAGAGCAGGTTTGTAACCATTCAACACGTAGTACAACCAAAATGATCACGTTGTCATGACGTTCTGATGAAATTATGTGATGTTAATCAAGAAATGATCGAACCGTTGTCGACTTGACAGGATGGTTAGATTTCGCCTTTGTAGAAAACGAATGTTCTTCAGCGATATCGATGTCAGATTGACTTGTATCACAACGACACATCATCAGCAGAATAAACGAAAAAGGCGATTTGCGTTGTTGAAAGTCTGTGATGCGAGGGTTCCCGTAGACACGCCACGGAGCTCGGCAGCTTCTTCACCGATCCATGGAAGATAGGACGACTCGTTTCGGCGGCCACGCTTTTGACGGGGAGAGAGCCATGGCGCGTCCGTTTCGAGGACGAGACGATCATCCGGAACTGCTGCGATAGCTTCGCGCGCCTTCTTGGCATTGTTATATGTGATGGGACCGTCAAATCCGATCATAAATCCCATATCGAGAAAAATCTTTAATTTGTCTTTTGATTCCGAATAGCAATGTAATACTCCTGCAGGATGGTCATCGGAAAAAAGTCCTGCGGTGTGCGCACGTGTCAACACATCGATCATATCTTCCGTCGCGTCTCGAAGATGAATGATGACCGGAAGATCAAGTTCACGTGCCAGTCGGAGTTGCGTTTTAAGAACCTGATGCTGTATATCGTGCGGTGAGAAATCGTAGTGAAAATCGAGCCCTATTTCACCGATTGCCACGACCGGCGCATCGCGCCCGTTCTCTATTGCGCGCCGATTAGTGTCCTTTAGGAGGTCGCGAAGCTGTCTTCCCGTTTCCTGTGTCCAGGAGACGGCTTCATGAGGATGCACACCGATCGCCACATAAAACATCGGTTCATCGACAGCGAGTTCACATGCTTTGCGCGCGTCTTCCAAATCGGATGCCGGGAGAAGTATACGCGTTACACCGGCTTCTCGGGCGCGCTGAAGAACCGCCGTACGATCGTCGTCAAACACCCCGTCTTGAAGATGCGCATGAGAATCAAACCACTTCATTTTACATACCTTCGACCTAAAAGCAGACGCACTCTGTCATGATGAACAGCAAGGCGGCTTATCATGTTGACAAAACATGCTGATTGCAGTCACCGCGCGCATTCGATCCTTAGATTTCGGCAATGATGACCGGCAGCAGCCAACCGCATTTAAAAACATGCTATTACCGCACACATGCGATTTTTAGAAGACTTTCGATCACCATCTTTTCAGAAAAGCATCGCTCGTCGATTCCGTGAAAGACTAAGGCGTGTACTCTTCCAATGCTTCCAATTCTTTTTCCATATCAATGCGCGGAAAAATGGCGCCGCCTTTGTAGACGTTCGGATTTGCGACGTAAAGATCGCGTTTGGCAGCAGACTCCCATGTCACATCATCTGTCTCGGGAATGCCGAGCCGATCGCGGATGAGAGCAGACGTGCGCGTCATAAACGGTGATATCATCACGGCGATCCGCCTCAAGTTGTCAGAAAGTGTATAGAGGACGGCAGCAAGTCGAGGATGATCGGTCTCATCTCTTGCAAGGATCCATGGCGTTGTTAGATCAATGTACTTATTGCACTGACCGATCAAGGCCCAGATCGCTTCCAACGCAAGGCTGAACTCCAGCTTTTCGAGGTGTGACTCAACGGACGTCAGGGTTTTGTCGGCAAGATCGTCTAACTCAACGTCGATCTTCTCTTCGAGACGCTCGTCGGGGATACCGTTCGGGAATGTCTTGACGATCATGGCGGCCGTCCGGCTTACAAGATTACCGAGGTCATTTGCAAGATCGCTGTTGATACGTTCGATCAGCGCTTGATTAGAAAAATTTCCGTCTGAACCGAAGGGTACTTCGCGCAGCAAAAAATAGCGGATGGCATCGACGCCGTAACGATCCGCCAATACGATCGGATCAACAACATTGCCTTTTGATTTTGACATTTTGCCGCCGCCGAAGAGTAACCAGCCGTGGGAGAAAATACGTTTCGGGACATGAACGCCAAGAGCCATCAAGAGCGCCGGCCAGATCAGCGAGTGAAAGCGGATGATGTCCTTGCCGACAAGATGGACATCGGCCGGCCAGTAACGGTTGAACAGATCCGGATCATCAGGATAACCCAGCGCTGTGATGTAATTGCAGAGCGCGTCAACCCAAACATACACAACGTGCCCGGGATCAAACGGTGCAGGAATGCCCCAATCAAATGCCGTACGCGTGATAGCCAAATCATCAAGTCCCGGTTCAAGAAAATTTCGGATCATTTCATTGGCGCTGGATGAAGGAAGAACAAATGTGCCGCTGCTGAAGAGTTCTTCCAACGGCTTCTGGTAGTGCGACAGACGGAAAAAATAACAATCTTCATCTGTCTTGTGAAGATCGCGCCCACAGTCCGGGCACAGATGATCCGGCGCCTGTGCCGGCGTCCAGAAAGATTCGCACGGCGTGCAGTAGAGACCTTCGTAAACTCCTTTGTATATATCGCCCTGATCATAAAGTTTCTGCACGATCGCCTGTACGGATGCTACGTGATGGGCGTCCGTCGTGCGAATAAAACCATCATATGAGATATCGAGAATTTTCCACAAAGCCTTCACGCCGACTGCCATCTTATCAACGTACGCCTGTGGCGTCATGCCTTCAGATTCTGCTGTCTGCTGGATTTTTTGTCCGTGTTCATCCATCCCCGTCAGAAAAAAAACATCTTTGCCCCGCAAGCGGTGGTAGCGCGCCGCGGCATCTGCCGCAACCGTTGTGTACGAGTTTCCGATATGCAACTGGCCGCTCGGATAATAAATCGGGGTTGTGATGTAAAACGTTTCTCTTGTCATGTAATTCTCCACTCCTCATATATAAACTAACAGCGAACCCGTATCCGTTACCGGGCACCGTTGTACTCTGCTATTCATGCTTTGTCACTTGTCATCGTCTTCCATCGACGCTCTTGCCAAAAAAACCGACATATCGTATCGCGAAAATGTTTTCGCAAGATGGCGTCTCAAAATCACTTGCGTTACTCTCTTTTAAAACAACCGACGTGTCGTGGCGTGAAAACGCTTTTTGAAAGAAGGCGTCTCAAAAGTATCACTACGCTTCCTATCTTCTCATAATCTCAGAAAAGATGAAACCGGTATCACATCACCTTGAGCGCCAAGTCATACAGTCTGTTTCGCGCAACACCAGTCGCTTCTGAGACGGCGTCCGTCGCATCTTTCACGGAAAGTCCTTCGGCTAGACAATCGCGAAGACGCTTTTCCAAGTCAGCGTCGTCTATGTCATCATGTGGCGCACCGGTTCTGCGCAAGAATTCAGAACGACCTTCTAAGACAAGCGTAAACTCGCCTTTTGGCGTCGTGTTCTCGTAGTAGGCAACGGCCTCCTTGATCGTAAAATACAGGAATTCCTCGTATTTTTTTGTCAATTCACGTGCCACGACGACGCGACGCAACGCAAGATCGTTCGCCTCTAAATCGGAAAGCGTCTTGCGAATCCGATGCGGCGCTTCATAGAAGACGATGGTGCGTGCTTCCTTTGCAATATCAGAAAGATATTCTCGACGCGCCTTTCCCTTGATAGGAATAAAACCTTCAAAGACAAAGCGCGTCGTATCTAAACCCGAGGCGGCAATGGCAGAAAGAAGTGCGGAAGGCCCCGGAATGACGGAAACCGGAATCCCCTGCTCTACAGCAAGCCTGACCAAGGCTTCACCCGGATCCGAGATACAGGGCATCCCCGCGTCTGAAATCAACGCGATCGACTTGCCTTGCCTAAGATCCTCCAACAATTGGGCATGACGTATGTGCTTGTTATGCTCGTAGTAGCTGATGATCCTGTTCCCAATTCCAAGGGACGACATCAAACGCGCAGCGCGGCGCGTATCTTCGGCGGCGATGTAGTCGACGCCTTCGAGCGTTGCCTTCGCACGGAGACTCAAATCCTCTCGATTGCCAAGCGGCGTCGCCACAAGATACAACGTTCCGTCCCGAACAGCAAGCTCTTCTATGTCAATAAATTCATCCACCATCGGATCACATCATCTTTTCTTCGGCGGGCGTGCCGTTAACGCGCCCTTTGCGGATATCGTCCAAAGTACGGCCGCCCATCATGAGACCCATCTCCTCGACGGTCGTTTCAGACGGCCGGACGCACCCCATGGCGCGTCCTTCATAGAGGACGATGATGCGGTCGCTAAGGCGCATGATTTCTTCCATCTCAGTCGAGACAAGAACAACGCCGACACCCTTGTCGCGCTGATCGATCAGTTGGTTGTGAATGTATTCCACCGCGCCGACGTCAAGACCGCGCGTCGGGTGCATAGCGATCAGCAATTGGGGCTGACGGCTGATTTCACGCGCCACCACGACTTTCTGCTGATTGCCGCCGGAAAGGTTCTGCGCCAACTCATAGGGACTCGGCGTTTTAATGGAAAAGTCCTGGATCAGCTTCGTGCTGCGTTCTTCGACCCCCGACCAGTCAAGAAAAACGCTTTTGCCGAAGCTTTTCTTGTAATAGTCTTGCAGCGCGAAATTCTCGACAAGCGTCATGGGCATGACAAGGCCTGTTTTTTGTCGATCTTGCGGAATGTGCGAGACGTCATGGGACATGATCTCGCGCGTCGAAAGATCAAGCAGATTTTTTCCCCTGTATAGAGCCTCGCCGCTCGACGCTTTCCGAATACCTGTCAAGCATTCGACAAGTTCAGCCTGCCCGTTGCCGTCGACACCTGCAATCCCGAGGATCTCCCCCTCGTGCACCTCAAAAGTAAGATCGTCTAATAACTTGCCATCATTCGACTTTTCGCGATGCAGGGACAGGTTATTGACATCAAGCAGCGTATCGCCTATCGGCTGTTGGCGCGTGACAGCATCGAAATAGATGTCGCGTCCGACCATCAGACGCGCCAGATCTTCGATCGAGCAGTCATCGATATCGTGAGTACCTACAACCGTACCTTGACGAAGTACAGTGACACGATCCGAAATCTCCTTAACTTCATCTAATTTGTGACTGATAAAAATGACCGTGAATTGATGATCCGTCAGCGCGCGAATCATCTTAAAGAGAGCGCGCGCCTCCTGCGGTGTCAGCACTGCGGTCGGCTCATCGAGAATCAGAATTTTCGCGCCGCGAAACAGTGCTTTAACAATTTCTACGCGCTGCATCTCGCCGACGGAAAGTGTGCCGACGACAGCATCAGGATCAATCTCCATTCCGTAGCGCTCGGCGAGCTCTCTCAACCGCCTTCCGGCTTCTTTGCGATCGAGTTTGACTGAGCTTCCCTCCTTGTCGCCGATCAGGCAGTTCTCGGTCACCGTCATTGTCGGAATCAGCATGAAATGTTGGTGCACCATGCCGATGCCGCGCTCCATCGCGTCACGAGCGGAATTGAACCGGACCGTCTCGCCCTCTAGCCGGATTTCTCCGGACGTCGGCTTATAAAGACCGCACAGAATGTTCATCAACGTGCTCTTGCCCGCGCCATTTTCACCTAAAAGCGCGTGCACTTCACCCTCATTCACTGAAAAGCAGATACAATCATTGGCCAACACGCCGGGAAACTGCTTGCAGATATTTTCCATTTCAAGAATGACACCCATGATTTGCTCCTTAGCCGCGTTTGTACGGTTTGCCGAGTGAGGCGGGTGCCACAGCACGGCTTGCGAAAATGGTCAACGCAACGATCGTCAGAATATAAGGAATCATCGTCAAGAACGTATACGGAATGCCAACACCGGCCACTTGCAGCACGTTGCTGACCACGTTGCCCGCCATAAAGATCATCGCGGCGATCATGATGCCGGCAGGTTTATATTTGCCGAAGATGACGGCAGCCAACGCTATGTAGCCGCGTCCGGCAACCATATCTTCTGTGAAGAAATTCAGCAGTCCGGTCGATAGAAAAGCGCCGCCTGCAGCGATGATCATACTGCCGATGATCGTCGCCAAATACTGCGTACGATATACATTGATGCCGAGCGTGTCCGCCACTCGCGGATTCTCTCCCACCGATCGAAGATTAAGACCCGGTTTCGTCTTGAAAAGAAAGTAATGCATCACGGGAACGAGCAGGAAGGCGATGTAGACAATAGGCATCTGGGCAAAAAACGCTTGCCCGATGACAGGTATTTTCGACAAGAGAGGAATTTCCAATACCTTAAAAGAATCGACTTTGGTGACAGTCGTCTCAACCCCAAAGAGAACGCGATTCAGAGTGGTCGAAAGGCTCAGTCCGAGAATGTTGATAGCGGCACCGACAACCGTCTGATTGGCGCGAAGCGTCACTGTAAGCACGGCAAAAAGCAGACCGAACACAGCTCCTGCCAGCATGGCCAGCAAAAGCCCCATCCAAACACTTCCAAAATAGTGGGATCCGGCAACCGCGGCTAATGCGGCTATTAACATCGTGCCCTCAGCGCCGATATTCAAAAGGCCGCTCCAGTTCATGAGCAAGAGGCCAAGCCCTGCCAAAAGGACGGGAGCTGCCATACGAATGTCCGTAAACAGATAGCCGCCGATGGTTTGAAGTAAGTCCATACTACGCCACCTCACTTTCCTGACGATTCATCTTTTTCATCTGATGTTCATTCCACTTGTCGAGCAACATCTGGCTGGCGACTACGGCAAAAATAACGAGCGCTTGTACAACCGAGACGATGGCATTCGGCACTTTGGCTCTGATCTGCATTCGATTGCCCCCTGCGCGAAATGCGCCGAAAAGCAACGCGCCGATCACAATACCGAACGGTGTGTTGTTGCCGATCAAAGACACCGCAATACCGTCAAACCCGTAACCCGGCGAAATTTCAGGAATCATGCGGATCTGAATGCCTAAAATCTCATTACATCCGGCAAGACCGGCAAGACCGCCCGCGAGAAACATGACAAGCAGGATATTTTTATCTGTGTGTATTCCTGAATACCGCGCCGCGGACAGATTCAGTCCGGCAACGCGCACTTCATAACCGCGTTTGCTTCGCCAAAGGAATAGCCAGAAAAGCACTACAAAGACGATAGCAATGACAAAGCCCCAATGTGCCCTCGTGCCTGAAATGAGATTAGGCAGCTGCGCAGTACTCTGTACCGGCTGCGTCTGACAATTGATGCCGGGCGGCTCAATCATCGGGCCGTTAACCATGTAGTCGATGAAGCTGATAGCGATCGTGTTCAACATGACGGTCGTGATGATCTCGCTTGCCCCGAACCGCACCTTAAGCGCGCCGGCGATCAACCCCCAAAGTGCGCCGCCCAGAAAGCCGGCCAGAATGGTCAGCGGAAGATGCAGCGCGGCGGGAAGTCCCGAAACATAAACTCCTGTCGCCGTTCCGGCAAGCGCGCCCATGTAGAGTTGCCCTTCCATACCGAGGTTCGTCAGTCCGCATCGGCTCGCGAGCGCGTAACTCATCCCGGTAAAGATTAAGGGAGTCATCTTCACCAGCGTTTCACCAAAGGCATTCTTGCTTCCGAAGGCGCCGTCGACCATCGCGACAACGGCCGAAAAAGGGTCAAAGCCGATCGCATAAATAAGAAGCATGCCCAGCGCCAGAGCGAACACCGTCGCGCCGAACGAAACGAGGACCTGCTTCGCGCCTGCTTTTCCCTGTGTCTTCATTTTAGTTGTGAATAATGCTTTCACTTGAACATCCCCATTTTTTACAGTTTCTATGTTGCGTACTTTGTAAAAAACTCCGCTTTTCGCGGTTGCGGATTCGGCGGAGTTCGTGCATTCATCTGCCGCGTTCAAGGACAAAAGTTGAGAAACCGATCACGCTAAACGGCGTTATTTTACGGCTCCATGACGTATGCCATAAAGGCCGGGGCGACAGGCGGCAGCTCTCCGCCCCGACCGTGAGAGCGATATTAATAATCGCCGAGTTCACCCTTATAAAGTTTCTGGATCACGTCGTTGATGGCATCGACTTTTTCTTTCGGGAGCTTTTTGTCCCAGCCGTGCCAATCCGATACACTCGTGCCGTTATCTTTGAGCGTATATACCACCATGCCGCTCTTCCAAGTTCCTTCGGCAATGGACAAGAAAACATCTTCGTAGATCGCAGGGTAGTTGCGCATAACGGAGAGCACAACGGCATTCGGAGCGACTCCGTACTGATCGCCGTTAAATCCGAGCGCATAAACACCTCTCTCTTCCGCCGCGTGCAGGCAACCGAGTTGTGCAGTGTTCGCACTCGCGGAAATGACATCATAGCCGTCATCGATAAACGCAAGCGCGCGCTCTTTGGCAAGGTCGGCGTCGGTCAGCGTGCCCAAATAGTCCGTCATGACGGCGGCATCCTTGTTCGTCAGGCTAACGCCTTCCTTAATTCCGGAAACAATATCCGTGATGGCAGGAATATCCTGGCCGCCAAGGAAGACAACTTTATTGTTATCGGTCAAAATACCCATGATCGCGCCGATTAACACACCCATGTTGACGGGGCCGACATACGCGAGATTCGGAATATCCTCGACTTGGTCAGCCGTGCTCTCATCGACGCGGAATCCGTATGACAGGCAGAAATGCGAATCGGGATACTTGCGCGCCATTTCCTCTGCAGACGCTTTAAACTGCGACCCATGGACGATAATCATGTCGTATTTTTCTTCAGCATAAGTTCTGATGTATTCGGCCATGTCAGATACGGCGATGTTCTCGTTGTACTCTGCCGCGATGCCGTACTTATCCGCAAGGTTCTTGACGGATTCGTAGCAGATCTGATTCCAACCGTTGTCGGTGATGACTCCGGAAAGCAGAGCGACCACTTTCATTTTTGAGGGATCTTTCTTCTCGCCTCCATCGACTTCACCGGCTTTCGTTTCTTTGGGTTTGCTGGCGTCAGGCTGATCCTTGGGTGCGCAACCGGCAATGGCAACCGCGCCAAACACCAAGAGTACTGCCAACAAAACGGCTAAACACTTTTTCATTTACTTTCCTCCTTCGTATTGGCTCCCGCGCTTTCAAATGCGGGATAATCCACTTATTAAAATATTATTAAATATCAGGAAAATACACAAGAAACATCTTTGATTATTCCTTTTCTTCGTCTTTCCCGCCATATCTTAGAAACGAAATACCGCACGTAAGGAACGGATGTGCCGCCTCACACACCCTTGGCGCGCGATGTGACTCCATATCAGGGTAAAAGGGCGACATTACATGCAAACGAACACATGTTGCCCACATACATTTTTGTTGAACACAATCTCAGTTCGTTCGTTTTCTCGACGATCGACACCGGATGCATAACACTTTGCAACGTTCTTGACCGCTTTAGAGACAGAGTCGCTGACGTCTATTGTCGCGGGACGGATCAAAGAACCTTGATCCGTCCGTTAATCTTTCTGACTTCCTTTACTCTTCGGAGATAGCGTCCATTGGACAAGCGTCCACGCATGAACCACAATCGATACAGAGGTCGGGATCGATCACATACTTGCCGTCGCCCTCAGAAATGGCACCTACCGGACAATCGCTTTCGCAAGATCCGCAGCTAATACATTCGTCACTAATAACGTGCGGCATATTAAGCCTCCTTCAAAACGTTGATGGATGTGCCGGCCATCGGTCGGCACATTTATTTATGATTATTTATACTATCACAATATTATCTTGATTGCCTTTTTTTCGAAAATCCTTTATCAGATTCTCCGCGTTTCTGTTCGACATGAACGTCGCCGGCATCGTACACGCCGACCTCCGTTGAATCATCGGTACCATCGAGAGCGACGGTCAATTTTTCCTGAAGAAGATGTACCTCTTTGACGACGCCAGAACCGTCAGGTGTCATGACGTTCGCGTTTTTGCGCGGCAAACGTTTTTTCGCGTCGAGGTACGCATCGTGTTCGTACGCTAGGCAACAAAGAAGTCTGCCGCACATACCGGATATTTTGCCCGGATTCATCGCGAGATTCTGATCTTTAGCCATGCGAATAGAAACCGGTTTGAAATCTGTAAGAAAACTGCAGCAGCAAAGTTCGCGTCCACAGGTGCCAAGGCCTCCGATCATAGCCGTTTCATCGCGCACTCCGATCTGTCGAAGCTCAATGCGCGTGTGAAATACAGATGCCAGATCGCGCACTAACTCACGAAAGTCGACACGTCCTTCCGACGTAAAAAAGAACGTAATTTTACGGTTGTCAAAACCGTATTGCACGCTCACTAAAGACATCTCAAGGCCGTGCTGCTCAATCTTCTCTCGCGCAATGGCTTCGGCGCGTTTCTCGAGAACTTTATTCTCTTCGAAATGGCGCAGATCGTCATTTGACGCGAGGCGCACCACCCAACTGTAGTTTCGATCCTCTATATCCTGGCGCTTGACGCGTTTCGACCAGTCGGACGCCACGCCAATCTCTTCGCCTTGACCGGTATCAATAATCAGATGATCGCCTCGAAGAATCGTAATACCCTCAGAAAGCGCGTGCACAGGCCGCCCTGTTCCATGTAACCTCACCGAAACGAGGCGAAGTTCATCGGCGCCGTCTTTCTCTGTTGAGAGCGGCATGAGGCTGAACGAAAGCAGCTCCTCTTTGTCATCGGTCCATTTTTCTGAATCATTCATGTGGTTATCTCTATTTCTATTTCTCTATCGTTTGTTATTTTTCAAATTATGTTATTTCTCAATTTTCTTTGCATTGTTATCAGTATAATGATCGCCCTGCAAACTGATGTGCCATCGCCTGTCGCAGGATCTTTACTGAACAGAACGGTTCACTTCGAAACGAGAGGATCCGCAAGAAAGGCGTCAGGCGACACAACGTGCCCTCCGAGTCTTGCGCGAAGACACAGTAAAAGGCGTGCCGTCGCGTGATCAAAGTTTACATTAAAATTTAGCGCCTGTGCCGTCTGATTGATGAGACGGAGCGCTTCTCCCGGATCAGATCTTCGCTTCTCCGGCAACGCCAACATAGCGGCCAACTGATCGCGATAATCGTGATTGATGATGGCAATACCCCGCACCTCGTCCCGCAGAATGAGAAGATCGCGGACGAAGCTCGCAAGAAGACTTAACACAAGCCGTATACTCGATTTCTCACTCTTCAAAGCCTCCAGTCCCTTGGTCAGACACCATGCGACGGAAGCGTCAGGAAGCGCGACAAAGAGCGCAAATACCCGTTCACGCAACGCCTGAAACGATTCGTCCTCGGCGATATGAAGTGCCTGTCCGGGAAGCCCTTCTCCGAATCGAACGCCCGCCTTTATGGCGGCTTCATCTCGGACGCCATGTGCGCGAAGAATCGACGCGATGTCTTGTTCACTTCGTCGCCCAATCCTTATGATGGCACAGCGCGATACGATGGTAGGCAAAAGACGCTCCGCATCCTCGACGAGGAGAATGAAACGGACAAATTCGGGATGTTCTTCAAGCGGTTTCAGAAGCGCATTCTGCCCTTGCTCGCTTAAGGTGTCGGCTTTTTCCGCGTTCACCGTATAGACGCGGCGACGACTGATCTGCGGAAAAATATCCAGTGTTTCCGATACACGCTCTCGCACGAGCGCAACCGGAATCCTCCCTTTCCCTTCCGGCGGCTCCACCACAACATGATCGAAGTGGGCGCCGTCATTCATGAGATGGCAGGATGTACACGTGCCGCACGCCCCTTTTTCCGGATCAGGACGCTCGCACAACCATGCCGCCGCCAGTCGGCGGGCGATATAGTGCTTTCCGGCGCCTTCTTCACCCACAAGAAGAATTGGAACCGGTGCGCCGCTGAACCTTTGTCTTAGCTGGCGCAACAATTCCGGCGACGCGTGGATAGAACGAAAGCTTAGCGCCCCGTCTTCTCCATGTGACGCTGAAGCATGCGTCGAACGACGCGGCGTGTTCGGCATCTCAGAATTTCTCAAAATGTTCGACCGGTACAACAAAAACCGTCGCTCCACCAATAGTCACCTCGACCGGATAAGGCACATAGGATGTGCCAATCGTCGTCGGAGGCATATTTGCGTTGATGGCCGTTTTGCGGCTTTTGGAGTTTGCGTGAATAATGTCGAGCACATCTTGTGTTGATTTTTCATCGACGACCGTCATCAGCGTCGTATTGCCCGATCTTAGAAAACCGCCCGTCGAATTCAGTTTGGTCACACGAAATCCGGCGCGATTAACCTCCGCCATCAAGCGGGGCGCATCCTCATCGCTGACGATCGCAAAAATCAATTTCATTGCCATAATCTCTTCACCTCCTCGCGGATTAACGCCGCAGTATCTTCTTTTTCCCCTTGAGACTCTACCACCACAACTCGCGTCGGTTCCTCTGAGGCGATCATTCTAAAGCCTTCACAAACACGCTGTTTAAAACGTTCAGATTCTATATCCAAGCGATCGCGTTCGCCCTCAACGTGGCGTTTTTGAAGACGTCTGTCGCGTGCGCGGTTACCGAGCTCAAGCAAAATAGTCAGGTCCGGTCGTATTCCGGCAGTCGCCCACGTATTCATGGAGCGAATCATCTCTAAAGAAAGACCGCGTCCATAACCTTGGTACGCAACGGTTGAATCGCTGAAACGATCTGAAATCACCCATGCGCCGCTCTCAAGCGCGGGAATGAGCACCTCACGCGTCAGTTGTGCGCGAGCAGCTTCAAAAAGGAAAAGTTCCGTCTCTGCAGTCATGTTGTCGTGGCGCATATCGAGAAGAATTTGACGTATGCGCTCCCCAATCTCCGTACCGCCCGGCTCACGGAGAAGCACCACTCGGAATCCTTTAGAACGAAGATAGTCGGAAAGCAGTGTGATCTGCGTCGATTTCCCGGATCCGTCGATCCCTTCAAATGTAATCAATTTTCCTTTCTGCACGCAGTCCTCCGCCCATCTTTCCTTCGACAAACAACGATTTCTTTCTCTTATGCATTTATTTTTTTAGAAAACACATGAAATAAAGCTACCGTTGAGTTCATTTTTTGTTTATTTATTATACCAATCAGAACCCGTTTAGCAAAAAACGGCATACCCAATAAACGATTGTCTCGATGATCTCATGAAGATGAGCTCATGCCGCCTGGAGCGATTAATACGTAACGATTAATACGTCGAGTCTGTAACAAGACGCTGCGACGCAAATCCAAAATGTGTTTTTGGCCCTAGTCGACCACCTAGTTGATTTTTTCTCTGTTTTTGTGTGGTCACACTGGTCAAAAAACCTATTTTTTCTTTGTTTTTGGCCATACTGACCAATTAGTTATAATTCTTATTTTTTGACCATACTGGCCAATTAGTTAAAATTCTCTCTTTTTCGCTCTCCCTCAAGCGAAGTAGCGAAAACAGATTAATAATGAATGCCGCGAACGGTGATCCCCATGTCATGAAGCGCCTGAAAAAATGATCGGTGTTCCTCCAGGACGTGTTCGCCCGGCCATAGAACCGTCAACCCGGGCGGATAAGGGGCGATCACACTACACGCATCTCTCCCAAAGAGCGCCTCACGAGGCGTCACTTGAAATGCCGCGGGCGCCGACAATAGGCGATCGCGCGTGTTAAGAAGATCGCGCCGCGCCTGTGTGAGCGACTGACGATTCCCCTCATCTTCTATCTCAGAAAGAGAAAGAAGGGATTCCAGAAGTCGCATGTAGTCTTCTTCCGGCTGATCAAGCGCGGGAATCAGCACTATACGGCTGATATCGATCATTTCAACATCGATGCCCGATTTGTCGAGATGGTGTGCAAGTATTTCTCGAGAAAAACCGGTCTCCGCGAAATCGAGCACCAGGCGAGAAGGATCGGCACATTCCGGAAGAACGCGATAAAATCCGGAAGGCAATTTCTCGGAAAAAGAGACGTTAAGCCTTTGCAAACGTTCAAGGCCTTCTTTACCGCAAGATTCCAATTCGGCACGTGCGCGATCGATCGTTGCCGCAATAAGAAAAGAGGGACTCGACGTCTGAAAAACGTGGACCATCGAGGCCACCCGTTGAAGATCAATGCGTCGATGTTGAATGGCCGCTTCAGAAACATGAAGAAGTGATGCCGGTGTCAGTGCAGGAAGCGTTTTGTGCGCACTCTGACACACCATGTCTGCTCCAAGAGAAAGCGCTGTCGCCGGTTTTTGATCCGGAAGGAAGGCAAAGTGTGCTCCGTGCGCCTCGTCGACAAGAAGAAGCATCCCTGCCTTTTGAGCGGCGCGTGAAACGCTATCGAGGTCGATTGTCCTGCCATAATAGTCCGGATACGTCACGAAGCAGGCTTTTGCCTCCTTATGTCGCCTGATTGAAAATACATAGGAAGACGCGTCCGGTTGACCGTCTTCAAATGAGTGTCCATCCTCCGCCTCAACAAATATCGGTTTAAGACCGAGCAGCGCGACGGCGTGCACAACGGCAATGTGAACCGCCCGCGGCAAAAGCAGGGCATCGCCTTCGCGAAGCGAGGACGCCAGCATGATCATGACGGACGATGTTGTGCCTGCTGTGATAAACCACGTCTTTCCGGCGCCAAAACAGGACGCGGCGCGTTCATAAGCGTCGAGCACCCTGCCTGAGGGCATCGCAAGATCGCCCGTACCGGAAAGCTCCGTCGTATCGAGCGCGGCGAGCTGCTTTTTCACATGTAAAGGCCATGAGCGCCCTTGACGGTGTCCGGGCATATGGAAAGAAACGCGCTCACTCTGACCGATCAGAGAGTCCCAGAGCGGCGTTACCTCTTGTTCTATTTTTCCGTTAGAGTCACGCATGATGCGTCAACATCGTCATCTTCATATGATGCGCTCGGTAAAATTCGATCATAAATCGAGGGAGATACGACCGATTTCCTCGATTTGCAGTTCAATTTTTCTCTCGATGCGTTCATTATCGCGTGCGATATCGTCGGCAGTCTCCTCTTCAGAAAAACGCTTTATGCGCGGTTGAGGCGTCGTGCGTCCAGATCTTGCGCTTTTCTCTCCGAAGGAGCGCGTACGCACTTTCGACGGCGACGATTCATCTTTGCCGATCGTATCGGACAAGCGCGCTGGAACATCGCGAGACGTCTGACGGTCATATTCACGCGGCGCATCCTTCAACTGTTCACTAGAGAACTCCTGTTGCGGCGTGTCGGACACTGGACGCTCTCGTTTGTCCTCATCCGTCTTCTTGCGCTGTGTTTGATCCCTCTTGTCGTCTGTTTGGCGTGTTTGACGTCGTTGACTGCTTCCCTTGCGACCCGATGAACGTCTCCGCCGCGATGTCGTACGACGATCTTGTTCCTCTTTCTTGTTATCGTCCTTGCGATCGGATCGATCAGAAGACGGACGTTGTTGACTGCTCGTCTTTTGTCTGCGATTGGATGACCCAGAGCGCCTGTTTCTCCTGCGATTCGACGAAGATCGCTGGCCGGCGCTCTGATCTGCGCGCTGATCGGAACGCTGATTTTGGCCGCGATCAGCGGAAGAGGAATCTCCTTTCGGCGTCACTTCACGACGCGTCACTTGTCTCTTATATGTTGTTTGGTCTGACATGGTTCACCATCCCTAATCATTTAAAAACATCCACAGCGCCTTATCGCCGCGACTGTTTACGGTTTCATTGTAGCACGGATATCTCTTTGTCTGATAAAAGTGCGGACGCCGCTTTAAGAAAGGGACATGTTGACACTTCAAAGGGACAGCGTTCCAATGCGTCCGTTTGGGTGAGTGTCTCGTCTCGCACATTCTTTCGGCATTCGGACGGGATAGGTGGTACCTGTGACCTTTCATTGTCTTCAACTGCAGTTGTCGTTGCAGCAATCGATGTGTCGCGGTACGTAAGCTCTGTCGACTCCGATCTTTGTTCTGAACTTAGTGCCGCGACGGGAGCGATATGAACATCTTGTCTTGTCGCGATGGGCGCGCCGTAGACGAGCGATGTCCACGAAGCGGCGACAGATTTTCGGCGCACTTTAGGATCCGGCGAAAGACAACCGAAAAGTTTCTCCTGAAAAGGCGATTCAATCCGTCTAAGTTCCCGCCGAATCCTCTTATCCGTCAGTCGCTTTCCCGGGACACCGGACATAACGGAAAGAAACGTCATGGCCAAGCTGAAAAGGTCACTTTCCGGACACGGCGCTGCCGTTAGGCATTCGGGCGCGGCATAAGATACGGTACCTGAAAACATCGTCGGCGGTGTCGGGCATGCGCCATCGAGAAGACGTGCCGACGAGAAGTCCACGAGAACCGGTCGGTCATATGAAAGAAGCATCACATTGCCGGGCGCAATATCTCCATGCATGATCGGCGCACCGGCAATATGGGATAACCACGCGAGCGACTGTGCGATCTGATCAAACCACATTTCCCAAGAAAATGTAGGCAACTTTTTGCGGGATATTTCAGAAAAAGAAACTCCTTCAAGATATTCAAACACAACCATGCGCTCAGGAGGAGGCGGATCCAATCGAACGGCAGGTACTGATCGATGTGGAGCATCTGTTGTTTTAAGCGCTTTGCCTTCTATTTCGAATGATGCGTTCGGCAGATCTTCTTCCGACATCGCAACACCATAACAGCGAATAAGATAAGGCGTACGTGTCCGACAAAGAAGCGATATAACCCGAACATCCGAAAACTTTTTCAACGGTTTCAAAAAATAACGCGATCTCTTTTCCATGAGAAAAGTCTACCGCTAATAAAACAGTGAACGAAGACTTTTGGCGACTATTGCCTACCATTAGCCGTCAAATTGTCGAAACAGAGCGTCGAATCGTCTATATGCTATCATAAAGAAATCAGAATGCGTCAACTACGCTTCCGCACTCTTCGGTTCAGGAAGCGCGTCCGTCGCTTGACGGCGCTCAATCTTCGGTTTTTCCTTGCCCAGCACGCTCGCTTCGGTGATACGGATGGCGTTTACATTCTCACTTGAGGGCACCTCATACATGATGTCCAGCATCAGCCCCTCAATGATTGTGCGCAGGCCTCGAGCGCCAGTTTTCAGCTCAAGCGCTTTTTTCGCGATCGCAGAGGTAGCGTCATCGTCAAAGAACAGCTCTACATCGTCGTAGCGCAAGAGTTTGCGGTACTGTTTCAAAAGAGCGTTGCGCGGTTCTTTCAAGATGCGCACCAACGCTTCTTCATCGAGCTCCGTAAGCGCCACAACGACGGGAACGCGCCCGACAAATTCGGGAATCAAGCCGTAATGGAGCAAATCTTCCGGAAGCAAATGCTCGAACAATTCTTCGCTCTTCAGATTCCGTGTGCCCTCGATATCAGCGCCAAATCCCATCGATTGCTCTCCGATGCGATTGGCAATAACCTTGTCAAGGCCATCAAACGCGCCGCCCAAGATGAACAGAATATTTGTTGTATCGATTTGGATAAATTCTTGGTGCGGATGTTTGCGCCCCCCCTGCGGCGGTACATTGGCCACTGTGCTTTCAAGTATTTTAAGCAACGCCTGCTGCACGCCTTCTCCGGAAACATCTCTCGTGATGGACGGATTGTCCGACTTGCGGGCTATTTTATCGATCTCGTCAATGTAGATGATTCCACGTTCGGCAGCTTTGATATTAAAATCCGCGTTTTGAATCAGGCGAAGAAGGATATTTTCTACATCTTCACCGACGTAGCCCGCCTCCGTCAACGCGGTCGCGTCCGCGATGGCAAAGGGCACATTCAAAATACGTGCCAGCGTTTGCGCGAGGAGTGTCTTTCCGGAACCAGTAGGACCGATGAGCATGATGTTCGTCTTCGCAAGCTCGACATCTTCATCCACTTCTTCCACATAGTCTGAAAAAACGCGTTTGTAATGATTGTAGACGGAGACGGCAAGCACTTTTTTGGCAAGATCCTGCCCGATTACGTACTCATCAAGACGCGCTTTAATTTCGCGAGGCGTGAGCAAATTCATTTTTCCGGAAAATGCGTCGGATGCACACTCGTCAAATCCGGATATGTGGGTCGACAGCATTTCGTCGCAGAGCGCGACACACTCATTGCAGATATAAACACCAGGCCCCGAAATCATCCGCTCCACTTGCTGCTCCGTTTTACCACAAAAAGAACAGTGAACGGGTGTATAGCCATTGCGGCGATTCTTGTCGGACATGCTTTTAACCTCCGATTCAAAAGCGTTCCTTATGCATCCTTTTCGCGAATGCCATGCGAAATATCCCTTTCTCTTTGCTCTCAATCCCAGACGTCGAATATCCCGATGATTGCAAAGAGAATATCTTACGTCCTAAGTCTTCAACCGGCTCCGAGCCACATTTTTGAAGGTGTATGAGACGCGAACGTTCATCGTTTAGCGCTTTGCCATGATCTTATCAATCAGACCGTATTCAACGGCTTCTTCTGCGGTGAGCCACCGGTCGCGATCGGTGTCGCGTTCAATAACTTCCAGCGGCTGTCCCGTGTGAAGAGACATCAGCCTGTTCAAACGATGCTTGAGCTTAACAATATGCTCCGCAACGATCGTAATGTCCGATGCCTGCCCTTCAGCACCGCCCGAAGGCTGATGAATCATCATGTCCGCGTTGGGCAAAGCGTAGCGTTTGCCTTTCGTACCGGCACAGACAAGAAATGCGCCCATACTCGCTGCCATACCCATGCAAATGGTCTGGACATCCGGCTTGATGTACTGCATCGTGTCATAAATCATGAGTCCCGAGGCGACCTCTCCGCCCGGGCTATTGATATAAAACTGAATATCTTTGTCCGGATCTTCCGCTTCAAGAAACAACATCTGCGCCACGACAAGATTTGCCGTAACGTGGTTTACAGAATCGCTTAAAATGACAATGCGTTCTTTGAGAAGTCTGGAAAAAATATCGTAGGAGCGTTCACCGCGATTCGTCTGTTCAATGACCATCGGCACGAGGTTCATGTGTTCCGGAATTAAATGTTCTCCTGTTAGTCTATCGTTCATTGTTAACAATCCCTTCCTTTACTTTATCATCGGATTTTTTGAGTTTGTCTTCACTTTACTACTCGACCTCTTCACGATCATAAGATTCTCAAAATCCTCCCTAGGGTCAGGTATAAAATCCTGTGTTCCTCGGCAGATTCTTTGAGCTTATCCTCGCCTTACTCCTCGTCCTCTTCAAGATCATAAGATTCGGCAAGATCCGCATCCGAATCAGCTACGACGTCCTGTACTTTTTTATCTTCAGATTTTTCAAGTTCGTCTTCGCCCTGCTCCTTATCCTCTTCATAATCCTCTATTTCCGGATCAACGTCCGTAGCAATGCTTACACTGCGAAGCCACTCAAGTAGATTTTGCACTTCGATATTCATACGAAAATCTTCACGCTGTGCGTCGCTTTTCAGATAATCGCTATTAAACACATCGGTAGACACACCGGCTTCTTCGGCCGCTTTTGCGATCTCTTCTTCAAAAGCCTCATCGCTTAGTTTGAATTGTTCTTCATGAGCTCGGCGGATCGCCTGAATAACACAGGCGCGTTCGATGCGCTTGCGTGACATGATTTCCTGTCGCTTCCTGAAGTCATACATCGTCTGTCCGGAATACTGGAGAAAATCGGAGAATTTCATGCCGTACATGGCAAACCGGCGTTCCTGATCCTCAATCATCTGATCAATATCGTCTTCCACCATCAAATCTGAATACGAAATTTCGGCGTCTTTGACAATGGCATCAAGGATATTTTCTTCAAAAACGTTATCAGCCTGACTGTTTTCCTGTTTGAGGATTTCTTGACGGATCTCTTCACGATATTCTTCCACCGTGTCTGCGCTTTCGCTGACATCGCGCACGAATTCGTCGTCAAGCTCAGGGAGCTCTTTGACGTTAACCTCATGAATTATGATATTAAAGATAACGTCCTGACCCGCGAGATTCTCCGTGTGGTATTCTTCAGGGAAAGTCAGCGGCAATTCGAACTCATCGCCGACGTTATGGCCTACCAGGCCATCTTCAAACCCCGGAATGAATGAACTCGAACCGATCTCCAGCACATGGTCCTCTTTAGCTCCGCCTTGGAACGGTTCACCGTCCAGATAACCTTCGTAGTCTAATGTGACAGAATCACCTTCCTTGATGGGGCGATCCGTTACGGGGACGAGGCGGGAAACACGCTCACGCGCCGCATCAATGCGATGATCGATCTCCTGATCGTCGACGGTGACATCCGGACGATAAGCGACGACACCTTCGTATTTTCCTAGTTTGACATCCGGTTCAATGGCGACATGCGCTTCAAAAATGAGGCCTTCTTTGCCGCTGATCGTCTTGATATCAAAACGCGGCATGGAGCGCGCGTTAATACTCTGCTCTTCCAACGCAGCCTCATAAGCTTTCGGCAATGCGTCGTTGAGTGCGTCATCGTACAGAACGTCCTCGCCATAATAATTCACAACGATCGGATAAGGCGCTTTACCTTTCCTAAAACCGGGAACCTGAAAGTAACGCGCGTTTTTACGGTGTGCCGCCTGAAGCGAGCGCTTAAAGACATCCGGTTCAACCGTGATCTCCAGTGTTATCGTCTGTTTTTCCTCAGAAACCTTTTCTGACGCCATAATGATTCATCCTCCCAACGGATTTGCGTGTTCGCAAATAATTATTTTTTTCTTCATTTTTCGCGTTTTTAGCATCTGCGCGTTTGATTGCTTCCAATCGCGTGCTTACCGATCGCATTCGGTTGACATTCGTTGCCTGCATTGAATCGACGCGATCCGAAAGTCAAGACTTAACATTTCTTACCTGCATCTGACGAACGCAATGTGCAAATACCAAACGAAAGTGAAGCCTAAGTATTTTAACATAAGGAACGTATTGTAGGCACATTTGAAGCTCTTTCTGAATCATGCTATCATTTTATTGCCTGAAATGCGCGGCACTCTTGTTTTTGGACCACCATTTTTTGAAGGGGAGTCCGGGTCGAAGTGGAATAAGAATATGCCCT
>JAAZKK010000083.1 GCA_012799825.1 Clostridiaceae bacterium | reverse complement strand
CCCATCAGCACTACAATCAAAATCATAAAGGTGATAAGGAACACGCTGATGATCGCGAATATTACGCCTAAGGGTCGACTTTGATATTTCTTGCGTAGCCACTCCGGGATTGAGTAGGCGTTCACGCCGCTCTGCATGCGGCGTACTTTGTTGCCTACGATCATCACACCCAAAAGCAGTCCTACTGTTTGGAAAATATTGAAATACACAATACCACTAAGGCCAGCCTGATATACATAGCCAGGCATAGAAATGAGTGTTGCCGCCGAGGTGAATGAAGACGCCAGTGACAACGCGACGACCCCTACTCCCATGCTGCCGCCCGCAGTAGTAAAGGACTGCAGCGTTTTTGTCTTTTTGCTGCCCAAAAATGACAACACGAACATTAAAACGATATAGATTAAAAACAATACTATTGCGAAATAATTTGTATTTGGCATAAAGTCCTCCTTCGCTCCGGAACCTGCGAATCCATATCTGTCGGGAGAATCGTGTCACCCGTTTTGCAGCATATCGGAGGATGAATTGCAGGTGAAAGACGGCAGAAACCCGACCGACCAACATTCTCTGTTGGCCGGCCGGGCAGGGGCGCTAACCTCCGTACATCGCCCTCATCATCATGATGTAGTCTGTTTCCTGTAGTTCCCTGTCGTTGTCCACCGCATTTCCGTTCACATTCACCACCATAGTGGTGTCGTCGGAAAATCCAAAGCGATCAATCAAGTCCTGGGCGGTGAACGGAGGTTCCACTTCCAGTACGTAGCGGCCGTCTTCCATTTCGCAACCCGAATCGGGGATGTCGAACGCTACGGTTTTCACTTTTAGCTTCACAACATACCTCCTCGGTAATAATCTTGTTTATTAGTTTTGTACATGCCTCCAAAGTACCATCGATTTGTTGGAGGTTAATATACAACGACTACCTTTTGACCCGAATATTCATGCCACTTCCAATAAACTCATCTTCGCTTTTGATGATGCGGCCTCTCGTCTCGGGTAGCAGAAGACAGAAGATTGTGGAAATGACTAGCCCAATCGTTGACAGTATGAATAGCATATTGCCGGTGCCCATGGCGTCAGCCAATTTTCCGCCAATGACGCCCATGAGGAATTGTGTGAAATTGGCAAAGCCGAAGATGAAACCCATAGATACGCCTACCTTGGACGGAGTGAAACTGGGCAATTCCATCGGGAGAGTGGTGAACGCCGGATACCACGCTGCCGATGCCACGCCAATGATGAGCTGGCATATACGTACAAACCCGACGTTGGAGGAGAAAATGGAACCCAAGATGCCAAATAGGAACAAGATCTGGAAGGGCCAGATGAACAGTTTACGGTTGGGAACCGAGATGCCTAGGAACGCTGCTGCCAGAATGGCTACCACACCGGCCATGGGCATCAGCGCTGCAATGCCGTTGGCAAACGATGCAAGTTCATCAGGATTAGTGATGATTGAGGCGAATTTTTCACGGAAATACATGGGAAAAAAGGTGTTTACCAGCGCATAGGCCACATAATGGCCAACAGCGGCGATGGTCATATACCGTACTACTTTACTGCTCGCAACTTCTTTTACCGGTGCGAACGAGAAACGGACTTTTTCCTTTTTTGCCGGTGCAGAACCCGGTTCTGCACCGGGTAGGCCAGGGTAGGTGTCTTTGTAAAACAGCATCCACATCACAAAGGCGAATGCAGCAATGCCTGAGATGACGATAAGTGTGTAGCCCACGCTGCTGCCAAGTGCCAGGTAAATTTTGTAGATCCACTGGAATAGCACCATAAGTCCTGCGTAGGCCATGGCTAGTGTAAAACCGTTCAAGAAAATGCGCTCTTTTGCCGGGAACCATTTCATGATAACGGCGGTTTTTACCGGATACATAAGTCCGAAACCGATGCCTGTGACGAACCGGCATACCAGCATCAACGGGTAGCTTTGAATGAGCGCAGCAAGACCGATGGTTAACCCGCCGATGGTCATGATGCCGAGCGCCAACGCGTAGCACCGCTTGATGCCCAGATTGGCCAGCACTACGCCTCCCAAGAAAGCGAACACACCCATACAGAAGGCAACCAGCGTAGACAATAGTCCATACTGCGCCTTGCTGATGTTTAGGAGTTCAATGATGGGGCCGCTGAGGGCTGACATGCCGAAGTTGTTGAAAGGCTGTGCTGCCAGTGCCAACAACAGGAGAAGTAGTATCATAAAACGATACTTAGGATATTTTTGTTCCATTGTGCTTTCCTCTCTTTTCTCTTTTTCTTTTTGTTCTTTGAAGTATGATTCCGACCTATGTTGTATGTATGTGTCACATTCACTTGGTATTAAGTCGTGCGAATCCCCCTTTCTTCTAGGTCGTCCGCCACCTCTTCAATGCCTAGGCGGCTCAGGGTAGCTCTGCTGGGCACGCCCTCCTTGGTCCAGCCACGAGCCTCGTAATACTCGGGGATCAGGATGTCGCGTTCCCAAACCTGACCCTTGGATAAACCGTCCGGCAAGGTGGTGCTTTTCAGTCGATCGGGTAGGTCATTGTCTTCGTCTCCGAGGCCAAGGCGGAGATTGATGGCTGTCTCTAGGTTGAAGATACGGTCGAAAGCGTCCAGCAATTGCTGTTTTTCTTTCATGTTCTCGTTGGGACCGGCAATTAAGTCCAGCCAGTAGATATAAGTATCTTCACGAAGGTTCTCGGGGGTGAAGCCCGTAGCGAAGCCGCAGCTCACCGCTGTGTCTCCGCACATGATCAGTCTGTTAGACCAGATCGTTGTGTCTCCCTTGCCATAGGGGGTGAAACGGTCGACTTTTTCGGGCATGCCGAAAATCTCGGCGGTGCCGTAGCCGATTTGGTGGCTGCCGCCGATGGGACTGGTGGCGTAGCCCACGCCGTGAGCCTTGGCACCGCGAGGATCATAGGCAGCCAATTCTAAGCCTTTGGCATGCATGGCAAACTTTTCACTGCCTTGGCCGATCACCTCAGCCGCATGCCGTACACCGCCGTCGGCGATGATGTTGCCTAAGCGGCTGCTGCGTAGACAGATCTGCTTGGCTACCTCGCACATGGCTATCGCGTCGCCCCATTTCAACTCAACGCCGTTCAGGTCATCCTTGGAGATGAGACCTTTTTCGTAGCACTCCATTAAAAATGCTACTGACACGCCGGCGGAAATCGTATCTACCCCCAAATCGTCGCAGATCTTGTTGGCCATCAAAATGGCGGGAACGTCGAAGTTCAGACAGTTAGCACCAAAGCTCCACATGGTCTCATACTCAGGGTTCTCATACCCCTCACCCTTGAACGGTCCTTCGGTTACGTTGTGAATGGAAGCGCAACGCAAATAGCAGTTGTAGCAACCAGTGTCTTTTACCTTGGTTTGTAGAGCGCGTACACCTTCTTTCAACAACTTGTGCATGTTCTCGTTGGTGCTGTACTGGAAGTTTTTTATTGGGTGAATGCTCAGATTATAGGTGGTGTCGCAACCGGTCATGCTGCCATATGGATGGAAATGGTTGTACCAGTGGGTTTTTGTGTTGGTCTGGACGAATTCCTTGTTACGCCGGTTGAAAGTCTCTTCATCGTAGATTTTGGGTTTTTTGGTGCCGAAAGCAGCAATGGCTTTCAATTTTTTGCTGCCCATCAAGCAACCGCAGCCGCCGCGGCCGGCGCTTCGTCTGTCGCTCTGGATACAGGCCATAGTAACCAGTTTTTCACCCGCAGGTCCGATCGATACCGACGCGACACGCTTGTTTCCCAGCTCTTCTCTAATGGCGTTTTCGGTTTCCTCAGTGGTAAGTCCAAGGAGGGCTTCAGCGCTGCGAAACTCCACGCCGTCGTCCGTGATGTACAAGTACACCCAAGCAGGAGAAGCTCCCTCGACAATGAGCATGTCATATCCGGTCCACTTCAGGTGTGCGCCCCAGATGCCTCCCGATACGCTGCGGGTGTAAGTTTTGGAGTGAGGAGAGATGCCACCTACTACATAGCGACCTGACGCGACGAACCGCGTGCCGCTAAATGCACCCAATGTAAAGAATATTTTGTTCTCCGGCGAGAGGGGGTCGATGCCCGGTTTTATTTCGTCGTAGCAATATTTTGCCAAAAACCCTCGCCCGCCTAAGTACATATCTCGTATTTTCTGAGGCATATCCTCTACCGAATAACTATGGTCGCTCATGTTTACTCTCAGCAATTTTCCCGTGTAGCCGTACAATTCTTTTGCCATTTGCATTACCTCTTTCCGACACATAAATGGAATTTGCGATGTATACAAAACGTATACATAATTCCTAATATATTACCCTCTCAAACCTTTCTTAAGGTTTAGAGTATCCGTCTAATTTAGCTCACATGCTTTTATATGTTTTTTCGGATGGTCACACTCGCCAAGTTAGCGAACTAACAACCTGTTTCGCGCGTTGTGGTTATGTTGTCGCAGGGATTCTAATGTGAGATCCAGTGTTTTATTAGTTGCGAGGCATTCGTATAATGCTGTGTGCTCATGGATAGACTCAGCACCTATTCGGGCATGGCGCTCGTAAAGAGAGGGATACACCAGCAGCACTATCTTTTCCCAAAGATTATCCATTGACTTCTCAATTTCCTTGTTGCCAAGCACGGAGCAAATGGTAATGTGGTAGGCGTGATCCAATTGTAGATAGCTACGCGAATCGTTCTGATTTACACTCTCTTCCTGTTTTTTGATGAGATCAAGCATTTGTTGTAACGGGAAAGTACCTTGGGTTTCATACATGTAGCGTACTGCATACTCTTCTACAGCCAGTGAAAACTGGAAAAAATTGTGGATGTCAGCAGTGGTTATCACTCGTAGGGTTGTGAAGTGCCCCTTTTGTCTGTATACAAACCCCTCAGTGGCTAAGCGGTTGATAGCTACTCGCACAGGCGTGCGACTCATGGACAATGTTTTACACAATTCATTTTCCGACAGCACATCACCCGCGGAATAGTGCCCCTCCCGGATCATTTCTTTGATTTGTTGTTAGGCTTTTTCTTCCAACATGTACGCCTCCCTCTTCAATCTACTTCCGCAGCAGATGGAGGAGTGAAAAATGTTAGTATACAGCTCGAATGGAGAATGTACTTATATTGTATACAAGAGGATACAATTAAAAAGGCACTGTACGTCCTCAATTCCAAAGCTCTGCATATTTTTTGTGTTTATAACTTTATCACCTTTTATGAAGCATTTCAAGGACAATTTTTGTTTAATTTGAGAATACTACTCCAAAAGCTGAATGTTACTCCAAAGCTTAAATTTATGATGCGCGAGCGAAAGCGAGCTATTCTTTTACTATCGTCAGTATGTTTCACAAAATTGGATCACCAAAATTTGAAAAAGCAAAATCTATGGTTTTGGAAGCTGTCGCTTCGATTTCGCGTGCGCTCGGTTATCGTCCAAAAGAAGAAAAAACAACAGACTGATTGAGCAAGGTTTCCTTTCCTTATTCAATCTCCGCTACTTTCAAGGTTTTTCCCAAAGGAGCAAGCACTCTTAAGATCGTTTGAAGCATATTATTCCACTTCGTTGTGTTAAATTATTTGATAACACAGAAAAAAATCATTAACCTTGAAGGCGTGCCCGAAAAGGCAGGTAGATGAAGGCAAAAAACAACAGCAATTCAGGAGTGATTAAGATACATGAGTTATATCGTGGAACACAGCAGTGGCATGAAACAAATTGTAGTGACACAGTATTACACGGCGAGCGCGTGGGGATCCGGACTGATGGATATCTTAGCGACTCCGGCGATGATCGCGCTGGCGGAATCGACGTGTATGGAAAGCGTCCAAGGCGATCTTGAGAAGGGTATGACGACCGTCGGAACGAAGGTTAATATCGAGCACTTGTCGCCGACGCCTCTTGGTATGACTGTCACGTGCAAGTCAAAGCTAATCGAGATTGACCGCCGGAGGCTTGTTTTCCAAGTCGAGCTTTTTGACGATAAAGGTCTTATTGGTAAAGGTCTGCACGAGCGCTTTATTGTCGATGCCGATGCGTTTCAACAAAAGGCGAACGCAAAAAATGAGAGTGAAGAGTAAACCGAATTTTTCTTTGATGGCGTGACTCGTGAGAGCGCGTAGCCGTCAAATGTCATGTCTATTGTGACGGACACAACAGAGAGTCGCCGGAAGATGATGTGACATCAGTAGCGTGTTGCACATGGGCGAGAGCCGTAAGACGATACTGTCTTCGACAGATCACATTTTAAAGAGGCAGGGAATGTTTTCATGGAAGAACAAAGCATGGCGAAGAGAGATGATGTAGACGACAAGAATTGTGACTCGACAGATCAAAAGAAAACGGCGCTTGTGACGGGGGGGGCGCGCGGTATCGGGCGCGCTATATCGCTGACGTTGGCGCGCGCCGGTTATCATGTGCTGGTCAATTACTACCGTTCAAGGGCAGAGGCGGAAGCATTGCGTTGTGTCATAGAGGAAGAAGGCCTCGATGCCGAGCTGTTGCGCGCCGATGTCTCTGACCCGAATGAAGTGCGCAAGATGGTGACCCGGGCGCTCCTTTCGTCGTCGACCATCGATGTCCTCGTCAATAATGCAGGGATCGCCCATTGGGGTCTTTTGACGGAGACGGAGGAGTCGATGTGGGATCGCATCATCTCCACAAACTTGAGTTCTAATTACCGTCTTTCTCGCGCGGTGCTTCCCCTGATGGTGCAGCAGCAAAGCGGCAGCATTGTCAATGTGTCGTCGATTTGGGGTGTCATGGGCGGATCGTGTGAGGCGGCGTATTCTGCAAGCAAGGCCGGTGTCATTGGACTGACGCGTGCCCTCGCGCGCGAAATGGCGCCGTGCGGCATCCGCGTGAACGCCGTTGCTCCGGGTGTTATTCAGACGGACATGCTTTCTGGTTTTACCGAAGAAGAACTTGATGACATCGCTGAGAGGACGCCGCTCGGACGCTTAGGCCTTCCGGAGGAAGTCGCTGAAGCGGTGCTTTTTCTCGTGTCGGACAAGGCATCGTTTATTACGGGGCAGGTGCTCGGTGTGGATGGCGGTTTTATTGGACAGAGATAGAGTAATAGTAAGCCGGATTAAAATAGGGGCTACTGCCCAAAAGCGTATTTTGCCTGAGGCCTCCAAATAAGACCTCGTTGCCATAGCTGAAAAAAGTCAATAAAAGATCCCGCAGGCTCTTTTTCAGGTTCATTACGATCGTAATCAGGTGGATGACGGACGCACTGGTGCCGGACAGACGGGTCATCACCCGATTCAGTCCATAGCGGCGCTTGG
>JAAZKK010000012.1 GCA_012799825.1 Clostridiaceae bacterium | reverse complement strand
TCATTCGGAATGCCGAGTTTCAACCGTCCGGCGTTGAGCAGTGTGTTGTATGTGCCGTGCACTATCCCCTGCGGACCGATATACATCCAGCCGCCCGCCGTCATCTGACCGTAGCTGGAGCATCCCATGCACCACGCGCGGTTGAAATCATCTAAGTTGTCGTACTCGCCGATCAGCAGACCATTCGTCAGGATGACGCGCGGCGCGCTTTCCGGGCTGTGAAAAAGTCCTACCGGGTGTCCGGAAAAAAGAACGAGTGTCTGTGTCGACGTCAAACGCTCGAGGTACATCTTGATGAGACGGTATTGCATCCAGTTCTGGCAGACGGATCCGGTCTCGCCATATGTGACGAGCTCGTACGGATAGAGCGCGACGTCATTATCGAGGTTGTTGTCGATCATGACTTGCATCGCTTTGCCTTCGATGCAGCGTCCCTCATATTCGTCGATCGGCTTTCCGTAGATGCGCCCCTTCGGGCGAAAACGATAGCCGTATATTTTGCCGTGTTCATCCAGTTCTGCGAGAAACTCCGGAGCCATCTTCTCATGATGCTCTTCTGGGATGTAGCGCAATGCATTCTTGAGAGCAAGCGCGCGCTCCTTTTCTGAAAGGTTGCCCTCACGCCGAGGCGCCCGTCGAATGTTCGGATCAAATACGGGGTCTTCCGGGAGAGGTCCGTTGAGCGCAATTTTCATACAGGCCTCAATAGCTCTGTTATCCATAAAAACCTCCAATTGGGATTGCCCGCCGCTTTTTTAGCGGTTGAAGGCGGATGAAATGCTGATCTATTCTATTTTACCAAAGTGTGATGAGATGCGCCAACCTTTTGATCAAAGGACAATTGCGCCAGCCACTCTTATTATAAAGCACGGCGAGATCCGTCAAGGCTAGATCCGGCAATCTTTTATTGAAGCGCGACAAGATGCGCCAATCTTTTGATCAAAGGACAATTGTGCCGGCAACTCTTATTATAAGAACGGAAAGATCCGGCACGGCTAGACCCGGCAATCTTTTATTGACGTGCGACAAGATGCGCCAACCTTTTGATCAAAGGACAATTGCGCCAGCAACTCTTATTATAAGAACGGAAAGATCCGGCACGGCTAGACCCGGCAATCTTTTATTGACGTGCGACAAGATGCGCCAACCTTTTGATCAAAGAGTGAGGTGATCTCGGCGCTCGCCGTGCCAGAAGTTTCGCGACGGGTTACCGCATCGTCATTTGAATTTATCCGATAGAAAAACCTGCGAACCTTCGGTCTACTTTGTCGTCGAGCGCCGGTCCGCAGCCTTCTTAAAATCAATCAAAGGACAAAATGGTCGCCGTCCTCGCAAATTTTTCGCATCACGCCGTCACGGATTTCATGCGTCTCACCGTAGAACGTCAACTTGCCATCTCGCTTTTCGGCATAACTTCCGTCAGGCATCGCGTGAAGCGTCATCGTTTTACTGTCTTCGAACAGGATGTCCTCAAACAGGCGAAGACCGTCCAGTATTTCATAGCGAGTCAGCTCCAGATGGGGAATGATGTGCACCGACGTCAGCCCCAGCCCGGAAAGCACGCGCTTAAATGACGGATCCGAGGCCTCACCCTCCAGCTCCGGCATTGCATAGACGGGATCGGCACTGTTCATGGAGCCAGCGCTTGAACCGATGATCACCGCCCGTTTCGCTGAATAATCGGAGAGCAATGCTCTAAGATTCATCTCCTGAAAAAAACGGTTTTGTGTCGGCACGTGCCCGCCACTTAAAAAAATAAGATCAGCAGACGATACGAGCTCTGGCGCCTGATCGATCGTTTGCCGATCGAGCATCACAAATTGCTCAATGGCAAAGTCACTTAGCGAGATCGCGCTACGGGTCACTTCGCTGTAAATCGCATTCGTCTCCTGATCGTCGGGGTTGGACGTTATATAGACGACACGAAGCGGTCGATTTGGCAAAGCGGAGCGCAATCGACAAACAAAACCATTTGCCGGGTTCAATTGTGAACTATCTTCTGTGAAAGCACTGCTCGTAAGAAATAAAGACATCCTGTTTCCCTTAAATTATGATTTTCTATTTTTTTCTACACTATTCTATGTAGTTCTCTATATGTTTTTCCATTTACTTTTAACAATCTTTAACCTTCGCTTTTCGATACGAAACCATTCTTGCCATGCTTTTGTATGTTTTTCTGCTCGCTTATTTCATCGCTTTTTTATACGAAACCACCCTTGCTTTTTTATATATTTTTTCTACTAGCTGTTCGCTTTTCATGATCTTAGGTATTCGATACACAAACATTCTATCAAAGGAGATCTCTTTTTTTACTTTAGCAAACGTTGCTAGAGTCTCTCTTTCTACAGTTACCTACACATCCGTTACCTTCACTAAAATTTATTAGAGTCCCTCTTTCTACAAATACCCACTCTTCCGTTACCTTCACTTAATTTTACTGGAATCTCTCTTCTTCAATTTCCTGCATTTTCATTACACGAGCGAGAGACATCCTTTCATGAAAGACTTGCTTCGTCCGACGCGTTTCCTTCATCGACGTTTCGTCCGCATAATCGCCAGAGAGACTTGCTTACCCGACAACCAAGAATTCTCTGTAGGCGCCCGGGCCATGTTTATCGTCCTCAAACTACTTTCAAACTTGCTCTCATGCTTGTTTTTACGAACATGTAACTTTAATGTTGAGATATTAAAAGGATGTGGGCTAAAATGGATGAAATACTCATTAATCTGTACAATCAATATACGATAATATACGACGTGCCGAATTAATGACGATAATTATCTTTTGCTGTTGGTGACAAGGCTTTTATTTTACTGAATGGAGATGCTTTTATGAACCAAATTTTCGAGGCGCTGGAGAAGGCTTTGACGGAGGGCAAAGACACGATTTTAGCTACAGTGACGGCAAGTTCCGGAGCGACTCCGCGAGGCGCGGGCGCTCGTATGCTCGTCGGTGAGGAAGGCCGTCTTGCCGGCACGGTCGGCGGAGGCGCTGTTGAGTTTCAATCGATTCGAATTTCGCAGGAAGCCCTACAGAACAAACAGTCCAACATCCATCACTTTTACCTTTCCAGAAATCAGATCGAAGATATCGGGATGATATGCGGCGGAAATGCCACCGTTCATTATCTTTTTATTTCAGGCGATGATCAAGCGCTCTTGGAGCGGATCCGACAGGCTCGCGAAGCCGTTCGCATTAGACGCCCAAGCTGGCTTGTGACTGACATCAGTGAAGAAAACCAACTCGGGTTGGCGCTGGTACTTGGGCCGGAAGGCGCCAATCCGCAGGACGTCGATTTCTCCCATGACGATTGGTCTTTCCAAGGTTATCCGGAAGATCATCCTTGCACGAAAGCGCTTCTCGAACGCCCTGAATCACTTTGTCAGCGCGGCGGCAGCATTGAGGTGGAAGGCCATGAGTTCTACGTTGAAGAGCTCGTCGTTCCCGGTGTCGTCTATATTTTTGGCGGCGGACATGTCGCACAAGCACTGGTACCGGTGTTGACATCGGTTCATTTTGCTGTCGTTGTCCTTGACGATCGGGAAGAATTCTACGATCCGTCACTATTCCCCGGCGCATACGATGTTCGGTACTGTGACCTCAACAATATCGACCGCACCGTCTCAATCGGACCGGACGATTACGTGTGCGTCATGACACGCGGACACAAAAACGATCTTGAAGTAGAAGATCAAGTGCTGTATACACCTGCACGTTATATTGGCGTCATCGGCAGCTTGCATAAGAGTAAAACCATTAACGGAATTCTAATGGAGCGTGGACATAGCCAACAGGCTATTGAACGGATCATGACGCCGATCGGCTTGAATATCGGAGGCGAAACGCCTGAGGAAATCGCCATCAGCATCGCAGCAGAAATGATCGCGGTACGCTCCGGTAAAATTGAACTGTTTAATAAACCAATACCGCGTTAGCAGAAATGATTGCGGCACGCTCAGGTAAAATCGAACTGCTTAGCAGACTAAAACCGTGTTAATCGAAACGAATTGCTTTTTCTCGAGCCGCTCGAGCGCTCGGAAAACCTCGTTTCATCGGAAAGCCTCTTTTCAGAAGAGGTCGATAAATATACATAATTAAGGGAAAACAGTGGGAGCTGCCACCTAACTTTGAATAATTATAAAAGGGGAACTGAGGAAGCCACCTCCCTTTTAAAAACCATAAAAAGTGTGACAAGGGAAGCTTTCTCTCTTTCAAAAGATATAAAAGAGAAAACAGTGGGAGCTTTCTCTCTTTTTTAAAAAATCATATTTCGAGGGGGATTTATGATTAAAATTGCTTTGTCCTGCGGACTCTACGCCACAAATGAGTCGTATTGGGAAGGAAGCCTGCACCAGTATGTCAATGATACCTATGTGAAGGCTGTTCTTGACGCCGGCGCGGCGCCGGTTATCATCCCGGCAACCGACTGCCGCAAAGCTGTTTCTGCCGTAATGGAAGACTGTGACGGATTGATCCTGACAGGAGGCTGCGACATTTCTCCTCTCGAATATAATGAGGATCCGTTACCGAAACTGGGCACCGTGACACCGCGCAGGGATCGTCTCGATCGCATGCTCTGTGACTGTGCCTATGAAATGAAGAAGCCTATTTTAGGCATTTGCCGCGGAATGCAATTCCTCAATGTATATCTAGGCGGAACGCTGTATCAAGACGTTCACTATTATCCTTGTGAATCAATACAGCATTCGCAGAAAAGTCCGCGCAATGAGACCTCCCATCCGGTCGTCGTGCGTGAAGATTCGTGGCTTTACAGCGTGATCGGCGAGCACGTCCTCGTCAATTCATGGCATCATCAGATCATCAATCAGCTCGCGCCGAGCTTGACTGCGACGGCACACAGCAACGATGGTGTCATCGAAGCCTTTGAGTCGATGTCCAACGCTCCCGCACACTTCATTGTCGGCGTGCAATGGCATCCTGAAGAACTCCATTCAACGCATGTGAACATGGCGAAGCTATTCGCCTCTTTCGTTGACGTATGTCGGGACGCAGAATATTAGCATGTCCACCGCTTCCGCACAATTCATTGTCGGTGTGCAATGGCATCCTGAAGAACTCCATTCAACGCATGTGAACATGGCGAAGCTATTCGCCTCTTTCGTTGACGTGTGTCGGAACACAGAATATTAGCATGTCCACCGCTTCCGCACCCTTCGTTGTCGGCGTGCAATGGCATCCTGAAGAACTCCATTCAACGCATGCAAACGTGGCAAAGCTATTCTCCTCTTTCGTTGACGTGTGTCGGGACACAAAATATTAGCAAGACCTGCCTCGCAGACATCGAATAGGACACTTCTTTTCACGCCAATAGAAAGGATAGCTCCCTTGTCACTAGGCTTTCTTGATGTGTGCATTCTTCAAAAGAGAAAGCAAACCATAGAAATTTTAAATGGCGTATTGTAAAAAGATGTTTCTCAAGCTTAGGGATTGTGCTTTTTCTTTTCTTTTTTCGGTTCAGACCAATCAAGAGCCTCGTTGCAATATACGCAACGTTTAAGAGAATGGACAGGGATATAGCTTACAAGCTTATGACAGCGAGGACAAAGATAGGCGTCCGACTCCGACTCCTGAACGGAGTTCTTGCGGAGAGCGCCGTACTTGATTCTTCTTCGAGTGATTGTTGTCTTAATTAAATTCATATGCTCAAAACCCTGCTACTATTATATCACATGGTTTTAACACGATTCCTTTGCGTAACGTCCACAAGAACGTCGCCTCAGTCGAAGCTGTCAAAACTCCACCAGAAACGCACCCGACAGCGCAAAAAACATGCAGGGCGTTCTATTCCACGCTCTTAACTAGAATTCGCGGCACAAATGGTGAGTCTAACAACCCTTCTTTCATCTGTGACGATTCCCGTTTGGGCATTAATTCTGAAAGCTGTGTACGCATGAGTATGAAACATCCGGAATGACCTTGCAAAGTCCT
>JAAZKK010000102.1 GCA_012799825.1 Clostridiaceae bacterium | reverse complement strand
TGGTAGAGCGAAAGCAACTGGATTAGCACAGTACAGTGATGATCTGATCTTTCCTAATGCCTTTTACGGAACGATACTTCACTCAAAATATGCGAATGCGCGAATCATTTCAATTGAAACAGAAAAGTCCAAAGCGTTGCCGGGAGTTGTCGGCGTTTTTACTGCTAAAGATATCAAAAATAATAATAATTACTTCCGAATGGGTTCAACACACGACACTTGGCTTTTAGCTGACCAATATGTTCGGTACATAGGCGACATGCTGGCGTATGTCGTAGCAAGAGATGAAAAAGTTGCAAAAAAAGCGATGGAACTCATCAAAGTTACATATGAACCACTTCCTGCGGTTGTTAACTTGGAAAAGGCGCATTCTGGAGAAATGCTAGCTCGTGATGATAAGCCTGCTAATGTCGCGATGCCAATTTCGGTGACGAGAGGCAATGTTGATAAGGACTTTTCAAGAGCAAGTTTGATCGTTGACGGGCAGTTCAGTTATCCTTCGTTGCATCAGCTTCACCTAGAACCGAACTCCGCCACAGCAGAATATAAATTAGGTAAATTGAAAGTCTACTGTGCATCACAAATGTGGTTTCATTTACGCGAAGATATTTCTGCTGTAACGGGAATCGAAGAAAAAAACATTGAAATTGTTCCGATGGTTATTGGTGGGGCGTTCGGCGCAAGGAATGATCAGCCTTTACCCGTTATTGCAGCACTTTTAGCAACAATGACAAAAGGTACAGTGCGAATGGTTAATACTCGATTAGAAGAGTTTCTCGCAACACGACCGTCCGTAGCAATGAACATAGATATTGAACTTGCACTGGACAATGAGGGCCACTTTCTTAGCAAGAAAACTAAGCTCATATCTGGATTCGGAGCGTTCTCGTCTGATAGTGATGCAGTTACTGCTATTGCTGCTTTGCGGGCTGATAATAACTACCGATTTAATAGTATTCACGTTGATGCCACCGGGCTTTATACAAATCACACACCCACAGGCGCATACCGAGGATTCGGAAATCCTCAGATGCATTTCGCGTTGGAGCAGACGATCGACATTGCAGCTGAGAAACTGAAAATTGATCCTACTGATATCCGAATGTTGAATTATTGTGAAAATGGCGAGACAAGCATTCACGGTTTTGTTTACAAATCAAACGGAATCCGAGAATGTATGCAACGTGCGAAAGTGCTAATGGATTGGGATGCCAAAAAGCGAAATCCTGTTCCTGGTAGAGGATTAGGTGTTGCATCTATTATTCACTGTGCCGGATCTCGCGCCGGCAAGCCTGAGTTTTCAGGCAGCAGCGCGCTTCTTAAACTAGACAGTACCGGTAACCTTACTGTGATTGCAGGAGAATCTGAAATCGGGCAAGGCATGAATACAATAGCCGTTCAAATTGTAGCCGAAGAACTTGGAGTTAACCCAAATGAAGTTAATGTCATCATGGGTGATACTTCCTTGGCTCCATTTTCAACTGGTACAAACGGATCGAAGCTTACTTCCAATCTAGGAAATGCTATTTTATTCGCTTGCAGGGATTTAAAAAGAAAAATATTGAAACGACTTCGTGAAGAACATGGATACGGCCCGCTAGTGCTATGCGATGCGACATTATTTAGCGAATATAGCGGGGAGAAAGTTATGTCATTAAAAGACGCGGCTGAGCTATTGTGTTATGCGAGAGCAGGTCTTCCGGTTGTTGGAAAAGGAATTTTCAATCCAAATTCGGAACTTGGAGATTCGACCGGTTATGGCAATCTTGCT
>JAAZKK010000021.1 GCA_012799825.1 Clostridiaceae bacterium | reverse complement strand
TGACAAGAATAGTGGCAAATACACAGTATTTCTCGACCCCGAAGTCGCAATATTCTTAATGGAAGACAACAGGTATAATGCCTGTTTTAATGATCTTGATGAAGAAAACAAAAAGATTGTACACACAAAAAGACAGCAAGCATTGAATTTACTTGCCCATGAATTGGCACATGTCGAATTTGACACTCACGCGATTGAACCTGAAGCGGCTCCGGATTATGACAGCCAAAAGGAATCACTACTTTACCATTTATTTGAGGAATACTATGCGTGTCGCCGATCGTCGGCAATAGGTGAAAGCATCATTACATATAATGAAAATTATATTAATGACATGGAGCAAAGGATATATGACGAAAAATGGAAATACAAAACACATGTAATAGAACTGAATGAGTTTTGCCGTTTATTTCATGATCTCACTAGGCAATGCCTTATCGAGATGGTTGCAGTACTTGGTTCGCTTGAGGACAAAAAAACTAAAAAGCCGTTTTATGAGAATTGCAGAATTGGCTTCATTGTTGATGATTTTAGAACAGAATTTGACGGAATATATGTTGCTTTTCGCGAGAGCAATGCTATAACCATGTCTCCATTGTTGTCTGAAAAGATTCATCGTTATTTTGCTTCTTTTGGCGTATATATATCGGAACTCCCGGAAGGAATATTCTACTCCATTCCTGATTAAGTAATAACAAGATCCTCGCCACAACAAATCTCTTAACCAAGTCATGGAGGATAGAAGGCAAGACAAAGATTACAGAAATTTGTCATGCAGATATCTTTCACCGCCTTAAACTGTGTATATTTCGTTTCTGCGATATAATAAAAAAAGAATATTTCGCTAGGAGATTCACAATTTGTACGGTTTAACAACAAAGGAGATTGCAGAAAAGTGGGGCATCACCCCACGACAAGTGCAGTTTTTATGTGCTAGCGGGCGCATCCCTGGAGCGGTTCGCTTTGGGCATGCTTGGGTGGTTCCTCGCGATGCTGAGAAACCACAGGATAGACGCATAAGAACAAACAAAAAGGACGTTAAGAGGAGTCGTAATGATAATAAATGAACACGCCTCAGAAACGAGTGAATTGTCTTTACCGGATATCAATGAAAATGACATCAGGTTACACATGCCAAATATTCTCGAGATTTTGCTGACTGACAGAACTGTCTCTACATCTATAAAAGCGCATAATATTATATGGGCGAATGACAATTATAGAAAATATGATCCTGTTGCATATGCTGCGACATCACAAATAAAACCTGAACTAATTACTGGCAAGAGAAGCAAGCTAATTGTACCGAGAGCATTAAAAGGTACCGATTTGCAAATGAAACGAACAAAAGCAAATGCTGAGGTCTTTACACCGACTTGGGTGGTAAAAAAACAAAATGATACTGTAGATAAAGACTATTCAACAGATGATTTAGAAACTTACACTAAACGCAAATGGCTTGAAATCGCTTGCGGCGAAGCTCCATATATGGTAACTCGATATGATATGGAAACGGGAGAGATTATACCGTTGGCAAAACGTGTTGGTTTCGTTGATCGCAAGCTAACCAAAATTAATAACGAAGTAACAAATAAAGCTGAGTGGCAACGTTTGGCGGTTCTTGCCTATAAATCAAGTTATGGCTTTGAGTGGAATGGTGATTCTCTCCTTCTTGCACGCGAGAACCTGTTATACACGTATCGAGATTTTTATGTAGATAAGTGGGGCGAACAACCAAATTACAGCT
>JAAZKK010000104.1 GCA_012799825.1 Clostridiaceae bacterium | reverse complement strand
CAGGGCATCGTGCACGGCACGTACAATACACTGCTTAATGCCGGACGTTTGAAGCTCGGCATTCCGAATGACGGCAATCTCGCCGGCCGCCTCTTTGTGAGTTCAGGACTTGGCGGTATGTCGGGTGCGCAAGGCAAAGCCGTTGTCATCGCCGGCGGTGTCGGCGTCATTGCCGAAGTGGATGCGTCACGCATTAAGACGCGCTACGATCAAGGCTGGGTCAACGTCGTCGCCGAATCCTGCGAAGAGGCGTTCTCTCTCGCGAAAGAAGCCATTAACAAGAAAGAACCCCTCGCCGTCGCTTATCACGGCAACATCGTAGATCTTCTCGAGTACGCGATCGATCATAACATCAAGATCGATCTTCTCTCCGACCAGACGTCGTGTCACGAGGCCTACACAGGCGGCTATTGCCCGCAAGGACTGACGTTTGAGATGCGCACGAAGATGCTTGACGAAGATCCGAGCGCCTTCCGGACGTGGGTGGATCGCTCGCTAGCCAGCCATTTTGAAGCGGTCAAAACGCTCACCCATCAAGGGACCTACTTCTTTGACTACGGAAACTCGTTCATGAAAGCCATCTTTGACTCGGGCATCAAGGAGATCTCTCGAAACGGCGAAAATGACCGCGACGGATTCATCTGGCCATCTTATGTCGAAGACATCATGGGGCCGTTGCTCTTTGATTACGGTTACGGTCCGTTCCGCTGGGTTTGTCTTTCAGGAAAAGACGAAGATCTTCGCATGACCGACCAGGCGGCAATGTCCTGCATCGATCCCAACAGGCGCTATCAGGATCGCGACAATTACAACTGGATTCGCGACGCGGAGAAGAACAAGCTCGTTGTGGGCACGAAAGCCCGCATCCTCTATAGCGACGCATTCGGACGCCTTTCAATCGCGCTGAAGTTCAACGAGCTGATTCGCGAAGGCAAGATCGGGCCCATCATGATCGGACGCGACCATCACGACACGGGTGGCACCGACTCTCCATTCCGCGAAACGTCCAACATCCGTGACGGCAGCAATGTCACCGCCGACATGGCCGTCTCCGTTTTTGCCGGCAATGCTGCGCGCGGCATGAGCCTTTGCGCACTGCACAACGGCGGGGGAACCGGTATCGGCAAAGCCGTCAACGGCGGCTTCGGCTGTGTCCTCGACGGCTCGGAACGCATCGACAACATTCTCAAAAACGCAGTGCTTTGGGACGTCATGGCCGGCGTCGCTCGCCGTTCATGGGCGCGTAACGAGAACGCCATCGAAACGGCCATGGCTTATAACCAAATCATGGACGGAAAAGACATCCTGACGCTGCCCTACATTGCTAGCGATGAATTGATAGAAAGAACACTCGGGGAAGAATAAGTGATGTAGCGTTGAAACGTGTTATTGAGACGTTGAGAGACAATGTCGCCAGCTTGGGGAAGCATGGCATTTTACATACCTCCTATGCTCTATGCTTCGGACAATGCCGCCAGTTTGGGAAAACATGTGTGTCAAACTGTAGCACTGTAGCAGGTCATGAATCCATTGTTGTTTGCATAGACAAAACGTAACCGCATCAGTATTGGTTCATTCTAAGAAAACGACCTGCATGAGATGGATCACCGGATAGGGCGTAACAGCGTAAACAATGCCATCCAATGCCGAAGACAAAGCCTTACACGACTCATGACATGCCAAACACGAAAATAACCTCAAAAATTGAAGACGTTTGAATACAAAACACTAATATAAGAAAACAATGAACCGCACTTTATAAGTGCGCTGACGACAGGAGAAAGAGATGACTCAACCTAGACAAATCGTAGAGTGTGTCCCGAACTTCAGTGAGGGACGCGATCCGGAGAAAATCGAACACATCGTCACGCCGTTCCGAAACAGACCGGGAGTTCGCCTCGTCGGCACGGAGCCGGACAAAGACTACAATCGCGTGGTCGTTACCGTATTTGGCGAGCCGCAAGCAGTCGCGGATGCGATGATCGATGCTGTCGGCGCTGCAACAGAAGTCATCGACTTGACGTGTCATATAGGCGAACACTCGCGCATGGGCGCGACCGACGTCATCCCTTTCATCCCTATCCGCAATATGACAACGGAGGACGCCGTTGCCCTGTCGAAGTATACGGGAAAAGCAATCAACGAGCGTTACGGGATCCCCGTGTTTCTCTATGAAGATGCCGCGACGACACCGGAACGACGCAATCTCGCAAAAATCAGGAAGGGTCAATTTGAAGGCATGCCGGAAAAACTGCTCCTGCCTGAGTGGGCGCCTGACTACGGGGAACGCAAAATTCATCCCACGGCCGGCGTCACTGCCGTCGGCGCTCGTTTTCCTTTGATCGCCTACAACATCGATCTCGGAACCGACAACGTTGACATCGCAAACACCATCGCGCGCGCCATCCGCCAGTCTTCGGGCGGCTTCCAATACATCAAGGCCGGCGGCGTTTCATTGAAAGAAAAAGGCATCGTCCAAGTGACGATGAATATCACTGATTATAGAAAAAATCCGATTTACCGCGTAATGGAAACGGTGCGCATGGAAGCGAAACGCTATGGTGTGCCCGTTCTGGGAAGTGAAATCGTCGGATTGGCTCCGATGGAGGCACTTGTCGATTCGGTAGAATATTATCTAGGACTTCACGGTTTCAGTGAAGAAAAAGTCATCGAGCACTGGCTGCTGGATGATTAAAAAAAAATCATTGGATGCGTGCCGATGACGGAGCTAGGCGATACTCCTTGCTTCGATTGAGCAGTTTTTCGACTGAGCAGCTTCATAGTATCCAAGGTTTTCTAGTAAGATATGATCATCGAGCGTTGCTTGCACGATGATTAAATAAAAATATCTTCCTCATGCTGATGGCGATATTTGTGGACTCTGCCGAGTGTTATTTCGGCTTCCACAGCGGAACGAATATTCACTGAACATCGCTTGCCGGATGATTAAAACAGCATAAACCATGCCGGAGATGGCCGCTTTAGGTCAATACTCGACGCCTATGCTCCGGCCAAACTACACGGAATACCACGTAACTTGCCACGGCTATTTTTTGCGTCGCGGTTTTCAGAAGGGAGGTAACGTGAACATTACTATTTTAGGCGCGGGCAATTCAGGTCTTGCGATGGCTGCTTACCTCAGCCTTTCCGGGCATACCATCGCCTTGTGGAATCGCTCGCGAAAGACGATCGAACAGCTTATCAAGACAAAAACTATAAACTGTCACGGCATTGTACAGGGGGACGCAACGCTTGCGCTTGTGACGACGAACCTTGAAGAGGCGCTTGCGGACGCTGATCTTGCCATAATCACGACGCCGGCGAATGCCCATCGCGGGCTCGCGGAACGGTTTAGTCGCGCGTTGAAAAAGGAGTTAACTGTCATAATTGCCCCCGGGCGCACATGCGGCGCGATCGAGTTTCTCCATCATTATTACCTTGGGGATCCTTCCGCGTCACCTGTGGTTGCCGAAACTCAGACGGCGCTTCTCACCAGCAGAAAAGACTCGCCGGTTGACGCGACAATTTATGCCGTCAAGGATAGCGTTTACCTTGCTTCCGCGGATCCTGACGTCACAAGCAACATGATCCTTGCCGGTTTGCCGTCATGTCTTAGTAACCATCTTGTCGCCGCGCAATCCATGATTCAGACATCTATCGGCAACGTCAGCGTTGTATTGCACTGCGCGCCGCTTCTATTAAACAGTGGTTGGACTGAATGTCAGAACTCCACTTACAAGTATTACTATGACGGCATCACGCCGCGAATCGCCGTTTTTATTGAAAAAATTGACCAAGAGCGTATCCGCGTATCAGAAGCGCTGGGCTATCGCGTAGAATCAACGAAGGCATGGCTGAGGCGAAGCTACCATTCTGAAGGCGACACACTCTATGAACGACTGCAGAATACAGCCTCTTACCGCCAGATTGAGGCGCCTTCTACGATGATACACCGCTACATCTATGAAGACATTCCGTACGGTCTTGTGCCGATCGAATCCTTGGGGCGCTCCTGCGGCATCGACATGACATACTCCAGTCTCACGATCGATCTTGCCTCCAGACTGATGAATCAAAATTTTCGTGCGACAGGACGAAATTTGAAAGACATCGGTTTTACAGGATTTTCACCGAAAAAACAAGGACGTCATCATGACGACTAATGGTGCCTTATTACCCGTATACGGGTTCATTAAACCCGATGCCGACGCGCATACAATGGGTATACAGTCTGCCGCCGGACTTCTCCGCGACTGCGGCTATGAAACGGTATTGGCCGATCATGCGATCGAACGCGCCTTCACGGCCTGCCGGGAAGAAGCCGCGCAAAAAGCGATTTTAGACTGGCTTGTATCCAACAGGATCACGCGCCTTGGTGTGAGTTATCGCCTCGACGCTCAAGACGCCGTGCGACTCGTCGGCACTCTGGTAGAAATGCTCAAAAAAGGAAATCACCTCTTTTTCCAAGGAGGAGCGGTCGATTATCTGTTTTTTGGGGGATTGCCTGCGTCATGTAAAGCGATCGAAAAAGAGTTCAGGGGGCTGGTTCATTGCTTTTCCGGAGGGGAATCAGCGCGCGAAACGCTCGAAAAGATGGGCGTTCCTGAAGACCGCATCCCCGTTGACATCTTAGAAAACAGTCAGTACGATCAGACGCGGCTCGCTTTCGGCAGGGACATTGTTCGAAGCGGAAACTACCTCAATATGGCGCCTTCGCCGGAGGTCAGCTATCCGGCGTTCGGTACACGCCGCGACACCGTTGAGTTGAGGCTTGCGTCGCGCCGCGAGCGCCCCTGGGAAGACAAGGGAGGCACACCGCCTTTGATTCGCGTCCATATGGGACCGTTCTCTTCCGACAAAAAGCGCATCGACTCTGTCTACGACTGCATGCGCTGGGCAAAGCAACTCGCCGACACAGGCTATACGGACATCCTCTCACTCGGCACCTCGCAGCTCACACAATCGAACTTCGGCGAAGACTGGGAAGGTCGCCTGAACGGCGGCGGCGTGCCCGTCAATTCGCCTGAAGAATTCCGAATGATCTACGACGCGGCTCGACCGATGCTGGTGCGGACTTACGCCGGCACGAAACGGATTTCCGAACTTGCCGCTATGTACGAGGACACGCTCAACATCGTTTGGCATGCGCTGTCTTTCTGGTGGTTTAATCTTTTAGATGAGCGCGGGCCGTACGATCTTTTGACCAATCTTCGCGAACATTTTGAGACGCTTCGTTTTATCTCCGCGTCGGGCAAAGCCTTCGAAGCGAATGTTTCGCATCATTTTGCTTTCAGGGGTTGCGACGATGTCACGTATATCGCGTCGGTCTATCTCATATGTAAGCTCGCAAAAAAACTAGGCATTCGGACGTTCATCCTTCAAAACATGTTGAACACACCTCGCGCGACGTGGGGCTTACAGGATCTGGCGAAGTCTCGCGCGCTTTTGAAGATGACAGGAGCACTCTGTGACGATCACTTTCAGGTGCTGCTCCAGCCGCGTGCCGGTCTTGACTATTTCAAACCCGATCCTGAAGAGGCGAAGGCGCAACTTGCGGCCGTCACCTGCCTGATGGACGACATCGATCCTCTGAACACGGCAAGCCCGCCCCTGATCCATGTTGTCAGTTATTCGGAGGCGTCACATCTGGCGACGCCTTCTGTCATCGACGAAAGCATTCGCATTACACTCTACACACTGAAATCGTGGCGCGAAGCGCGTCGTCGCGGCGATATTGAGGACATGAACCGGCATGAGGAAGTTCGCGGGCGTACGATGTCGCTCTACAATGAGGCGACTGCGCTCGTCCGCGCGATGGAAAAAGCCATCCCGAGTCTTTACACGCCGGAGGGGCTGTTTCTTGTTTTTGCGGCAGGTTTCTTCCCCGTGCCATATCTCTGGCGTGAACGAGAGACATTCCAGCATGCTATATCGTGGCAAACGAGACTGATCCGCGGCGGCATGCACGTGATTGATCCCGAGAGCGGGAAACCCATGTCGATGGATCAACGCATCGCGATTGCAGCAAGCCATATGGATGATGCCCGGCGACTTCTTATGGAACAACCGCAACAGAAGCATTATGATTAAAGCGTGTTAAACAGGGATCCGCTGAACGAACTTCAAACGCTTGCTAACAATGCGTTATAGGCACACTGTTTTGGTACAATAGGATCCGCTGAACGATCTTCAAACGCTTGAAGTCAGTTAGTGACACCTTTTCTTTTTCATTCCTGTTTATTCTTTCGTTTATGCTTATTCTTCTTTATGAGAAGAGCTCGCTGCAGGTTCTGCAACCAAATTCAGATCGAGCTCTCGGAAAATTTTCAAAAGTGTCCTGAGATTCGGAGTGCTTTTTCCGGATTCAATTCTGGCAACGGAAGAATGTGGAAGGCCGCACATATCGGCGAGTTCCCGTTGAGAAAGTTCAAGGTCATGGCGGCGCTCAATCATAACGCCGACAATTTGTGAAATCGTTTCAACCTCGTCAATATCTTTTCCGATTTCAGGATTGGTCTCTCTTACATGTTTTTTATAATCGATCCAAGTAGGCATAATTTGTCACCCCTTTCTGGCAATCCAATCGTCACGTTTCGCTTTGGCTTTTTCAATCTCCCGGCGAGGAGTTTTCTGTGTTTTCTTTCGGAACTGATGGAGGAGAACATAAGTATTATCTTTGTGATAGAAGAACAGTACTCTATTATTCCCCGGTCTGAGTTCCCATATGTCATCTTCAAGATGCTTAGTGATGTTTTCGCCTAGCCTTGTACCATAGTCTTTAAGTAGCTGTATGTACAAGACAATTTGTTTGTGTTGTACTCGAGCATCTTTGCTCTTTATTGCCTTCTTTTGTAAGTCATCAAGAAAGTCCCATAGTTCAGAGACACCATCGGCAGTTGAGTAAAACTCAATTTTGAACATAGACTTTCTCCTCTATCTATTTTCTGAAGAAATGATAGCAAAAATGCGTTCAAAAGTCAAACGGAATAGGGGATGTCTAACCTGTTAGGTAATGCAAAAACAAGTACAACGATCAGAAGGAATCTTGGTCGTTTTTCATATGCGCATTAATGAGAAAAGTGTGTTCAGTGCCTCAAAATTCTCACTCTATTAAACAGGGAGCCGCTGAACGAACTTCAAACACTTGCTAACAAGGCGTTATAGGCACACTGTTTTGGTACAATAGGTACATTAGGGAAAAGTTGTAAAAGCACAGAAGCCCTTGCACTTAGAAAGCAGCATCTATGAGCATACTTTTAATAGAAAACGCAAACGAACTTGTTACACCGAAAGGCTGTCACGCCCGAAATGGCAGCGCAATGGCCGAACTTCGCGTGATTCCAAATGGCGCCCTTCTTTCACAAAACGGTGTCATCACAGCGGTGGGAACGACCAACGACGTGCGTCGCCAATTAAGGCAACGTCAATCGGATCTCCGGTCGAGCCGTGAGTTGAACTGCGAGTCGAATTGCCCGCTGGATCGCTCATCGGGTCATATGTCGAGCTGCGAGTCGAATTGCCAGTTGGATCGCCCGTCGAGCCGTCAGTTGGACCTCCGGTCGGACGATGTAATCATCCGCGACGAAGCAATCACCTGTATCGATGCTACAGGTAAAATCGTCCTTCCTGGCTTTGTCGATCCTCATACGCATTTCGTTTTCGGCGGCTATCGTGAGGACGAGTTTAACCTTCGGCTTCAGGGCGCCTCTTACATGGACATCATGCGAATGGGCGGCGGCATTGCGGCGACGAACAGAGCAACGCATGCCGCGTCCGAAATAGAACTTTACGAAGAAGGTTACAAGCGGATGGAGCGCATGCTCGACCTTGGTATCACCACCGTGGAAGGGAAGACGGGTTACGGCGAAGACACGGCAACCGAAGATAAAATGCTCCGTGTCATGGAGCAGCTCGATCGTGATCACCCCGTCGATGTCGTCAAAACATATCTTGGCGCCCACGCTGTGCCTCCCTCATGGAAAGGCCGAAGCGGCGAGTACATCGACTATTTGATCAAAGAAGGGCTTCCCATGGCGGCAGGTCGAGCCGAATTCTGCGACATTTTTACTGAAGAGGGCGTTTTTTCGCTTGAAGAATCGGAGAAACTCCTTCGCGCGGCGAAAGAGCTGGGCTTCAAGCTTAAGATGCATGCCGATGAAATTGAGCCGATAGGGGGCGCCGGGCTTGCCGCGAAGCTCGGTGCCGTGAGCGCGGATCACCTGCTCAAGGCAAAAGACGAAGATCTATTTGCCATGCGTGACGCCGGATGCATTGCCTGCGTACTCCCGCTGACTGCATTCAGTCTCCGTGAACCTTACGCTCGCGCGCGCTTCATGATCGACCACGGATTGGCCGTTGCACTCGGCACTGACCTCAATCCCGGAAGCTGCTACTCACAGTCGATCCCGCTCATGATCGCACTTGCAACCATATACATGAAGCTAACCATAGAGGAAACCATCACGGCGATTACACTGAACTCTGCCGCCGCTATCGACCGCGCCGATCGCATCGGATCGCTCGAAAAAGGAAAAGCCGCCGATGTTGTCATCCTCGACTGTCCGGGGTATCGACATCTTTCCTATCACTTTGCGATGAACCTTGTCGACACCGTCATCAAAAAAGGCGACATCGTACGCCGCCCGTGTGATCTTAGCTGCTGAAAGTATGAGATTTCCTCTAGAAATGAATAATCATAGACATCTTATGCAGTTTAAGTTTTGAAGGCGATATCGGCAGTGCTGATTTCAATGGCACATTTGGCCGCGCTAAAATATCAATGGCGTCATTTGTTGCCATTCATGAAAGATTGGATAAAGGTTTTTGTTACAAATACTCCGGGCCAAATGAATGCGGAAGAAGGGCATTCAGTGTCGTCTCGAACACGTCGTCCGGAGATAGAGCGACGAAGACGGCGATATCGCCTGATTCGGGGAGAAACTCGCGAAGCACTTGACGGCAAATTCCGCAGGGGAAAGCGTAACCGCGGTCTTCAGGCGGGACATCATCCGAAAAACCGGTGATCGCGATAGCCGTGAACTGCCGGGCACCGGAAGATGCCGCCTTGACTGCCGCCGTTCTCTCGGCACAAATTGTAGCACCATAGGACGCGTTCTCAACGTTCGCGCCAGTAAATATCCGACCATCCGCTGTTAAAATCGCCGCGCCGACCATAAAACAGGAGTAGGGAGAGTAACTTCCCTCGCGCGCCTTAAAGGCCGATTCAACAAGTGTTTTCTTCAGTTCTTGATTAAACATATTCACCTCCTTTCTCGGAACTTCAACTCACATTGCACGTTCAGCTTTTATCCGACATCCGGTATTCTACCGATATTTATTCGATACGTAGCTTTCGTTCGACGTTTAGTTCGATCGGACATTCGGTCTTTGCCAAGAGCTCGGGTTCATTCAGGTGTCACCATTCAGCCGCGATGCACGATACGGGTTTTGGAACATCGCCTTGCTGTTCCGGCAGCCGACCGCTCATTTTTGTAAGATCATAAAGAAAGCGAATTCGATCCTTCGTGAGCATGCCGGGGCGCATGCGCCATTGCCAGTTCCCCGACATCGTTGCGGGCTCATTCATGCGGCTTTCGTTGCCGAGTTCCAAGATATCCTGCATCTGGTAAATCACTGTGCGGCACACAGAGGTCGCCGCACCACGCATCATACCGGTAACGATACCCTCGTCATCGCTGATCCCTAGGTATTTTCGCGCAAACGCTACTTCTTTCGGGTCCCAGTCTTCAAACCAGCCGCGAATGGTGTCATTATCGTGTGTGCCGGTGTAAAGAACGTTATGGTAATCAAGGTTGTGCGGGATGTGTTCGCTTGTCGCCTCAGGATTAAACGCGAATTGCAGAACTTTCATGCCGGGAAGCGCGAAGCGATCGCGGAGCGCCAAGACCTCAGGCGTAATGAAGCCGAGATCCTCAGCAAATATTATACGCAAGTCGACGGCGTTTCCGATCGCCTCAAGAAGATCTTCTGCCGGTCCCGAAATCCAATTGCCGCGCCGCGCTGTGGTATCGCCAAATGGAACCGACCAATACGACTCAAGACCGCGGAAATGATCGATCCGCAGGCGATCTACAAGACGTAGCTGAAAGCGTATACGATCCACCCAGAAACGGAAGTCATCCTCGGCCAGAACATCCCATTTATAGAGCGGATTTCCCCAAAGCTGCCCATCGTCCGAAAAAGCGTCCGGCGGACAGCCGGCCACAAACGTCGGCAATAGCTGCTCGTCGAGCTGAAAGAGATGAGGCTGCGACCAGACTTCAACAGAATCGTACGCCACATAGATCGGAAGATCGCCCACAATCTCAATGCCGCGCTCATGCGCGTCATCGAGCAGCGCTTTCCATTGCCGGAAGAAGAGGAATTGTACAAATTCGTAGTAAAGGATGTCGTCTTGATGTTCCGATGCATACGCCTCAAGCGCATCGTCATCACGCATTCTCAAAGGTTCCGGCCATTTATCCCACGAAACGCCGCTATAAAGATGCTTAATCGACATGAAACACGCAAATTCCCGGAGCCACGACGCTTCTTCGGCCTCTCGAAAATCGGAAAAAGAGCGCATCATTGAAGCAAAGGAACCCTCTTTGAAGCGCGTCCACGCAAGACGAAGCATGGTTGGTCGGTTGCGCGATATCAGACTGTAATTGACGCGATCCGGATCGTCACCGAACGGTATGCGATCGAGGTCTTCCTTATCTAGGAGCCCTTCACGGACGAGCGTCAAGGGATCAATCAGATACGGATTGCCTGCCCTCGTCGAAAACGACTGATAAGGCGAATCGCCATAGCCTGTCATCCCTAGAGGCAGAATCTGCCAAAGGCGCTGGCCGGAGGCCACTAGAAAATCCATAAAAGCGCGCGCTTCATCGCCCATCGCGCCGATGCCATAAGGCGAAGGCAAGCTCGTAATATGAAGCAGCACACCGCTTTCGCGCCATCTGCCATTCGTCGGCACATCCTGGTATATGACCTCTTTTTTTGCTGCGCCGTAATCTGAATCACTCGAGAGTATGGCATCTTTTTGCACGATCTCCTGAATTCGGCTAGCGCTGCGCGTTTCACTTCCTTTGAACGCATCACCTCGAAGAACTGCCGTGTCCAAAGGCATCGGATCTTTCACGTCCAAAACGCGACGCATCGAGGCCGATGTTGTGTCTTCCTTTGTGTTAAGGGGATTGTTCGCGTATACGGTTATTCCAGCCGACATCCCGGCATATTCATCGCTTGCGGAAGCCTTTGCGATCGTCGCCGCGGCATTCTTAGAATTAGTCATAAAATCATAAGCCTCACTGACAACTTAAAATCAAAAATATAGTAACACAGCAAGGTTCTTTGCAAGGTAGTTAACATAGCACATGGTCGTAACTTTGTTGGTATTAGCTGAACAAAATCCTTTACACGTGGGGCTAGCACAAATTCAATACTGCGGATAATTGCGCAATCGGGAGCATAAACTTAATATCTTCGACAATTTGTGCTACCGAGAGCATATATTTAATATTTATAGCAGTTTGTGCAACCGGCAACATAAGCCTAAAATTGCCGACAGCTTGCGCAACCAGGGGACATAAACTCGATATTTTCAAAAGTTTGTACAATCGACAAAGCTAAATAATATTACCGGAAGTTCGTGCTGTTAGAAGCATAAAATTAACAATTTTGACAATTTGTGCAATCAATAGCATAAACTTGAAACTCTAGAAAGTTTATGCTACGCTTCGATCGGAGGTGATCGAATGCGAAAATTTGAAAAAGAATTACGTCCACGCGATCTTTATCTGAATCGACTCATCGCATTTCAGGATACAGAGCCTGTCAAAATTGTCACCGGAATCCGCCGTTGCGGAAAATCTAGTTTGCTAAAATTAATGATCCGTCACTTGCGAGAGACCGGGGTAACGGATGAGCAAATCATTGAAATGAATTTTGAGTCCATGACCTTTCGCAGTATGACTGTGGAGGAACTCTATCAGTATGTAAAGGAGCGTCTGCCCCACGGCAAGCGCGCGTATCTTTTTTTTGACGAGATTCAGCGCGTCGATCAATGGCAGGATGCAGTCAACTCTTTTCGAGTAGATTTTGATTGCGACATCTACGTAACCGGTTCCAACGCATATCTCCTGTCCTCGGAGTACGCCACCTATCTAGCCGGGCGAAGTGTAGAGATCAAAATGCTCCCGCTCTCCTTTAAAGAGTTCCTAGACTTTCATGGTTTCACGGTTGAAGAAACCAAAAGCCCTTCAGGCGGCATACGCAAGAGGATCTACGACACCAATGACGTAAACTACGAACCGCAAGAACTCTTAGAGGCATACATGCGCTTCGGAGGAATGCCCGGTATAGCAGATGTCGGCTTAGATCTGGACAAAGCGCTTATGTTGCTGGACGGCATCTACTCCACCGTCGTGGTACGAGATATTCTGGAAAGGGAGCGCCGTCGAGGCCAAAGGCAGATTACCGATCCCGACTTGCTGCGGAAGATTATCCTGTTTCTTGCGGACAACATCGGTAATAACACTTCAATGACGTCGATCAGCAATACCCTTGTCAATGAAAAGTTGTTGGATAAGAATCGCAAGGGGAATCCCTCAGTTCATACCGTTCAGGCATATGTCGGCGCACTTCTGGACTCCTATATTTTCTATCAAATAAAGCGCTTCGATATCAAAGGCAAGGCATATCTTCGCACTCTAGGCAAATACTATATCGTAGATATCGGGTTGCGAAATTATCTGCTTGGCTTTAGAGACATAGATACCGGACACATCATCGAAAACATCGTCTACCTTGAACTGCTCCGCCGCAGCTACGATGTGGCCATCGGCAAGGTGTATAACAAAGAAGTGGACTTCATTGCCACGAACGCCGATGAGAAGCGGTATATCCAAGTAACGGAATCCATGAATGATCCGAATACTCGCGAGCGCGAGCTCAGCTCTCTTCGAATGATTCGAGATAACTACGAGAAAATCGTCATCGCAGGAAATTGCGACTATCCTATAACTCGAGATGGCATCAAGATTGTTAAACTAACGGACTTCCTTCTCGAGTAATTATTAATAAACAGTGCGAATATTGGGCGCGTTTGCTATAATCATTGAAACACAGATAACGAAAGAAGTATCCTTCGTTTCGATTGCCGGCAAAAGAGAAACGGCAGGATGCTTTTATTGTTGTATTAACACATCCAACTAAAACACCGACCTTACCGGCATGATAGAGAAGAAGATGAAGCAGCGACGCAAAATAGAAATTAAATACGTTTATCGAAGTGTTTGCGCTCTGCTTTTGACACTGATCGCAACCGGCATGTTCTTGTATACGTGGTACGGCTTTGTTTCAGTGAACAACCAGACGGGTCATTTGACCGGTCTTGCCAACCTCGGTATGGCAACATTGATTTATTTCTTCTTATTCCTTTTGATCGGACGCTGGCTCCACGCGTTCTCGGTTGGTGTCGACCGCAAGATCGTTCTGCTTCCTTCATTGGCACTGACAATTATCGTCGTAAACCTCATCGAGGTTTTTGTATCCTGTGCGATATCCGGTCAGTTTAGATTTTTTCTTGAATTCCTAGGGCGTTACGTGCTCCTTTGTTTGGCGCAAATTGTTCTGCTCGCATTCCTCGTCGTCCAAATGGTCAACGTATACCGGCGATGGTTTCCGCCGCTGCGATTATTTGAAATATACGGGGATCATCAAAACGATTTGCACAGGAAGATGAATCTTAGATGGGATAAATATGAAATCGCAGAGACAATTCACGTAGATGACGCTCTTGAAAAAATTGAGTCAAAGATAAATAAATACGACGGTATCTTAATTAACGATGTGCCAACCTCTATTGAACATCTCATTATTAAAAAGTGTTACGCACAGCATAAACGTGTTTATTATTTACCAAAATTGTCCGACATTATCGTACACAGCGCATCCATTCTCAATATCTTCGATACACCCTTGTTCCTCAATCGAAACCAAGAGATTCCGCTTGGTAGCGCGTTTGCTAAACGAACACTTGATATCGTAGCGAGTTTAGCGGGTCTGATCGTCCTAAGTCCCATTTTTCTTGTTACAGCGCTCGCTATTAAAATCGAAGATGGCGGTCCCGTGTTCTACAAACAAGCGCGTGTCACTAAGGACATGAAAGTCTTCGATATTATAAAATTCCGCTCAATGATCGTGAACGCAGAAGAAGTCGGAAAGCCGCAAATGGCGACAAAAAATGATGAGCGCATCACTAAGGTGGGTCGTGTGATTCGCGCATTGCGCATCGACGAACTTCCTCAGCTAATTAATATCCTTAAAGGTGATATGAGTCTTGTTGGACCGCGTCCGGAACGAGTAAAGTATGTTGAGAAGTTTATATCTGAAATACCGGAATTTCGTTTTAGATACAAGGTGCGCGGCGGCCTCACGGGTTACGCTCAAGTCTTTGGCAAGTACAATACTTCACCGCTAGATAAACTAAAACTTGACCTGATTTATATCACCAATCGAACCATGCTACTTGATCTTCAAATTATTCTCGGTACGCTGAAAATACTGTTTAACAAAGAAAGCACTGAGGGATTTAGCGAAGAAAAAAGTGAGAAGATGGGGGATTGATGAACCATTGAAAACACTGATGCTAATCTGACACGAGTGTATATTGGTGACTACTGTTTAACAAGAAAAGCATAGGAATTAGGTAATTAGCGAGTTGTATTCTGTGTAACAGATTCAAGAGAAAGACATATCGAATAGAGAACTATGACCGTGTCATCGATGCTGAAATAAATTCTGAGAACGGCGGTTTCCTTTCTGATTAATCGGATTATGGAGGACTCGATAACGCTACTATCCCTCTTTGAATTTTTTGGCTTGTCGATTCTTGCTGGATCGTTTGCTCTCAATATGATAAAGGACAGATATTTGCTGCCTTCTATCAAGCTAGTGGACTAATCAAAGCTCAAGAATATTTAATGTAAGAAAGTCTTGGGTGATTTTCTGTTCTTTTCAGTATGACGGTCATAAGATTCTTCCTTGGTTTGCGCATTCGCTTTTTTCATTAGTATACTGTGATGAAATCATTTTTCCCAATGCCTATAAATAAGTTATGTGAACGACAGCTCGGTTATTATACGTGACTGTATTTATAATAGACTGCTGAATGTCAAAGCAACCTGTACTACATAGAACAGGTGATATGACAGACTGAACTGGCGACCCGCTCTTCTCACTGTTCAGGTTACTTTGGTATTCATCTTTTTCTGTGGTAGTATACATTTAGTCTGATACAAACCAATTGCAAGATAAGAAGTAACGGATTCTTGTGTATCATTTTGAGACAACGATGGTGCAGTTGGGAGGCGTAAAAAAGCTATAGGAGATGGCCAAGCAAGGAGCAAATGACGTGCAGACCAACAAAAAGGGACGGCTATCTGGAAGGTAGGGGCAGGGCGGAATGAACCCCTTGGATGAAAATGAAAAAGCAAGGGAGAAGAGTTATACGCGCAGCACAATAGAAAAACACTTACTGAATGCCGACAAACAGACTGAATCACGAGGTTGAGCTAAGATTTGCAAAACTGTTGAACATCTTTCTAATCACGTACTGCTTTTTCAGCAGTCTGACCTGTCAGCGCTGGCAGGTCAATTGCTATTAGTGGTATGGTACAAGTCGGTGCACGCGTGGTATTACAATTATTTTGTGGGCAAGAAAATGCTCATTGAATATGATGAATGGTGAGGAATAGATAATCTGATTAATCAGTAAAGCCTTACTGCTTGCGCTCAAGAGTATGGCAAACATGATACTTGCTCATAGGACAAGTTGCAGGTGGTCTTATTTGTATCACCTACCCAAACTTCATCGAAAATTGAAGATTATTCTTCCGCTTCAATTAAGATTATTTACAGCGTGGAAGACGTTGTGAAGGGGTGCACAACTGCGATGGTACATGACTACCATGAAACAATAGAAAACGAGAATCTAAGACAAGGCAAGGTGGATATACGTGAAAGTTGCTTATTGTACCGGGTTCTGGTGCACTAATATTGGTAATAGCTTTTTCAGCATTGGAGTCGAGTATGTGCTCAAAAAGGTGCTTGGCGAAAAGAATGTTACCCTTGTCTCGGATTTACAGACTTATACAACAAGTTATGGAAAGCGACTTTATGTTGATAAAAATCAACTTGAGTTTATTTCCGCGTTGGACGTAGATTATATTGTGCTGGCGGGACCTGTTATATCAAAATATTTTCTTGGTTTGTGGAAGGATATCCTCCTGAAACTGAAACAACGCGGGATCGGCTTTATCATCTTGAGTGCGGGTTCAATGAAACTGGATGAGATTGCCCGTGAGGAAATTAAGGAGTTCTTCAAGACGTGTCCGCCATACGTGTTTTCATCACGTGATCAAACAGCGTTTGAGGAATTTGGCTCTTACGCAGAACACGCGTACAATGGCATTTGTTTTTCTTTTTTTATACCTGATTGCTATACACCTGCTAGCATGAAGGAGATGAGTCCGTATGTGGTGTACAACTTTGATAAGATAAATGAGCCTGAGATCAGGACAGCCGAAGATGAAAAGAAGAAAAGTCTTCGTCAGTTTGATTTTGAGGGTGATATTTTTACGATTACCTATCCTAAATTTCTGACTGCGTTGTTAGCAAAGACGGATCGCTTTACTGATGCGCTGATTTATGCCATGAGCTTACTTCCGACAAAAAAACGAGATGACATGATAGGAAACTATAGGATTATACGTACTGATCATCGATTTCATCCGCATTTCCGCCGTAAAATCTATCAACAGAAGAACTCGTTTGTTGCAGACATTCCATATGGCTACCTGAACCTTTACGCCAATGCTGAGTTTACATTGTCTGATTGCATTCATGCTTGTGCAGTAACGTTGGCTTTTGGACATAGCGCCATGCTTTTTGCTAAAACGAATCGTCATGGATTGTTAGACCGTGTAGGTGCAGGTGATATTTGCAATCGCCTTGTTCAACTTGATATGACTCGACTGGAAGAAGAAAAGAAGAATCAGCTCGACTGGGTGAGGATGATTCTTTCCTAAGTGTTTGCCATAGGTTTTCAGATGATTAAATGGTATTTTGGAGAAATGTTGTCTTTCGGTAACCAGAAAGGCGGTATTAGAATATGAAGATGCTCTATATCAAGCATCGATCTGGCAAAGTAATGAATAATTTTGCTATTTCTGCAATATTGGCAGCGAAAGAACTGGGGATTGACTTTACGATTGCGAATAATATGTCGATGGCGGACAAAGAACATTTTGTGCAAGTATGTAAACGATACGAGATTCAAATGGTACACATCGATTTTGATCGCAATCCACTAGGAAAAAGCAATTTTTTGGCCAGAAAACAATTGCTAGACCTGATGGCAAAGGAAAAATATGATATTGTCCATTGCAATACTCCTAGCGGCGGAGTAGTGGGCAGGATCGCTGCTGCACAAGCGAAAATTCCAAAAGTTATCTATATGGCGCATGGATTTCATTTTTGGAAGGGAGCACCGCTAAAAAATTGGTTGTTTTACTATCCTGTAGAACGCATTTTAGCTCGTTTGACAGATCGGCTTATTACAATTAATCGTGAGGATTATGCCTGTGCTCAGCGTTTTCATTATAAAAGGGGCGGAAGCGCGGCATACGTTCCTGGCGTAGGGATCGTAACTAAGAGATTTGAGTCAAACGCAGAAGAACGCACAAAAATGAGGAAAGCGCTTGGTATTAAGGAAGAGGAGATCGTCCTTCTTTCTGTTGGCGAGATAAATCAGAACAAGAACCACAAAGTGGTTATTAAAGCACTGGCGCAGATTGGCAGAAAGGATATCCGTTATGTGATTTGTGGCATAGGTTCCTTGATGGAAGCGAATCAGCAACTTGCTGAATCACTAGGGCTTCGAAATCAAGTAATGTTTGCCGGATATCGAACAGACATCGATAAATTTTATCAGGCGGCAGACGTTTTTGTGATTTCATCTTTTCGAGAAGGCTTGCCTGTCGCTCTTCTGGAGGCGATGTCAGCCGGTCTTCCGTGTGTTGCCAGCAGAATTCGTGGCAATGTAGATTTGTTAAGTGATAGTCGGCTTTTGTTTGAGCCTCGGGATGTGAATGGCTTATGTAACGCATTGATGGAAGGGATAGACAAGAACATCGCGGAAAAAGAAGTCAAGAGAAATTATCAAACTCTACCGCGTTTTTCGATGGAAGAGGCGGTTAAAGCTATTAAACAAATTTATACGGACATGATCAATGAGTTATCAACCATTGGCTGACACAGTGTTAAAACAGCATGAATTTGGAGCTTTTGAATCCGAATCCTATACATTGAGAAGTTCGATTTGTTTCATGATGCTAATACGCTGTGCCGTGTCTACTTGTGGCAGTTTTTAAGGAAGGCGCGAGTCTCGGAACATGAAAAGATTTTGTTTGATGAATGTATAGTAAATTCTGCTTTATTCTGCAGGGCACATTTTTGATAGACGCACGATTCTGATGAAGTAAACGTAACTAGAGCATTACAAACAGGAAAAATACAAATGAGAGTAATCTTAATCAGATCAACCGCAGTTATGCCGGATCCTCCGGTTGAAAAAATGGCAAATGAGCTGTTGAACCAAGGACATGAAGTAAAGATCTTGGCATGGGATCGTGATGCTGTCTACCGTGAGAAAGTCTCACGCAAACAGCTGGCGAATCATGAAACAGATATAATCCATTTTGGCATTCCTGCAGAATACAGCGGTGGTATCAAAAAAAACTTCAGGGCGATGTTGTTGTTTCAGCTTAGACTCATTCGTTGGTTGTTCCGTCATCGAAAAGAATACGATGTGGTGCACGCCTTTGATTTTGATACCGGGTTTACTTCTATGCTCTGCATTAAGTTATTCGGAAAGAAGTTTGTTTACCATATTCTGGATTACTATATCGACGGGCATGTGCACTCCATAGGAAGACTCAGTTCCATCATTGAGTTTTTTGAGATCCGCACGATCAATGCTGCGGCCGTTACCATCATCTGCACAGAAAAACGGAAGGAGCAAATAAGCAAAGCGTCGCCAAGAAAGCTGTGTGTGATACACAATACGCCGGACGATACGCTGCAACCAGATGATTCCTTCGTTCTAAAAAGCAGCAGTGCTAAAACAAAAATTGCGTATGTAGGGGTGCTTTCCGAGGGGCGCCTGTTAAAAGAAACGGTGGAAGTTGTTGCTCAAATGGATCATGTCGAAATGCATATTGGCGGCTTTGGTCAATACGAAAGCTGGATGCAGGATGCCGCGAATCGCCATGAGAATATTTTTTATTACGGAAAACTACAATATGATGAAACGCTGGCGCTCGAAAAGCAGTGTGACATTATGGTAGCTGCCTATGATCCTTCAATTCGCAACCACAGATATTCTGCGCCAAACAAATTTTATGAATCAATCATGCTTGGAAAACCGATTATTATGATACTTAACACTGGGCAGAATGATGTGATTATTGAAAATGACATTGGAGTTCTTACAGAATACAGCAAGGATGGCATTGCATCAGCAATTGAAACACTTGTTAAGCGCAAGTCAGATTGGCAAATAATGGGTCATCGCGCAAAGGCCGCATATGATTCAGAGTATTCATGGAACATTATGGCGGAACGAATACGTAGCATATATAGGGAGCTATGAAGAGATAAATCTTGCTGGCTATATCGCTTGACTGAAGCGAAAGAGAGGAAAAGAAAGATGATTATAACTAAGACGCCATTTCGGATGTCATTCTTTGGTGGTGGCACAGACATGTACAGTTTCTTTAGCGAGAATGGAGGTGCAATACTTTCAACGACATTCGATAAGTATTGCTACGTTATTGTTCGCCACCTGCCTCCATTCTTTGAGTACAAAACAGAATTGTCGTATTCAAAAACTGAACGTGTTTGCGATACAGATGAAATTAAACATCCTGCAATCCGCAACGCAATGCAAATGCTCGACATGAGAGAGATCAGACTTACTTATGAAGCGGATCTTCCTGCACGGTCGGGTCTTGGAACAAGCAGTTCTTTTGCGGTAGGCATGTTGAATGCCTTTTATGCACTGAAAGGCAAATACGCTGATAAGCGCAAGCTGGCTGATGAAGCAATCTATCTGGAGCGAGTGCTGTGCGGAGAGACTGGCGGATGGCAGGATCAGATCGCTGCTGCCTTTGGCGGCTTGAATCGTATTAACTTCCATGCAGACGGGTATGATGTTCATCCGATCATCATTTCTCCTAAACGGAAGAAGCAACTCAATGATAACTTGATGTTGTTCTTCACCGGGTTTACTCGCTTTTCTTTCGATATGCATAAGGTGAATGATGTAACGGCAAAGAATAAAACTGCGCAACTACTGGAAATGATGGATCTTGTTGATGATGCAGAAAGGGTGCTGGTAGATAGCAATTCCGATTTGGATGAGTTTGGTTATTTGCTGGATCATACTTGGAGGCTGAAACGACAGACGGGATCCAATATTTCTACTGATAGTATTGACGATCTCTATGAAAGAGGCATTAAAGCAGGAGCGCTGGGTGGTAAGTTGCTGGGTGCCGGCGGGGGTGGTTTCCTAGTTTTCTATGCTACTCCGGATAAACAGCCTGCAGTTCGCGAGGCGATGAAGGATTTGCTCCACGTGCCGTTTGAATTTGAAAATGGTGGTACGCGCGTGATTCATTATTCGCCAGAGCACTATGATTTCACCTGAAAGGGTTTATGCTATGAAGACTGTCATTATGGCAGGTGGAAAAGGTACTAGGATTACTTCTGTTGCCAAGGATATACCCAAGCCAATGATTTCCATCGAAGGAAAACCTGTTCTTGAACGAGAGATTGAATGCCTGCGCAGTCAAGGATTCACGGATATTATAATAACGGTTAGTCATCTTGGAGATATAATACAGAACTACTTCGGTGATGGCAGCAAAATATCACCTAACACTGGAGAATCTTTCGGTGTTCATATCGAGTATTTTGTTGAGGAGACTCCTTTAGGTAATGCCGGTGCGCTTTTCAAGATAAAAGATAAGCTCACAGAGGACTTTCTTCTGTTGAATGCTGACACGGTTTTCGATATAGATTTTAATCGCTTTGTTGAGCATCATAGACAATATGGTGGCTTGGCCACCTTGTTTACGCACCCAAATGATCATCCTTACGACAGCAGCCTGATTATTGCTGATAAATATGGAGCCGTATTACAGTGGATTTCCAAGGAAGATCGTCGACCTAGATACTACAGAAACCGTGTAAATGCCGGCTTGCATATTCTTTCCCCCAAACTTTTGGAGCAGAACATCACAACGCCAAAGATTGACTTGGATCGCCAACTGTTGAAGCCGCTGGCAGGTACGGGCACAATGTTTGTCTACGATAGTCCGGAGTATGTCAAAGACATGGGGACTCCTGAGCGTTATGAGGCGGTTTGTCGCGATTTTAGAATTGGTAAGGTTGCAGGAAGAAACTTGCGGAATAAGCAGAAGGCGATATTTCTTGATCGAGATGGTACCATTAATCGCTATGTCGGTTTTCTGCGGAATATTGATGAGTTCGAGCTTTTGCCAAAGGTTGCCGAGGGCATCCGGAAGATTAACCAGTCTGGATATCTTGCTATTGTTGTGACGAACCAGCCCGTAATTGCACGGGGAGAGGTAACGTACACACAGTTGCAGGAAATTCATAACAAGATGGAAACTTTATTGGGATGTGAGGGTGCGTATGTTGATGCAATTTACTATTGTCCTCATCATCCACATAAGGGTTATGAGGGAGAAATAAGTGAGTTAAAGATTGTTTGCGATTGTCGGAAACCAAAGCCAGGTATGTTGCTACAGGCAGCACAGGAGTTCAACATTGATCTCACTCATTCTTGGATGATTGGTGACAGTGAGCATGATATCGTAGCGGGAAAGACTGCAGGATGTCATACAGCACTGGTCGGTGACGGTTTTTTTGCTCAGGATATGACAGTAAATAATGTCTTGGATTTAGTTCACGCTGTTCTCTGATTGAAGAGATATATTCATTCGTCAAGAATATTGTTGCGAATAACTACCGGAGGTTAACCATGTGCGATTACCAAAAACATATCCATTTACTTATCGAACGGTATCCTGCTCTTGAAGCACAGAGGCAGGCCATTGAACAGGCATATCTTGTGATTGAGGTCTGCTATCAAAATGGAGGCAAGCTATTAATCGCTGGCAATGGTGGCTCAGCTGCTGATGCTGAGCACATTGTCGGCGAGTTGATGAAGAGTTTTGTTTTGAAACGCAAGCTGGATCAGAGCTTTGTTGACAAGCTGATTGAAGTTGACGCTGAAATGGGCAATACGCTTTCTGAGAATCTTCAGGGTGCTTTGCCTGCGATTGCATTAGTTGGTCATTTTGCACTAAGCACCGCATACATGAATGACTGTGACCCCCTTTTGTGCTTTGCTCAACAGGTATACGGTTATGGCAGAGCAGGAGATGTCTTTGTTGGTATTTCCACAAGCGGCAACAGTAAGAACGTGTTGTATGCAGCGATAGTTGCAAAGGCTAAAGGGATGAAGGTTGTTGGTCTGACCGGAGCCAAGGAAAGTAAGCTTTCGGTGCTTGCAGATGTATGTATCAAGGCTCCGTCTACTGAAACCTATAAGGTTCAGGAATATCATCTGCCGATCTATCATGCGCTATGTTTGATGATTGAGGAACGCTTCTTTGGAATGAGGCGATGAAGGAGGAAGTGTACTAAATGTACGCCTCTATGTGGAGCAGTTATGATGGGTGTGGGCAGGTATTGTTTTGGAATCTGTTGGCAGAAGTATTAATTCAGGTGTTTGTGGATTGACGGAAGGAAGTTTTTGCCTGTACGGGTGAGGCTGGTTGTTATGAGAATTTGGGTATATGAATGCAGCGATGGTTTTACATCATATACAGAGCCGCTGTGTGCAGCATTGGCGCAGCATGCGGATATGGATGTTAGTCTGATGACAGTCCGGGATAATCTGAAGATTTCATTGGATATTCAAACACTTCAAGTGTTGTATTCCTATGACTCGCAAATTGAGAAAAAGAATACAGTCAAGTGGGCGTTTAACCGTTTATGGGTTTCGCTAATCAATATACTTAAGCGAAATCATCTCGTTCGAAAGCACAAGCCGGATATTCTTTCAATCCAGTTTACTATTCCAATTATCGATCAGTTTTTTTTGCCGTGCCTGAAACGACATTGTAAGCTGATCTATACTGCTCATGATGTCATTCCGCCGGGCAGATCACGCTTTTGGACGATGAAATCATTGAACAGACTCTATCAAGGGATGGAGAGGCTAATTGTTCATTCTGAAACAAATAAAAAGCAGTTGATAGAGATGTTTGGTGTTGCATCGGAAAAGATAGACGTGATACACCATGGTTTGGACACCGGATACGAACAGCTTGACCGCAGTTTGTGTCGTCAAGCAGTTGGTGTTGATGATGACACCCCGGTCATTCTTTTCTATGGTGGTATTCGTGAGCAGAAGGGCTTGGATGATTTGATTCGGGCTCTGAATGGATTACACTGCCGATTGGTTATTGCCGGTGCAATGCCTCATGGAGAGAGTTTTGAGAAGTATGACACTTTGATACGGCAGATGGACATCAGTGCATGCAAAATGATCGGTTATGTCAGCGATGAACAGACCAATTCGTTGTTTCAGGCTGCAGATATTGTAGCCTTGCCATATAAATACTTTTATTCGCAAAGTGGTGTTTTTATGCAGGCAATTCAGTATGGGAAATTCATTCTGGCAACAGATGTGAGTTCTTTTGGTGAATATGTCAGGAAGTGGAAACTGGGATGCTTGTGTGAGCCGGAAAATATTGAAAGCATCCGTTCTGCATTTGTGGAGTTATGTCAATGGATTCGCACAGGTGTGGTAAATAAATTCGCTGAGGCGGCGAGGGAAGAAAACTCGTGGGAAAGATCTGCGGAACTTCATATTGAGGTATTTGAAAGAGAGTTGAAGCGGAAGAATAATGGTAAACACTGATCTGAAAAGAACTGGAAGCAGTGTATTTGCTGAAATATGTGCAGTGTTGTTGACGATATATATTCATTGGAGCTATATCAAGCTAGTCAATAACAAATTGCTACTGCTATTGATCTTCGCTTTTGCAATGCTCAATTTTCTATTCAAAAATAAAATGCTAATCAGATGGGATCCTTATCAGACTGTATTTATCGTGTTGATTATTTACAGCTGTATTGGCTCAGTGTACTCTCGAGATATGATGGCAGGTGTGCGCTTCTTGTTGCAGCTAGTTCTGGCATTCGGCATCTATCTGATTACGCTTAATGACTTGCCCTTTTTGCAGGTAGCCCTTCGCTGGATAACTATATCCGGTGTAGTATCAGTTGCGGCAATCTTACTTCAAATTGCTTTTCCTGTGCAAATGCTGATGATATGTGAAAGGCTTGTGAAACCGGCGGCATATGAGATGACGGTGGTGTTGTTTTCCTTTGGTTATTATTCCGGATTGAGCGGATTGAACTTTTTAGCTGGATTCAATTCAGCGGCGCTGATGGGCATCTGTTTCGTCAAAGGACTTAAGGCTACAAGTAAATCAAAGCGAATTGTCAATTATATGATAGCAATAATAAGCTTGTTTGCTCTTATCTCAACGCAAAAAAGAGGTGTGTTAGTTGCCGCAGCTATTGCGATATTTGTTACGTTGGTTTATTACTTTTGGGGCCAGAGTAACATGAAGAAGTTGACGCAGATGATAATTATTATGTGCGTGATTGCATTGCTGTTTTTTGGCGTAATGACAAATACGGAGCCGGGCATCAGGATGCTCAAACGCTCTACTGTATATGAAGATATTAGTAGCGGACGTTTTGATCGTTATCAGTCTATTCTATCTAACATGGAAGGCAAATACTTTTTTGGCTACGGAACAGGTTCTATGATGGTTGGTTTTGGCAATGATGCTCACAATATTTATTTGCAGATCCTTTATGACCACGGATTTTTGGGATTGATGGTTTATCTTGTTTTTTTTGGGATGCCATTATTTTCCTGCCTGAAAAAAAACCGAAAAGATGATACATCCGGGTTTATGTTAATATCTCTGTTTGTTCAGGTTTTGTTTCTCTGTTATGGGTTCTTTGGAAACCCTCTATATGATTATTGTTTGTTCGTATTCTATCTTTTGGCAGTTTCAGCGATGAATGTACGGCAGGAGGAGATGAAGCTCGCATGAAAAAAAAAGTTGGCATCATAACGTTTCACCGTGCGATCAATTTCGGTGCTGTATTGCAGGCTTATGCTCTCAACCGTAAACTAAATGAACTGGGTTATGATTGCACCACTATAGATTATGCTTGTGAAGCGGTTGAAATCCAATATCGATATCGAGGGCGGAAGAAATGTACGTCGTGGAAAAATTTTGTGGCACACAATCTAACATGCCTGCTCCACCAGAAGAAAAAAGCACGAGTGGAATCGTTCCGCAAAAGGATTCCGCAATCGCCAATTTGTGATCAACGAACGATAGCAGGAATAGCAGCAGAATACGACATCCTTATCACAGGCAGCGACCAGGTGTTTAATCCGGTATGCCACCGGGACGATCCTGCATACTATCTTAGTTTTGCAACAAAGCAGAAAAAGGTGGCCTATGCGGCGAGCTTAGGATCTGTTGCGTCTTATATGAATAGCCGCCTGGATACAACTGCACTTCTGTATGACTTCGCAAAGTTATCTTTTAGAGAAGCGGATGCGACTGAACATATCTCGAATCAACTTGGAAGGAAATGTCGAACGCTTCTGGATCCTGTGTGGCTTCTGTCCAAAGATGCGTGGTGCGAAGTGGCTAGCAAGAAAAACCCGAGTCGATTTATTTTTGTGTACAACTTGATGAATTATCCTTATATGCGCGCGTTTGTTAGAAGGTTGCGTCGATTAACCGGTTATCACGTGATAACAGCAAGTGGAACAATCCTTGGAGATGCGATGTATGTAGGATTCGCTCAAAACGTATCCAATTGCTCGCCGGAGGAATTTCTGGCTTTTATTCGCGATGCTCAATATATTGTTACTGACTCGTTTCATGGCACATCCTTTTCCATTTTAATGCAGAAACCGTTTTTTGCCGCGCTCAATCCGGCATCGCAGAATACAAACTCTCGTATTTCAATGGTTTTGAAAACTGCCGGATTGGAGAGCAGGAGTATTACGCAAGAGAGTGTTCCGTACACTGACTGCGACATTGACTGGAATCGTGTTGGTCAGAACATGAGTCCACAGATTCAAGAATCGATTCGGTTTCTGATGGACATCGACAAGTGCGAGGAGTGACTTATGGTCGTTGATGTAATGTGCATTATTATTACATGCATATTTTTGTTGTGGCTGATGTTTAATGTGTTGGCTTATATATCTCAATAAAAGAATAAGATATAAGTTAGCTCTGAAATTTGAGCAAAATGTGAGGGATTACTGTAGAGAATGCAACAAATGATATGGAGGGAGAAGCATGAAGGATATTTATTTCTATATTTTAGTTCCCGTATATAATGTTGCAGAGTATATCCGTACCTGTATTGAATCAGTGCTTTCACAAACCTATCCTCAGTTTAAATTGATTTTGGTTAATGATGGATCACCAGATGACTCAGGTGAAATTTGCGACGAATATGCGGACAAGGATGAACGAGTATTGGTGATACATCAAGATAATAAGGGGCCGATTGCTGCACGAGAAACTGCAATTAATTATGTTCTAAATCAACCTAAATTAAAAAATAGCTTTGTGCTCTTTTTGGATTCCGACGATGCATTAAAAAATAATACGTTAGAAATAGTTGCGCAAGCCATTCATAAATTCAGTGCAGATATGATTATATTTGACTGGGACAAAGTGTGCAATGGGAAAACTATAGCAGTGGATAGACCAACCAATGCGTACACGGGAGTTTTAACAGATAAAAGTAAAATATTTCGAATTGTTTTTTCTCACTGGTCTTATAATTCACTCGGTAGAAAAGCGGTGTCTATAGATTTACTTACTCATCAAGATTTAAGTGATTATTACCATATACAGGGCGGTGACGATTTACTCCTTAGTCTACCTTTATATAAGAGAGCTAATAAAGTTGCATTCATTCCAGATAGACTATATTTATATACTCTTAACCCTAATTCTTTAACTCAAAGTATTCAATATGAAAATTATAGGGTTAGACTTGAGCCAACTATCCGAACAGCAGTCTGGAATTTTCTTGTTGAGCAAGATGTATGGAACAGCGAAGACTTTGAGTGTTATTTGAAGTATGTACGAGTATTATTGAGAAAAAATGTGCAGATTATTTCAGGATTTAAGACTTCGAGAGAAAACAAATTCCGAATATTTGAAGAAATTCGGAATGATGATTATTACAGTATGGTGTTAAATAGTGCAACTTTTAAGGATACAACATTACTGTTGTTAAGAAAGAAGAAATACCTCTTAATTATTATGCTTTTTTCTTTAAGGCGAGCTTTGTCAAGGCTACGCAAGTATATATTAAAAGGCAAGAAAAATGAGAACTAAAAGAGCATTATTAAACATGCTATCATCTGTACTACTTCAGATAGTAACAATCGTTTGTAGTTTTATATTACCAAGATTGTTGCTTCGTGCATTTGGTTCAGAAGTGAATGGTGCAGTAGCTTCTATTACTCAATTTTTGGGCTATATTTCCTTGATTGAAGCAGGTGTGGGTGGAGTAACTAGGGCTGCGCTTTATTCGCCACTCGCGCACAATGATACGATAAAAGTCAGCGGCATTATGAATGCCACCCAGTCCTTTTTCAAAAAGATTGCGTATATATTTATTGGATATGTTGTTGTTTTAGCGTTAACATTTAAATATATTTCACATGCTGAGTTGAGCTGGCTATTCACATCGTCACTTGTTGTTATTCTTTCAATTAGTGTTTTCGCAGAATATTATTTTGGAATAAGCTTTGTGATTTTGTTTCAAGCTGATCAAAGAAGCTATATTGTTACAAGCTTGCAAATCGTAGTATTAATTCTAAATACATTTTTGTCTGTTCTTCTTTTAAACTTGGGACTTGGAATCCATATTATTAAGCTTGTTAGTGCCAGCGTATTTTTAATTAGACCAACGCTATTGAGTATATATGCAAGAAAACAGTATAATTTGCAAAAATCAGTTCCTCCAGACAATGAGGCTATTAAACAAAGATGGAATGGTTTTGGACATCATATTGCGTATTGCATTCATAACTATACTGATACAGTTGTCGTGACAATCGTTTTGGGTTTAAAATGGGCATCTGTGTATGCAATATATCATTTAATACTTAATGGGTTAGGGCGCTTAGTGCTTGCTTTGACGGGTAGTAGTGCGGCAGCCTTTGGTAACATGATTGCAAAAAACGAGCAGGAGGTGCTAAAAAAACGTTTTAATATGACAGAGACTCTTTCTTCGATTGTTATTGTTTCTTTTTTTACTTCCGCTGGTCTACTCTTATTTGATTTCGTTAGATTATATACTGCTGGTGTAAAGGATATTGAATATGTGAACATCTACGTAGGGGTATTCTTTGTTATTTCGGAGGCATTGCATTGTGTAAAGCAGAATTATCATAATCTTGTTCTAGCAGCCGGCCATTACAAAGAAACACAGAAAGGAGCATTTGTTGAAGCTGGCCTTAATTTAGGATTATCATTATTACTTGCGCCAGTAGCTGGTTTGCCTGGGATATTATCAGCAACGATCCTTGCAACAAGTTTTAGAATAGTTGATTATGCATTTCATTTGAAAAATAATATCCTTAATCGCCGTATAAGCACGATGATAATAAGACATTCGATTAATGTCTTAAATGTTTTGCTTGTGCTATTAGTATTTAAACTAATGCCAAATATCATGCCTGCTAATTATTTCGAGTGGACTGTCAAGGCATTAAAAGTAGTTATGTTATCTCTTGGCATAACATTAAGTGTGAATGTCGTTTTTTACAAAGAGAACATCACGGATTTTCTTCGTCTTATGCGTGGTATATTGCCTTCTAAATAGGGCTTACAGAACAAAGTCACGTAGAATGATCGAGCTGTTGACAAAGTCAACTTTTTGCAAAGTGAGGACTAGATGCAAGAAAGTCTACATCGTGTGAAGTGGAAAATCTTTGAAAAAAGTACCTATTGATACCTAACCGGAGTGTGATCGAAATAAGTAGAGAAAAATTTGAACAAGGAACTGTTCTATTTTAATAAAAGTCAATTTCCGCAAAAATTTAAAATAGAATTAGATTAACTTGTCAATATCGTTGATAACAGGTTTTAAAATATTGTGTATTCCACAAAAGTTTCTGTTGATTTTTAAATTAAAAAGAAATATGCTCTTTCTAAGAAAAATGTCTGATTAATTACAGTTTTGACGAACCTAATAAGTCCTTGATGAGTCTAATACAAACTTGTTTTTGCCAAGAGAGGTTCTGTATGAGTAGAAGATTAAGTCGGACACTCAATGTTTTGTTACTTGTAGCGATGATGCTTTTCATTACCTGCTCCGGTTTTATAGGTGTTACTTCATGCTCTAGTCGTAATTTCGAACCAGGGATCATGTTAACTTTTGACGATAAGGAGATTGAGAACTGGTATTCAGCTCGTGATTTATTTAACAAATATCATGCGAAAGCGACTTTTTTCATCACGCGGTCATATCTTCTTACCGAGGATGAGCTCAGCATGATGAGAGCACTTCAGGAAGATGGTCATGTGTTTGGAAGTCATGGTTACGATCATAAAAATGCCATTGAGTTTTTAAAATCAAGCTCTTTGGACGACTATATAAAAGAGGAGATCACTCCTTCAATTCAGCTCATGACGGAAAAAGGTTTTGAGCCTATGGGATTCGCATATCCGTACGGTTCTCACACAAGTGAACTGGATCATACATTGCTAAAGTATTTTTCCATACTAAGAGCAACGGTTGTTACGACAAGTGAAGTGAGAATTAAGAATTTGAATAAGGCCTATATTTCTAAAAATAATATGAGCAAAATCATCTATGGCGTAGGAATAGACGACAGTTATGGCAACACACTGAAAGAAATAATGGAAGGTATAGATCGGGCAAAAAAGAACGGCGAAATATTGGTGTTTTACTCACACGTGATCAAAGAAAAGCCGGATCATGATGAAAAATATGTTACTTCAAAAAGCATTCTGGAAGAAATACTAAAATATACCAGCGCGAAAGGCTTAAAATTCTATACAGCGTCAGAGATAGGAAACTTAGTCGAGTAAAACGATCTTGTAGTCTATGATTATATCTGTTCGAATGGCGTGTTAGATCTTTGACAGCATCGCCAACTAAGCCACATTTAATGAGTGAAGATGGAAAGTGGATCATTAGGAAGGAAGTGTCATTGTGCTCGAGAAAAGAAGAGCCGATATTCTTGATTTGATTAATCGAGAGAAAACGGTGCGGTTACGTGATCTTGTCGAGCGCTATGATGTTTCCGACGAGACGATCCGGCGTGACTTGAGAAGTCTTGAACGCGCCGGCTATCTGGTGCGGGTTTACGGAGGCGCGACGCTGCCAAATATGTACGGCGCAGAACCACGGTACGAGATGCGCGAAGTCATTAACTTGAAAGAGAAAAAACTGGTTGCCAAGGCAGCGCAGCCATTCATCCATGACGGAGACTCCCTCTTTCTTGAACTTGGAACAACAACGCTTGAATTCGCAAAATTACTGCATGTGCATAATGATCTGACCATTCTAACGAACTCAATTCCAATCGCAGATGTGCTTATCAATTTTGAAAAATTTAATGTATGGATGATTGGTGGGCATGTGCGAAAAGGCGAGAGAGCGACCTCCGGTTTCCTCGCGGAACAAACCATTGACCAATTCAACGTGGACAAGCTCGTTATGGGTGTCGGCGGCGTCAACCGTGAGGGTTGGATCACGGACTATCACTCGGAAGAAGCCAACGCCAGACGCAAAATGATCAAACGTAGTCGGCATATTATTGCGCTTGCCGACTATAGCAAGTTTGATGTTACTGCGCTAAATCAGATTTGTCCACTTTCAAGTGTAGACATTCTAGTTTCCGATGAGAAAATCCCACATCCATATAAGCGGATTTTAGCGGAAGCCGGTACAGAACTCGTCATTGCGCGGTAAATCCTGCCAGCGGCAGTCTCTAGAAAGGTGCCTCTAAAAACACGAGAGTAAGGTCATTCGTTACACTGTTTTTTAGGCCGATATCAATTTTCGAATCCCACAAAACACAACATGCATTGCTGCTCTGATCGATATAATCTCACATCTACGAGGTGAATTTGTTGATCAAATATCTCAAAAACAATTGACAAGAGCTTTTTACTGTGCTAGCCTTAAATCAAATCACACATAAACCAACAAAGCGGTAACAATCCATCAATTCCTTTTTATCTCTCACAAGACGTTCTTACATTGAGGGATATGAGGCTGCTCGAGAGCGGGTAAGGATAATAGAAGAAAGATAGGTAGAAAACTGAATCATAAGACAAACTGTCGGCGATTCATATCGTTTTGTGCCTTGATTGAAGCGAAAGGAATGGCTATAAAAATGAAAACGGATGTTGTCGTAATCGGTGCGGGCGCTGTCGGCTGCGCGATTGCCCGAGAGTTGTCGAAATACGAACTTGACATTACCGTGGTGGATAAAAACGAGGACGTTGGCGGTGACGCCTCTAAGTCCAACAGTGCCATTATCCATACGGGCTATGATGCGAGTCCTGGCACTCTAGAATCAGAACTGGTGGTTGCTGCCAATCCCATGTATGACGAAATCGCGCGTGACTTGGATGTGCAGTTCGAACGTATCGGAGCTATTCTTCCTGCCATTACAGACGAGCAGCTGGAACAGCTTCCCGCCATCAAGGATAAGGCCATGAGAAATCGGGTCTACGATGTCGAATATCTCACCCGGGAAGATGTGCTGAGGATGGAGCCGGAGATCAATCCGGAGGTTCGTGCCGCACTCTATATTCCGCGGGAAAGCATTATTGATCCCTTTGTTCTGGTTCAGGCCTATGCCGAAAACGCTTTTGCTAACGGCGTTCACTTTCTACTTTCAACCAAGGTGACAGACATTCGAACCGGCGATGGGCACATTCAGTCTGTCATAACGACGGGTGGCGAAATCGAGACAAAGTGGGTCATTAATGCCGCGGCTCTCTTTTGTGACGAGATAGCGGGTATGGTCGGAAAGCGCTGCTACGACGTGGTTCCACGCCGTGGACAATTTTACATCCTTGATAAAAATACGTCCTGCAAAGTAAAGCACATTGTCCTGCCGATTCCGACGAAAGTCACAAAAGGCAGGCTCATGAGTCCTACAGTGCATGGTAACATGCTGATCGGACCGACGGCGGAAGATTTGGACGATAAAACTGCCACAGAAACTACTGCAGAAGGGCTTAAATCGATCCGCGTTGATGTTGAAAAACTCGTTCCGCGCGTGAACTGGCGTGATGCTATCATCCAGTTCAGCGGCCTGCGACCGAATCGTGTTCCCGAAGGGCTTCATGTAGACACCTACGAAGACCTTAAAGGATATATCAATCTTTCGGGTGTTCGTTCCACAGGGTTGACACTCTCAGCGGCTATGGGCAAATACGTCGCGCATTTGATGGTCTCTCTTGGTATGAATGCGCCGTTCAAGAAAAACTTTATCGGAACACGCAAGGGTATCACGCGATTCGCCGACCTCTCTGTTGAACAAAAAGCGGCTCTGATCGAAGAACAGCCACTCTACGGCAATATTGTTTGCCGCTGTGAAACTGTGACTGAACAGGAGATCCTTGAGGCGATTCACCGTCCGCTGGGAGCGCGGAGTGTAGACGCAGTAAAACGGCGTGTCCGCCCGGGCACCGGTAGATGTCAGGCAGGATTTTGCACGCCAAAAGTGATCGAGATTCTGGCAAGAGAGCTTAATGTGCCGGCTTCGGAAATTATGAAAAATGAGAAGGGTTCCTACTACGTAGTAGGGGACATGCGTTAGGGGAGGTTCGCGTATGCAAAGGATCACATGTGATGTATTGGTCATAGGAGCGGGGCCGGCCGGTCTTGCTGCCTCTATCGCGGCTAAGCAAGAAGGCGCGGAAAAGGTTCTCATCGTAGAACGCGACGAATCGATCGGCGGTATTTTGCAACAGTGTATTCATCCGGGATTCGGATTGTCCTACTTCAAAGAGGAGCTTACCGGGCCGGAATACTATGCCCGTTTCGCCGACAAAACGCTGGAACTCGGTGTTGAAGTCCTGTTAAATACGATGGTTCTTGACATTACTGATGAGGATGTTGTCTGCATTAGCGCAAAAGACGGTCTCTCCATCATTAAAGCTGGGAGCATAGTGCTTGCCATGGGGTGTCGCGAACGCACGCGCCATCAACTGACTATTCCCGGGTCGCGCCCGTCAGGCGTCTTTACCGCTGGCACAGCGCAACGCCTGATGAACCGCGAAAATGCTATGATCGGAAGGCGGGTCGTGATTCTTGGTTCAGGTGACATTGGCATGATTATGGCGCGTCGCATGACACTCGAAGGTGCCAAAGTGATCGCTGTTGTTGAACTCAATGACTATCTGGCCGGTCTTACCCGAAATAAAGTACAATGCCTCGATGATTTTGAGATTCCGCTCTTGATGAAACATACCATCACAGACATCAAGGGTAGAAAACGCATCGAAAGCGTGACAGTCTGTGAAGTTGACGCCAATAACATTCCAATCCCGGAGACAGCTGTCGAATATCCGTGCGATACACTATTGCTGTCAGTTGGATTGATTCCGGAGAACGAACTAACTCACAAGGCGGAGATTGATATCTCACCGATCACGAACGGTCCGGTTGTAAATCAGTACATGCAGACAAGTCGAGAAGATGTGTTTGCCTGCGGCAATGTCGTTCACGTCAACGACTTGGTTGACAATGTGTCTTTGGAAAGCGAACGTGCGGGTCAGTACGCAGCAAAATACGCACTTGGCAAACTTAAGAAGCGTGAAGATGTTATTCAGGCGCAACCGGGTCGAAATGTCCGCTACATCTGTCCACAGCAGATCGTCAACGCGGAAGATGGCGGCGAGATCAATCTTTACTTCCGAGTAGCAGGTCCGGAGGAAAAGGTGAGAATCCTTGTCAAAACCGGAGATAAGGTAATCGTGCAGAAAAAAGCGCTTCGGGTCAATCCGGGCGAGATGGAACACATGCGCTTTGATGCGAGGGAGATCACGTCCCCGGATCTCACGGTAGAAGTGATGAAGGAGGCGATCTGAAATGGAAAAGATAGTCATCTGTACCGTTTGTCCCATTGGCTGCAACATCACAGTCCGTGAGGAAAACGATGAACTTGTTATCACAGGCAATCAATGCAAACGTGGTCTGACCTACGCGACGAATGAGTATCTCCATCCCGTTCGCATTTTAACGACAACCGTTAAAGTGCATGGAGGGGATCAGGTTCTCGTACCGGTTCGCTCCGCAGAACCCCTTCCGAAAGAGCTTCTCTTCTCGGCCATGGATCTCATCCGCGACTTGACTGTCGATGCACCTATCCACCGCGGCGATGTCCTGATCAACAACATTCTTGATACAGGCATCGATATCGTCGCAACAGGCGAAATAAAGTGCTGACGGATTAGCGTCGGAAGCTTGCGAAATACAATGCTAATGTAGTCTTGTTCCGAGTGCGATAGCTCTGGACTAAGTTGACACGTTATGGTGCGGTGTTCTTTAAATACATCGTTCCATAACGTGTTTTATTGTAAGCTGAAATAAGGTATCTACTGTAGATCAACGATCTGGCGAACTAAGTTATAATTGCAAAGAACCTAAAAGATTCCTTTTCTTGAATTATTACGTCGAGTGGTATCATCAAGAACTGATGCATTCTGTGGGGCTGATAGGGGCGAACCCCTATCAGCGAACTTGCTTTGCTTTACTCTTGGCGCGTATCACCAGTTCTACGATTATTGCCATAATCACACCTGCAGGTACGGCCCAGCCGCATGCCCAGGCGCCGTTAAAGGTGATGCGTGAAATCATTATTGCCAAAAACACTACTACGGTGGTAATGGTGGAGGCGATAACTGAGTATTTGGAGACCTTGGGCAACCAAATACTGCACACCATGGGTACTAGTGCCGCGCTCATTAAAACATTGTAGCCCCACATGCCAATAATTAAGATGAAATTGGGGGGTCTCAATGAAAACAAGATGACCACAACACCCATCGCCGCTAAAATGACCCGCACAGTGGCTAGGGAACGCTTGTCGCTCCAGCTTTTGGGTAACACTTCAGTGGTGAGGTTAGTGACGGTGCCGATGATAACACCGTTTAGAGTGCTCATAGCTGCCGCCATCAGCATCACGAAAATGAGTCCTATGGCGAACCGGCTCATTGTGTTCATAATATAGTTTAGGAACAGTGTATCGTAGTTGGTCAAGTTAGGCATGTATACTCGGATGAACAGCCCCAAAAGCAGCGCAAGATTGAATATGGAAATCACCACAAAGCCCAGAATTGAGGTTAGCGTCCATGACTTTTCCTTTTTCAGATATAGCGCTTTATTAAAGAGGTGAGGCTGGAACACGTTGCAAAAGCCCATCAAAAAGGCGCAGTAAATCACTTCGAAGTGGTCTTTGAATATGATGCCGTTCGGATTTGTGATGCTGAAATAATAGGGCTCGGTCTTCACAACCTCAGAGGTGAAGGCATTCCAATTAGCCGCGCTGGGTATGGCGGTGATTACTAGCCAAATGACTGCCACGATCATGATGACCGATTGCATCATGCCTGTCCATCCGTGAGTGTAGCTGCCGCCAAACAGCGAATAGGCAAACACGTAGGCGGTGATAAGAATAACTCCAATGGCATAAGGTACGTTCAAAAACCGGTTTAGCACGTTCCCCATCAGTACTACAATCAAAATCATAAAGGTGATGAGGAACACACTGATGATCGCGAATATCACACCCAAGGACCGGCTTTGATATTTCTTGCGAAGCCACTCCGGGATGGAATAGGCGTTCACGCCGCTTTGCATGCGGCGCACTT
>JAAZKK010000034.1 GCA_012799825.1 Clostridiaceae bacterium | reverse complement strand
TGATTACGATCGTAATGAACCTGAAAAAGAGCCTGCGGGATCTTTTATTGACTTTTTTTCAGCTATGGCAACGAGGTCTTATTTGGAGGCCTCAGGCAAAATACGCTTTTGGGCAGTAGCCCCTAAGGTAAGTGATGGCACCCTTTGAGATCGCGCTTTTCGATGTGTAGCATTTGTTTGACATTAGGGGATATAAGAAAATCCCGCGTCGATGAACTGTGATTTTATGCCGATTCTATTTAAACTCCAAATCCTGTTCCTTATCGAAAATATAGCTATACCGGTAGGCATCTGGACTGTTCTCCGGTGTCAAGTACCACATACCGTCACTATTTTGCATTAAAATGAGATTTTCCTTTTTCTCTACAACAGGGTTGTTATTATCATTTTTATAACAGGTTCTGGTAAATGTGTATGCCGGCTTCTCTTCGAATCTTAAAGTGACGCGCTCACTGCCATCAATTTCGTGATAACTGAGTTTTCCTTCTTCCACCTCAACTGGGAACGCGTACTCTTGAAAATGATCCGTTTCATACTCGTTAATGTTGCCGCGTTTAACAGCACCTGTATAAGTGAAACAAAATTCCCGCTCTTTATAACAATCGGTTCGTTTTATGGAGTACGGCATGGTTCTGATATCCCCCTCATAATTGAGACGGGTCTCCCAAGCGCAAACTCCACGTTCCGGAAATTTTTCATAGCTTTTTTCGCCATAAATTTCGTAGGAATTCCATCCTCTGTTCCGCGTCTGCTCATCCTGATAATTCCCGCTCTCCGCCAGATAATCCGTCAGGATGCGCGGATCAAAGAATTCATCATCCTGCATACTGAACGAAATATTAAAACCTGAAACAGGCGCATCCTTTAAAAAAACTTCAGCGCGCTCATTTTCATCAAATTGATTAAAGGTCGCAGGAATCATGTCCTCAATGTCTATGTAGGAATCTGCCGTCTTATTGGTTTTTCCGTCTACGGCAACATCGTGAGAGTGTATGGTGATACAAACTTTTGCCCCTTGCACGGTATACTCTCCGGCAAAGTCGTAGCGTTCGCAGTATGGTTTCAGCTGTTCTTTGATGTACTTATTTAAATCAAAAAGATAATAGTTTGAATAGATAATGCCGGTTTCCAGGTCAACAATTGCCTTATACTTTTCTCCGTCCGCGGCAAAAATTACAGTAACTGCATTTGCAGGATAACGTCCTCCATAAATCAAAGAACCTTCCTCTGCTGCTTCTGTCATATAGTAGCTTTTCGCTTCAACGTTTTTTGCGGGAATCGACGCCAAAAAATCCTCCAGCAGAGGTTTTCCCTGATCGACGATTCTATCCTCCTGCTCTTCGGTATATTTGTCGTGCCCTATACACCCTGTAACACCGAGAATAATAAAAAATACCGCAAAAAATGCCAAAATTATTCTCATCCATTTATTCATTAATCTTCACTCCTCAAATTCTCAATCTGTTTTTATAAAGCACTCTGACATCATGGAATGAAAATAGCCCCAAATAATACACCGCTTGCCATTTGTAATACAGACAAGTTTCCACTACCTAGAATTAGATCCATTAGTTTATTGCCTGTGTCGGGATATATGATCCAATCTAGAGGCATTTCTCCAAGTACTATCGTAAAAACGAACTTATATTCCGCTTATCAGCATTTCTCGCCATTTTGTGTACTTCATCATCTGTGAGTTTCCCTCCAAAAATATCCTTCGATCAGATATCAAACGCGGCAAGCTGTTCCGCTGTTACAAATTATTTGCTTGATCTATCCCTTTTTAAAATAGGCTTTGCAGAAGCGACAACCTTCGAATTTAACACTCTGTGGAAGCTCTGGAACCCTATTCGTCACTGCATTTCCCTTGTAGCATAATTATGACATCCTTCCAAAGAGAAACGTCAAAAAAATACTGTTTATTGTTCTTTTTCAAAGGCCTCTATTCGGGTTTTGACATTTTTCTCCAGATTTCTGTAAAAGAACTGATAGTCATACAGATGAAAAATACCTTCTTGAAAAATGTCCAGAACGGGCGGGTATTCCTCCGCGCTTACATCTGTTACGATAAGAGCGCCGCGCTCTGCATCAATATAGGCACCGGTGAGAGCGGGGATTTCTTTTGTGATATTCCCATCATAATTCGTAAAGCAGGCGCCAAGATTGAGCGATTTATCTGCCAAGGTGCCGTCTGTCTTCCAATTCAGCGGATTAATGGCAAGAGTCTTTGTTCCTTTCGGGATGATCAGAGAATCGTCAATGTGCTCGGCTTCACTGTTAAAGGAAATGACCACACCGGTATCGCTTTCACCCTTTGCAAATTCAAGTCCGGGATGTGCGTCCAATTCATCTTGTGTAATGCTCCAACCAATTGCGTAGCAGGCAACAAGTTTATTTGCAAAATCAGCATCTTCGGCATAATCCTTCACAAGGCGAATACAAAGATCCGCACCCTGAGAGAAGCCGGCAAGAATAAACGGGCGCTCCTTGTTGCAATTCTTTAGATAATAGGAAAAAGCATTTTTTATGTCGGAATAGGCGACTGCAAAGTACTGTTCTCTTTCCGCGGCGGGCAGCTTATACACATTCAGACCTGCCTGACGGTAATACGGAGCAAAAAAACGCGCGTTATCATCATAAATTCCTTTTTCCATATTCGTTGCCCCGAGGAAATTTCCGCGTGTCTTTTCGTCATCCATAGACATATTAAATGAGCTTTCGTTCCCTCCGAAAACAGTAGGACAAATGAAAAATACATCCGCCGTTTTTTCGGACTTCTCATTCTCAAAATAAGCCCAATTCTTTGCGTCAGAATAGGATACGGCATTGCTGCTTGCGCAGGCTGTCAGTGACAGAATGAGACATAAGGATAAAAGCAAAGATATAAGTTTTGTTCTCTGTTTCATAAGCATCCCCACCTTTGTCATTTCGATATATCACAATGACACTCTCCCTTAATCCAGAGTCTATTAAAATGATATCTTCAGGTGATGACAGAACCCGTATTACCCACAATCCCTGTACATTCAGGGTGTTCTTTACCTGCCGTTACTTTGATCACCATTCAGAGACACACAACAATTACTCTCTTATAATCGCGAAATACTCGCGAATTTTTCCGACCGTGATAACTTTTCCGTACGGTATCTTTTTCATAACGGCGTCATAATCAATCGGTGGAGCAAAATACATTCTGTCTCCTCCATATTTCTTAATACTTGCCGCATCTGTAATCGTCTGAAATTTAGGCATATCCTTACGGTCGTGCAGCATAGCATTAAAATCTTTTTTGTCTTCATTAGCCATAGTATTCACCTCCTGACCCAAGAATAATGACAATGACCAAGCCATACAATGAGACGGTTTGAAAAAATCATGAAAAATGGAATATTCTTCATTCAATAATTTTCTTAAGGAACTTAGAAAAACTGCGTCCACGTTCATATTCTGAAACAATCCGTTCCGTCACTTGACTTCAATCCCCAATTCCGCAAATTCGTGTCCGTTATTCATGTGCTTTTTCTCCCACTCACTTTATGGCCATAATACATCTTCGCCGGCGCCTCCAAAATACTTGGGCACATCGAAAAGGTATCTTTTTATACGGCTATCAGCCAATGTCGCATTTTTGATCTCAACGAGTTTGTCCTTAGGTTCATGCGCCAGATTAAGACGGTTTGAAAAATCTAGACAAATAACGACTTGTCCAAATCAGCTAGAGAATAAATAAAATGGCTCGAATCAACATTTTGCAAATCATTCTCAACCACTGCGTTACAATGGACACAACCACAGGTTGTACTTGCAGTCAAAATACAACCATAAAGCACTTCATGCTCATCAGGAAAACCTCTATTCTGAATGCAATGAACTGCACCAAGACCCCGTGACTTGGGCGAAGATGAACTGACTTGGAGGTTAAATGAACATCATGGACACAAAACAACTGGGTAACAATATCGCAAAATTCCGGAAAGCACGCAGCATGACTCAAGATAATCTGGCCGAGCTGCTATCTGTATCACCGCAGGCCGTCTCAAAATGGGAAAATGACGTTAGCTATCCGGATATCGAAATGCTTCCAAAGCTGGCGAATATTTTTGGCATCAGCATGGACACACTTTTTTCGAATCCCGTGACTCCTGAAACAGAATTCGTAGAACCTGAGAACCGTAAAGATCCCGATAAGATGCTTTTTAAGATCCGTGTAAAAAGTCAAAAAGGCGATACAGTAAGTGTAAATCTCCCGATCTCATTACTTAAGGCCATTGACTTCAACAACTTCGTCAAAAACGGGAAGGACGCTGACAATAATGATGCAGAAAACGATACTGGAGAAAATAATACTTCGGAAACTGAGGAGCGAAAAGACTCTTCAGGAACCAGAAAGAAAAATTTTCAAATCAACGGTATCAACCTCGGCGCCATCGACTGGAATCAACTTCTTGAGTTAATAGATCACGGCGTTATGGGAAAACTTGTCGAAGTCCATTCTGCAGACGGCGACCTCGTTGAAATCTATGTTGAGTAACAAAATGAAAATTATTGTAAAATCAAAAAAGGCAAAAAAGATACGACTTTGGCTTCCGACGCGATTGTTGTTATCAAAAACAATCGCTCGGATAGCTAAAAGACATCTCAATGCGGATATTGGCCGTTTAAATCATCTCGTTCCTGAGGAAAAACTCGACGATGCCCTGAAAGCTCTACGAAATATGAAGCGCAATCATCTAGGCATCCCTCTAGTCGAAGCAAAATCAGCTGACGGCGACTACGTCCTGATTTCTATGTAAACACGGTTTTCTTCACGAGATTCTCTTCGGACAAAGAACGAATGACGGATTTATGATCAAACTAAACGACGCCGTGAAAAGACGCCGTGAGAATCGGGGAATCAAACTTTACCTCTCATCCCCGATGCTTTTCTAAAAGAACTAAGATGTATTGGGTATAATCGACAGAATTTTTTCCAAATAAACATGTCGTCACAGAATGGACGACATCGATCAAAAAGATGCTCGGCTAAGATGGACAGCCAAAAAGTCGAATGAATGGCCGACGTTTTGCGACTGACATGCAGTATATATACTCCATTGTTAAGGATAAAAGGGCATAAAAAATCCGGCGAGACCTATTTTCCCGGGTTGTTTCCAACCAGATATCGTCGGCATGTGAGAGCTTAACTTCTGTGTTCGGGATGGGAACAGGTGTGGCCTCTCCATCATACTCACCGGAATGGTTGAGGGCGTTGTTGTTGACAGCGCCTTCAAAACTGCACAGAAGATATATAACCTTTCGGAAGGGTATGAAAGA
>JAAZKK010000013.1 GCA_012799825.1 Clostridiaceae bacterium | reverse complement strand
GTTGCAAATTTTAAGAGGCTTTAAGACCTCTTGCGACCATCCTAAAAGCTTTTAAGATGTCACAACTTACCCCATTATCACCGATTACTTGAAACCGTAAAAGGCGCAGTCAGGTTTGACGCTTACCTTTGAGTAAGTCATTCCTCAGGTCATTACCATCAATTGAATTTGTCCACCGATTCCTAACTTCTCCTTTTGCGGAAAACTGTCATCGCAATCCTTTTGCATCGTCATTATTCTGACAAAGGAGTTCTCCATTGACTCTAAAGACGAATCGTCAAAACTTACCTTGCCCATATCTAAGCTGCCTCGATCCTCAAAAATATCTGGAGGCTTTACACCTATTCCTTTACTAAGCTCTTCGCTGATAAAACCATTTGTAGATCTGTAAGCAAAACCATGAAAACAGTTATCAATCTCACTTAAACCAAACTGATATTGATATATAGTTGTTGTATTTTGCTCTGTTATTGTTTCTTGACTAATAACTTTCGCTAGCGATGTTGCGGCTATTTTGTCTATAACATAAATGCCATTCGCTTATGCCTGTTCCCTAACAAATGAAAGCCAATGTATAATAGCCAAACAGTTTCCTGCCCCAGTAATGATGCAATTCATTTGAGGTAGAAGAAATGCTTTGTCAAAAAACTTGTAAGCTCATAGTCAATCGCTGATATACTCAAAGTATCAGTTGAAACGGCTACACAATCATCATCAAGAATAAAATTTAACGCTGTCATGATTTAAAACTTCTCATAGAGAATACATGAATATAATTGTACCCTGCAAGCAAAGCATATCTTCTGATGTTGTTGAAAATTAATAGTATTTTTGTTAATGATGAACTTCCATTGATGTATAAGCGGGAAATGCCTGTCTTATTTTAATTGCCCTGTACTTTATTGCGTTTACTGTTTTCTCCAACATTGGCGAAAATAGGTTACATCCTAGAAGTGGTGTAACTTCTTTTCTCTCCTGCAGTTCTTCGATGTTTCGATTTGAGAAACGAGCAGATAACAATCCATTTTTTCTGAACACTCTTTTCACATTTATGTATGTCTTTTGCACCGAATTTCTCATTTTATGCATGCCCAGAACAATAAAAGATTACTCCACATTGATTGCGTGTTCACTAAGTATAATAGCAAGCATGTTCAAAACTTCGAACTTTTTCTGTTAACACCCGTAGAAGATGATGAATAAGATGTTGCAAGACTAAACTGAACGGAGCACGTTTATCACTGTCCACGAGCTTCACAATGGGAGTAAAATTAATATTTACTAACTTTAGCTTAAGAAGCCTGTCTTCCTGTTCTATTAGTCTGTATGTTAATCACTAATTAAACGCCGCGCAAGACCCGGCCAGATGTAATAACTGTTAGCTCCTTGCATCTTCATAATTTGCACGTGAGTGCCTGATGCATGAATAATAAGTGCTTCTCCGTTTTCGTCACGGCCATAGAAGATCGCGACGTGCGTTGCGTGATCGGTTCCCCATCCTTTTCCGGGCATTTTAGACCCTTCTTGCCAATAAAACAGTAGATCTCCCGGTTTCAGTTTGGCAATATCCGCGTTCTGCTCTGCAAGCGTTATGCGGTGTTTTGCAGGATGTCTTGTTCGATGTACGTCAAAAATGACGCGTCCCTGATTCATCATAGCCATCTGTGCGGCATCGTATCGCGTCGTGAACTTTCGGTACGGCTTAGGATATGAAAAGTCAGCCCATGCTTCGTTGAATACACGTAAAACAAGACCGGAACAATCTAACCCTTTTGTTGTAGTGCCGCCCCAGTCGTAAGGCGTTCCCACATATGACGCCGCCCGTTTAATGATAATCTTTCTCATCGCATCCACTCCGGAGCCTTTCGCAACTTTATAGCGGCAAAAATCTAAAGGTGAAACAGAATATAGACTGCTATCCAATTCTTTACATATCACTTCAATCGTTTCGCCGGTTTTAACATCCTTGACACCTTCTTCCGGAAGTTGCGTTTCTTCCATCGTCATTTTTATAGACAAGTCACCTGTCACCTTAAATAGAGTGTCACCAGATTGAAAGAGCGTTCCCTTTTCATAGGGCAGGTCGTCCGGGATATTTCCTTTTAGTTCCACGGCAATATTTTGCGGGTACTGTATGATCAAAATGTCATTCTCTGCATCGTAAAGCGATACTTGGCCAGTCGTCATAGCCTTGATGTCTGCTTCGTCTTCAAACAGCATTATTAACTCATGATTCACGGCACCATCAATTTCTTCACCATATTCATTTGCGATCGTACCGCCCACAAAAGGTAACTCCCACATTTCCGTAAAGGAAGGCGGCATAGCAAATATCTGGTACTGATTTCCGCCAACCGGCTCAAGCGCCTCTTCATAAATGGAAACTAAATCAAGGTACTCATTGATTTTATTTTCTTCGCCGCTTTCTCTAAAGAGCGTTTCAATTTCAGCCGTCTTCGGTTCAATCTTTTTGATATTGACAACAAGAGCGTCACCTTCCTCATAAAATTCGAGTTCCGTGTAGAGATATAAAACGTCAGAAAGAACGCTATGAGGTATTTCTTCCGGATAAATGATGGACGAGGCGGCCAAAATTGCACCGTAATTAGAAACGTTATTGTCCGTTCCGTCGTACTTTACAACGAGATTGGACACAAGAGGATATGACGTACCCCACTCTTCGCTTATCGTGTCTGATATAACGACGTTACATTTATTTGTGAGTGACACCAGCTTTTCAGGCGTCGAAGTAAAAATAGGATTCGTCGCCACAGTCGCAACAACGACAATGACAACGACAACTAAAATAATGCCTAGTACGACAAAGAAGGCCGCCACACCAAAGAGCGAGCTTATAAGCGCAACAACAATCGAAACAATAGTGATGATTGCCTTAATGACAACAATCGCTGTGTTAATAAGACCGATTACGATGCCTCCAACAAGATTGACTCCCTTCGCTTCGATGGCTTCTTTTTGAGCTTCTTTTTTTCCTTCAAGGGATGCAATAAGAGATTGAAACGGCTTTTTAATGAGCGTGCCCGCCTTTTGTACCTTCTTGCGCCTTGATGGGCGTTTCTTTGATTCAGACGATGTTGCTTTCTCCTTCCTTCTCCGTTCACGCGTGCGCTTTTCCTTCCTTTGATTGAGTTTTTCTTCTATTTCCGAAACACGCGTTCTCTTTTTTACGTTTTCTTCTTTTTCTTTGTGTAAAGAGGGATCGTCGCTATATCGTATTTTAGGATTTCTAGCAAAATCACCGACTCCAGCGCGAAGATTTGTTGTGTCATGTGCTTTTCTGAAAAACCGGTTCGCGTGCTCTTCTCTTCTTTCTTTTTGGTATTCCAACGCGGCGACCTGTTGACGAATCAGCTTGCTTCTGCCCGGTCTAGCCGTTTGCGTCTTCCCTTCTTTACTCATTATTTCTTTAGTAGTGAACCGCTTCACTACTAAAGGTTTTTCCGCTGTTCGTACCGGGGAGACTTTGGTTTCATCGACTTTTTCTACGTCCGCACGCGAAACACTAAAGGAAGGACGCTCATGGATAGCCGCCGGCTTCTCTACATAAGCTGTACTTTCCGCGCGAACAACGTCTTTAATAACGTCCTCTCTAAAACTGTTTTTTTTCTGAGAGAAGTGTTTATCTTGTTTGTTGACATCCATTTAACCAAGCCCCCTTCCTTTTGATTCTTAATACATCGCTTCCTTCGGTTTTGTTGTCATCATCCGATAAAGCTCTGTATCGCGAGGAAAATCATCCTTAAACGGAATGTAACTTCCGCCAACCTTCATCAGGCCGGAACCAACATCGGCGTCGGTAATTTTAATTTTTTCAACCGCGTTTAATTGCAGAAGATCGGCCAGAATATCACGATCAGAAGGAGCCTGATTCAACATCACAATGAGTTCCGAGTTGGACAACATGGTCTTTGCCGTATTCGACTCCAATAAATCAGACACGTTTTGCGTAATGCCGGTTAAAGCGGCATTGTACTTTCGTACACGTTTCCACAACGCATATAGATACTCTGCGGCGTTCTCATACATAAACAAGAGATAGATTTCATCAATAAAGACGTAAGTCTTCCTCTTCGATTCTCTGTTTTCAGTGATCCGGTTAAAGATAAAATCCAACACAACGAGAAGACCGATCGCATGGAGCTGACGACCAAGTTTTTGAATATCGAAGGAAACGATGTTGCGCTTAATATCCACGTTTGTTTCGTGCGCGAATGTGGAGAGTGAACCCGTCGTAAAGTACTCCATTTCAAGCGCAAGGTCTTGAGCTTCCTGTTCCGATTGTTCTTTCAGTTGATAATAAAAATCGTAAAGTGTCGGTACATTCCCTCGATAACCGTTGTTCATGTAGCCTACAAGCGTATTTTTTGTACACCGGTCAATGATGGATTTCTGTGTAGGAGAAAGGCGCCGGTCACGTGAGATTAGCTCAAAGAGTGACATCATGAAGTTTGATTTCAGACTGTAATTTCCTTCGTCATACTCCGGATTCATGTCAAAAGGATTGATGTGTTTTTTGGACGCATCGGATATTTCTACAACCTGTCCTTCGAGCGCACGAATAAGCGGCGTATATTCACCTTCCGGATCGATCACAATAATGTCGGCGTCATCAGAAAGCGCAATCATCGCGATTTCTCGCTTTGCGACAAACGATTTTCCGGAGCCGGGAACACCTAATATAAAACTGTTCGAGTTTTGCAACTTGAACCGGTCAAGCATAATCAAATTACCGCTAATCGGATTTACACCGTAGTAAACACCGTGCTCATCTTCTACGTCCTGCGCCTGAAAAGGCGTTAAAAACGCTACGGCAGACGTGGTAAGTGTACGCCATATACCTAAAGGCGAAACGCCAAGAGGCAGTGACGACGTAAGTCCCATACGCTGATTATTTGTCGCTGTGGCGATGTAACACATTTTCTTTGATCCGATCGCTTTGATTTGCGCTGTGTCATCGTCGAGCTGTTCAAGCGTGTCTGCAACGTGAGTAATGGCAACACAAACAAACATCATGTGCTGATCGTGCTCCGTAAGATCACTTAACAATTCCTTTGTTTCCTGCTGTTGTTGTTCATAGGAAAAAGGGATCGAAGCACTCCAATTCTTATTCGCGTTTTGCTTGGATTGCCAACGGGCAATGTTTGTATCAATGCCTAAGAGTCTTTTTTCAATTTCATGCACGGCATCCGCTTGAGTCACCGGCAAAACGTTAATCGTGATAAACATTTGTCGCGAAAAATCGGATAGGTTCGAGATAAGTTCGTCGGAAAGAAAATTCGGCCACGTCAACAGGAAGATTGTCCTTGCAAACTTGTTTCCTATAAGAATGTGATTTGGTTCAAACTTCAACTTATCAGGACACAAATAATCCTTAAACGAATGGCCGTTTTTCATTGTTTCTTTTAGATCGAAATGTTCTATACTCTCTTCTCCTGTGCGGTAGAAATCATGAAAGATTTTAAGTCGTGCCGTCGCGTCAAGCGGCGTTACACGCGACCCCAATGTACGCAACGATACTTCAAGGTCATTCAGTTGACGACGAAAATAGCGTTCTGCGTCGGCAAAAGATTTTTGCTCCGTTGTAAGCGTAATTAAGCGCTCGCGAACAAAACCGGATGCTTTTTGAGCTTTGCTGCTCAGCATCCGGTTTACCTCTTCGCGGTATGGATCGCGTTCATCATGTTGCATCTGATAAAAAAGCCGCTCTTGCATGGCGGCCATATCAATTACTCGATTGACGATGGTCACTTGCGTCACCTGATCCGGCGGCATGGTATTGATAAAGTCGCAGTATTTTCTAAAATACATTTCCTTTGTGGTATCGTCCGCCATGAGATAATTGACATCGCTTATAGCGACCGTCATGCTGAACGTGTTGCCACGACGGGCAATTCCATTTTCATCAATCGCGTCAATCGGCATCGCGGCCTGAATGGTGCGCGGTATCTTCCATTCCCTTCCGAGACTGTTTTTGTATTTTTTGAGCGTTTTCATGTCATTCCTCTTTTTTTCGTTTTTCAAATCGATGCGGCGACGTTCCCAACACGCTTTCGTCGTACTTGAGACGGCGATACATTTGATGATAGATATTTTCATTGCCGTGCTTTAACGGCGGCGTGCGAACCTTGTTTATCCAGCGTTTTAAGTACTCCTCCATATTGAGGCCGCCAATTTTAAGAAAGGCGGCCAGCGCAAAAGGCGTTATGGCCAGAATGCAAAGAAAGAGCTTTGCATCCACACTAAACGGAAAAACAAAGAAGAGCGTCACAGATACAGCCAAACCTAAAAGACAGAGAAAAAACTGCCGTCCGGTAAGACCGAAAAATATCTTCTCCGAATAGTCCATAATTTCTTTGTTGATTTTCATATCCATAGCGTTTCTCCTAACCACTAATCATTTCTTTACTGATATTCTCCGCCGACTGAATTGTCGCTACGAGTATAAACATCGTGAATACTCGCCAACCTAAGTACATAAATACAGCTTTACGATCTGTGGATGATGTGTGGGGTATTTCTTGATACTGATTGTAATAGCCAAAAATCGCAGTGTATTCGTCGTAAAGACCATTATCAAGAAGCCACCTGCTTAACTTATAATTATTTGAAGGATTATACTCTGGGTAGGCATTACGCGGCTCATATATTGTATATATGTCTACCGTACATCCTTTCTCTACAAGATATTGATTTTCTGATTCGTAAACCGGCAATTCAATCGGCACTTCTGGCTCCGGCTCTGAAATAATGCCTTCCGGGAGAAAATAATCGGAAACAGCGTAATAAATAACGCAAGCTACAATAATCAGTACGCCGACAAGCAGAAGCGCCATAAAACTCTTCACAAAACGCCACGCAGTCTGCCGATGTTCCTGTGAAACAAAAAACGTCAAAGGGACGGCGGCAACAGCAACATACATATAAATTTTGAAGAAACGTGCATAGACCGTGAGCAGTATTTTGACGGCAATAATAACGATAGCGATGGCGGCCACAAAGCAGACGACGACATAGATGATTTTATCCCATGTGCCCGCGTTGTTAATTTGAGACGCGATACTTGCCGGAAGTTTTGAACTTGTCAACATTTTGCCTTTCATGGCGGTACCCGTTGTAGCTTGCCACGTTGCGTTAACAAGCTCCTGCATCACGGCAATGATGGCCTTGAATATGAAAAGCGAACCACGTGTTGTAGCGTAGGCTATAACAAAACTAATGGCATGACGGCTGATCGTCGTGCCGGACTGCAACTGCTGAATATCCGTTGTCGCCTTTATCACTGAGGCGAGAAACATGATCGCTAAAATCGAGATCGCGACAGGCATAAGAGCGCCATGAATTGTTTCTACGGCGCTCCACACAACAGACTTTCCGCCTGATTCTACAAACAGATCAGGCGGCGGTGTTATCAAAAACTGAAAAACTTCGTTGATTCGTTGGTTCCAAAAGTCAGTCGCCCACTCGATAATATCAACAGCCGCGGAAAGACTAACTTTCCACATTTGAGCCTCCTTCTTTTTATCGCTAGAATGCTTCCGGAATAAGAAGTTGTACGATGTACGGTGCCGCAGCAATTAAAACGCCGCCCAGTATTACAAAGATCGCTTTCTGCCTCGATGACGGATCTTGTGAGGCCATCGATGTACCAAGCTGAATCCCCCCTATAATTGCTACAACAGCACCGGCAAAAATACAAATAAACTTCAACAGCTTAAATGCTTGTGACGTAGCCGAGGTTATCTGTGACGGCACTTCATCAAGAAAAACCTGAATCATTCCATATAATTTGAACATATTCATTTTGTTCCTTTCGTTTCTAAAATAAATTCTTTTCCCTTCCCATCAGCCGTAAGATCAATGGCTGGATGTTTTAAAAGATCATATTTTCTGTCCAATATCGGACGTTCCCCGGATATAAGAACAATGCACTGATGACTTTGAAGGCGTCGCACTTTATCAGTCGACATCAACTCAAGCCCTAAATGGTTATAATTGACGGAGGTGCTGCCACGATTGCCTTTTGAATATTGATATGTTTTTGTTCTGATCGTCTCCTTCCCTAGTGCTTTAGAAATATATTCGTGTGTGCTCTGTTCATTACCGCCTAGGTAAATAAAACTGTCACAGTTTCCAACGATCGACTCCCATGTTCTTTCATAGATTGCTTTGATTTGCGCCATGCTTTGCAAAATGATCGAAATAAAAACCCTGTGTTTTCGCGCTGTCGCAACAATATTCTCAAAGTCTTCCGGTAACTTGACGTTTGCAAATTCGTCCATCAAAAAGTGAACCGGTATCGGCAAATGCCCACCCGGCGACTCTCCCGCTATGCTGTAAAGCGCCTGAAATAACTGCGTATAAATCATGCCGGCGATGAAGTTAAACGATGTATCCGTGATCGGCGTTTGAATAAAGAGCGCTGTTTTTACGGTTCCGTACGTTTCAAATTCAAGATCGTCATACCTTGTAAGATCTTGTAGCTCAGGAAGATCAAACTTGGTTAGGCGTGCCGAAACCGTGATGATAATGCTTTGTAGTGTTTTTTCTGCTCCTGATTTGAAACGCTGATACATTACGTAAGCGATATTATATGGATCGCGTTTATGCGTCTCTTCAAATAGATCATTCAGTGCTTTTGCGCCCTTGCCCGATGTTTTTACCATCGAAAGAACAGACATTAGCGTCGGAAAATTCTTTTCCGTTTCAAGACCATAGTGAATGAGTAAATACATCAGAGCCGACAGGAGCATCTGCTCCGCTTTCTCCCAGAAGGGATCGTTTGACTTGGAACCGGCAGGCGTCGTGTTCTTTATAAGCGCTGTGATTAAGCGTTGAACATCGTTATCTGTTTTGATGTAGTGGAAAGCGTTGTAGTGATCAGATTTACTCATGTCATTCAGGTTTACAACCTTAATTCTGTAACCATTGCTTACTAGTGCATTCCCACAGTCTCTTAAAATTTCGCCCGCCGGGTCTAAAACAATGTAGCTTGTGTTGCGTTGTAAAAGGTTCGGCTTCACATAAAAGCGCGTTTTTCCGGAACCGGAGCCGCCAACCACAACAACATTGCAGTTTTTCCTTGTTTTCCAAGTATCAAGGCTCAGTCTTAAATTTTGAGACAGAATGAGATTTTCAGTTGGACTCTTTTTATTCTCCAATTTATTCCGGGTAGACTTCGCCCTTCCCCACGCGGCATCACCATACTCCCGGCCTTGCCGCATTTTTGAGCGTTCTGCTTCGTATATACTGATGATCAGCGCGTAGATGATGGTAAACACTAAAAGCGACGGCCATGTTTCCTTCATAAAACTGAAACGAAACGGATGATTCATCATGTCTGTAAAGAGTTCTGCTCTTCTGTTCCAGCTATCACCTAAAACAAAAACAGGTACGAGCTTTATTACAAGTAGCGCTAGAAAAATCCAAACAAGGAACCACGTCAAAAACAAGGCGCGTCGAGTCGTGCCCATTAGGACACCTCATCTTCCGCAATTTTCTCGTTGTCTGCTCCGGCAGATAAATCGGCTCGATTTACAAAAGCGTTAAACACCGGTTGCATTGTTTCCAAGAATGACCTTTGCTCCTCTTCTGTTTGAGCATCAAACCAAGCGATCAAATTCTTGTCTTCGTCGTTTTTGAATCCGTAACGAGTAAAATACATTGATGTGAGCAAACGCGCATACATACTCTTATCACGTGCTTTGACGATGTGTTCAGGCTGTTCATATCGATTGAAGCAGTAATTTAATAGAAACCGCAGTAAGTCCTCTTCCGGAAGGCTACCGTTGATGACAATTCTTTTTTCCGTTTCATCAATGATGAAAGGGTCTTTCAGCGTGATGTCATGATTAAGTGCCGCTGTGTAACCGAAACAACGTATTAGACCGTTCAAATGATTCAAGATGTAATGCTTCGGCTTCGGCTTGGACGCATACGTCGTCTG
>JAAZKK010000030.1 GCA_012799825.1 Clostridiaceae bacterium | reverse complement strand
GGCTCGTCGTAGCAAAGGGATATGCCTTTGATCGATACCAGCTGATCCTTGGCATAGACGGCTTTGCTATGGCATTGCGTCGCACAGGCTTCGAGACCTGAAGGGCCCATGGCGGCCAGATAGACACTTGCCGTCATGGCGCACAGGGCCTGATTCGTGCAGATATTGCTTGAGGCCTTTTCGCGTCGGATATGCTGTTCCCTTGCCTGAAGCGTCAGCACAAAGGCGCGGCCGCCGCGGCTGTCCATCGTCTCTCCAACGATTCTGCCGGGAAGTTGGCGCATCATGCGCCGAGTCGTGGCCATAAAGCCGAGATAGGGGCCGCCAAAACTCATCGGAATGCCGAGCGGCTGCCCTTCACCGACAGCGATATCGGCACCGCATTCTGCAGGTGTCTTGAGAAGCGCCATCGAGATCGGATTGACAGACATCACCGCTTTCGCACCGGCTTCATGAGCCAGAAGGCACAACGCCTCCGCGTCTTCAATGATGCCGTAATAGCCTGGCTGCTGAAAACAAAGACAGGCCGCATCATCTTTCAGGGCGTCCCTGACAGCTTCAATATCCGTTTTTCCGCCTTTGGGCGGCACAACGGTGACTTCAACGGAACGCGCATCGCAATACGTCTTTACAACTTCGATGACGTGTGGATGCAGCGCTCCTGACAGCACGATACGGCTTCGTTTCTTCGTCTCGCACATAAGCACCGCTTCAGCGGCAGCAACAGGACCGTCATATACGGACGCGTTCGAGACATCCATGCCTGTCAATTCACAGATCATCGTCTGGTATTCAAAGATTGACTGCAACACGCCCTGACTGATCTCCGCCTGATACGGCGTATACGCCGTGAGAAAAGATTCTTTCGATGTCACCGATTTAACAACAGACGGGATGTAATGGTCATAACTTCCCGCGCCGCGGAAAATCGACTTAAACGGTTTGTTTTTGGCAGCAAGTTCCTCCATGATCCGACGCACTTCCAGCTCACTTTTCCCCGGTTCAAGGTTCAACGACTTGACGCGCATCGATTCAGGGATCACCTTGTAAAGATCATCGAACGACGTGTATCCGATGGTCTCCAGCATTTTTTGCTGCTGCGCTTTGGTATTTGGAACGTAGCCGCCCATTTTAGCTGCCCTCGGTTTCACAGAACTGATCGTACGCCTCCGCGTCCAATAGTTCGTCCTCATCAGTGATGTCGGAAACGCGAATTAACCACGTCTCATAAGGGCTGTCGTTGATCAATTCCGGATGATCGAGAAGCACTTCATTCACTTCCGCCACCACGCCTGAGACGGGGCTTATCACGTCAGAAACGGCTTTTACCGACTCAACGTCGCCGAATGCCTCACCACTTTCAACTTCATCGCCTTCATCAGGAAGATTGACAAAGACAAGGCTTCCGAGCTCGCTTTGTGCGAAATCCGTCAAACCGATCTCAACGATGCCTTCGTCCATCACGCGGATCCATTCATGTGTTTTGCTGTACTTCAATGTTGTCGGTGTTTTCATGTAGACCTCCATCTTCTTACGCTCTGTTGTGCCGTTTCGATTTATAGAATCTATATTCTTCTATCGTTGCATGCACGTGCCTTATTCAGCTTTATAAAAAGGAAAGGGCACGATCTCAGCCTTGATGCGTCGACCGCGCACATCCACTTCCACTTTGTCTCCCTGCTCGACCGCTCCTGTTTCGACATACGCCATGGCATAGGCGCCTTTAAGGTAAGCAAGGTACGTTCCGGACGTTGTCACGCCGATTTTCTTTTCACCGAGATAGACGTCCTGATTCTCACGGATAATACCGCGTCCTTCCACACGCATTCCCACGCGTTTGCACAGAACGCCTTTCTTTATGATCGCGTCTTTGCCTATGAAATCTTTGTTCATCTTGACCGCGAAATCGAGTCCCGCCTCTAGAGGAGTCAGCGATTCATTCATCTCATGGCCGTAAAGCGGCATCGACGCCTCCAGCCTCAAGGTGTCGCGCGCGCCGAGACCGCAAGGAATTAAGCCGAATTCGCTTCCGGCATCCATGAGCTTGTCCCATAATTCGACAACTTCGTCCGACGCACAATAAAACTCATAACCGTACTCGCCCGTGTACCCCGTCCGAGACACCAAACACTCGATGCCGTCTACTTGTACGTGCTCACGGAAGCTGTAATAACCCGTTGGAATGCTTTCTTGATCCGCTAATTTTTGCAAAATTGCGGCCGAGTGCGGTCCCTGAAGCGCCAAAAGACCGATCGACTCGGATCGGTTGTGCATTTCAGTATCCGGCAGCAGATGGGCGCGAATGTGTGCGTCGTCCTTTGCCGTATTGGCCGCGTTGACAACCAACATGAATCGGTTTTCCGCCAGACGGTAGACGATCAAATCATCGACGATGCCGCCGTCATCGTTGCACATCAGTGTGTAGCGAACGCGCCCGATTTTCAAATTTGTAAAGTCATTCGTCATGATGAAATTAAGAGAATCCAGCGCGCCTTTTCCTTCAATGAAAATCTCACCCATATGTGAGACGTCAAACAGACCGGCAGTCTGCCGGACGGCGAGGTGCTCTTTTAACATGCCCGTTTCGTATTCAACAGGCAGAAGATAACCGCCAAAGGGCACGATTTTCCCTCCAAGTTTGACATGCGTATCGTAAAGCGGTGTTTTAAGTTCCATACTTGCTCCTTCCTCATCACGTAAAACAGGGCGATTAGTCTATTTCTGTAATGAATGCCTAAATGCACCCCATCTGATGCATCAATACATTGCCATTTATCACAATTATTCCAGAGTGAGGCACGCTTTTCAAGCCGGTCATGTCGATGCCTTGAGTCGCAGATAAGGTGATCATAGATGCAAAGATAACGTCTTACTTAGTTAGATGTCTTACATTATACCGCATGTCAGCAACGCACGCGTCACGTGTTTGCGCATTACGCTATAATATAGAAAATTATTAATAATTGCTTGCGCAGGAGAAAATATTCGTCATGAAAAAGATTATCCTTACCGGTGACCGTCCGACCGGACAACTGCATATCGGCCATTATGTCGGCTCACTTCGAAATCGTATCAAGCTTCAAAATTCAGGTGAATACGATGAAATCTACCTTATGCTGGCCGATGTACAGGCTTTGACGGACAACTTCGACCATCCTGAAAAAGTCAGAGAAAACGTCCGCGAAGTAGCTCTTGACAACTTGGCCGTCGGCGTCGACCCGGAAAAATCGCATTTACTCATTCAGTCGCAGGTTCCGGCACTTTTCGAACTTTTTACCTACTATATGAACCTCGTCACGGTCGCGCGCGTACAGCGCAACCCCACCGTCAAAAGCGAGATTAAGATGCGCGGATTCCAAGCCAGCGTTCCGCTCGGTTTTTTCAGCTATCCGGTCAGTCAAGCCGCTGATATTACGGCTTTTGACGCGACAACGGTACCGGTCGGCGAAGATCAGGCTCCTATGATCGAAATCTGTCGCGAGATCGTGCAGCGTTTTAACACCATTTACGGCAAAACTTTGGTGATGCCGGAGATCTTGCTGCCTGAAAATAAAGCGAGCCTGCGCCTCCCCGGTACGGACGGCAAAGCAAAAATGAGCAAGTCATTGGGCAATTGCATCTATCTTGCGGACGACCCGAAAACAGTTCATGACAAAGTGATGTCCATGTATACCGATCCGAACCATCTCCGCATCAGCGATCCCGGAAACGTTGAGGATAACCCGGTATTTATTTATCTTGACGCATTCGCGACTCAAGATCATGTCGACGAATACTTAAAAGATTATGAATCTCTCGATGCCTTAAAGGCACACTATACTCGAGGCGGCTTGGGCGACGTTAAAGTCAAACGCTTCTTAGAGAAAGTCCTTCAAGAGACCCTCGAGCCGATCCGGAAACGTCGCGCAATCCTTGAAAAAGATCCGGGCTACGTCGAAGAGGTGCTGCGCCAAGGCACCGAAAAAGCGTGTGAAAAAGCTTCAGAGACGCTTCAGCGCGTTAAAGATAATATGCAAATGACGTATTTCAAAAATTAAGAGATGTGTCGTCAGGCGTCAGGCGTCTTACGATCTTTCATCATTTGGACGCCTAAATCGACGATTTTATCGATGCTATAAGTCTTATTCAGCTGTTGCATGTTTTTGGACATTTTCCGGTACAATTCAGGATGCTCGATGAACTGCTCCAGATGTGAATTGAGTTGTTCAATGTCCCGCGCCTCGATGGCCATGTTGTGCTCGACAAGAAATTCTACGTTGCCGTGCTCTTGGCCGGGAATGTAAAAAGGAATGATCATCGGGATACTCTTGAGAATCGCCTCGCTTGCCGTCAGTCCCCCCGGTTTCGAGACAATAAGATCGCATGACTCCATGAGTTCGTCAACATTATCGACAAATCCGTGAAGAATTATTTTACCCTCGCAAATGTCTTCCTGATACTCTTTGGCAAGGTTGTCGTAAAGTTCTTTATTTCTTCCGCACACGACCGTCAATGTCAAATGCTGGCGATTTTTCCCGGATATCAGTTCGCGGATAACGGAGGCGATCGCACTCAAGCCCATACTGCCGCCCATAATAAGCAGTTGCAGCGGCTTATCTTCGTTAAAGGCACGTTCCTTTCTATTATAAAAACTTTTTTTAACAGGGATGCCATACGTATAAATGCGTTCTTTATTTACACCCATTTCAATGAGAGCGTTTTGCGAATACTCGCTGGCGACAACGTAGACATCGATATTCTTGTGAAAATACGAGTTATGGGGTATAAAGTCCGTTACAATCTGCATCAGGGGCACATTCGTCCGACCTTTATGCTTCAAATGGCCGATCAGCTTCCCGGCAAAAGGGTGGGTTGCGATCAAGAGCTTCGGTTCAATTTTATCCAAAAGATAACTGAGGCGAAATACCGTACCGGTAAAAAGCGTACTGAAAACCGCATCGCTTAATTGCTTTTGGTTCGTCCACCTATACAGTGTTCCATAAAGTTTCGGCGCCTTTTCCGCGAGCGTATTATATCCCTCTTGCATCACGTAGTTTGAGGCTTTGCTTGTCGCCTTAAACATGTCGATCGTAAGAGCGAAAATCCCGCGTTCTTCAAAACTCTGCTTCAGATAATGAACGGCACTATTGTGACCGCCTCCGGTCGAGGCGGTCACGATCATGATATGTTGCATTATATTCGTTCACTTTCTTGTTCAATAACGCTTGTTCTTTCAATTTATAACATTGCTAATGACTAAACGCCAACCGTTATGTATAGTGAAGAGGTATAAAATGTAAAATATAATTATCGTCTTCATAACAACGGACGAGATCATTGTCCGCTCGCACAGCGGTTTTGCAAATCACTTAACATAAAGAGCCGGCTCACTTTGAGAAAAAGAGAAAATAGCAGAATATAGCCCTCACGCGATCGTTGCAGAGGCATCCGATAATTGTGCTACACTTTATGAACACTGCCGCCCAATTCGAGAACAAAATAGCGCTGCAAGCCTTTATGAAAAATGGCATGACCGACTCGACGATAAAAAACTTTAGGGCGCGCATGACTCCGCGCCGTTCTGCCCTGCTCCCTCTGGCCGCTTTTCTATTGCCTGCAGCCATTTTTATCCTGTATTACGCCATTCAGGGCGTCTCCCCTTTTGGCAACATGAATCTTGTCACCGTCGATTTGCGCGCCCAGTACATCCCCTTCCTCGCGGAATTGCGCGAAAAAATACTTTCAGGCGAATCGCTATTTTACTCCTGGCGCGGCGCCTTGGGATCCAATTTTTACGCGACGTGGGCGTATTATCTTGTAAGTCCCTTCAACGTGCTCGTCCTTCTATTTCCGGTGCATAAGTTAGCGGATTGCTCTTTTATCATCATTGCACTCAAAATCGGCATGGCGGGCCTCAGTTTCCAAACGATGCTCCGGCGCGTCTTTCGGACGCAGCATCCGCTATCGGTCGCCTTTGCGACAAGCTATGCGCTGTCTAATTTTGTCATTGCTTACAGTTGGAACTTGATGTGGATGGACGGGCTGATTCTTTTGCCCTTTGTGATCGGCGGTCTGATTCATTTCATACGTGAAAAAAAGCCTCTGCCTTACCTTGCCGCCTTGACGTTAGCCCTCGTCATAAATTATTACACTGCCTATTTTATCGGCGTGTTCACCGCGCTATTTCTTGGTATTGCGATCGCACAATTTGATAAGGGTTCTTTGCGCGAGAATCTTAAAACGGCCGGAAAGGTCTTCTTTTTTTCCGTCGCGGCGCTCTTTCTTGCCGCGTTCATCCTGCTACCTGTCGTTTTCGGGCTTTCCGACAGTTACGCAAGCGTATATCAGATGCCGCCGACAACGTTTTTCAAAGAGAACGCTTGGGCGACCTTCTTACAACCCTGCCTCATGCAGCGTCCCCACGTCTTTTACGGATCACCTAATATTTACTGCGGATTGTTGCCTTTGCTTCTGATTCCTGTTTTCCTCCGAAAAGCGCCGCTTAAAAGAGGCATCAGGCTGGCCTATATTGGATTAATCGCTTTTCTTTTCGCAAGTTTTCTGATTCGTCCCTTAGATTATTTCTGGCACGGCTTTCATCACCCCACCGGCATGGAATACCGCTATGCTTTTCTCTTTGTCTTCCTCATGTTGTTCACGGCGTGGCAGGCCCTCCCGTCACTCCATGAGATGAAGCGAATCCCGCTTTTTTTGATCGCCTCCTTGTGCGTCGTTGCAAGCGCGCTACCCGTAATCGTCAATCAGAAATCAAGCGATTGGATCCGCGTCTTGCTTACATTACCTTTCATCGCAGGATATCTTTACCTTTGTTCAATGAAGCGTGAATCCGACGATATGCAAGACAAAAAGCAACCGTCTTCGCCGCACATTGATGAAAAACAACCGTCTCCATCGCTTTCCTTCGAGGAACAGTTTTCCCATCGACGATTACAAAACAAACAAAAGTCGACGCTGAACATAAAGAAACCGCAGCTGCATTCCGACTTTAAGGAACGATTTCGCCTGAGACAATTACAGGATAAACAAAAGTCGCCACTGCTGCGCATAAAGCGACCGCACCGACATTCCGACACGGAAGACAAAAACAAGGCACCGTCACCTCTTCTAGCTCAGTACGGTCGCAGTCACGGCATCCAACGCAAAAGATCGTTGTTTTTATTCTTGCTCATCGTTGCGGAGCTTGCCGTTAATTTATATTTTTCTTCCGGCATGATGCATCAGGGACATCCGCTGACACCGGAGCACGCTTTTCTCGAAAATCCTGTCTTTGCCGCTCAACAAACACTCGTTAAACACGCCGCTTCCTTAAGTGAAACGAACAACATCAGGCTCTACACTTTTAATAAGCTTAATGACAACGATGCAAAACTGCTTAATCACAGCGGTGTCTCCATTTTCGATTCCAACGCTCGGGCGGCCTCTGTATTTGGCCTTGGCAACTTGGGTTATGTCGTCAACGGCTATGGCAACGCCATCACCTCTCCCCATGCTGGTCCTCTCATGAACACATGGCTCGGCATTCAGTACGGTATTGTGCCGGATCATTGGCAGATCGAGGCACCGGAGACACAAACGATCACAAGCGCCGGGCAAGAAATCCTCGTTAAACATGACACGCAGCTTTCCTTCGGTTTTTTCATCGAAGATAAAGACGCGCTTCATGATCCGAAGATGCCAAGATGGCAGAACCCTCTCGACGCGCAAAATCAGCTTGCGCTCGACCTTTTGGACGGAGATGTCGTCTATAGCCATGCTCCTCCCGCGCTTAATGAATCGATCGACAAAGAGACCTTTACCGTCACACCAACGTCCGACCGCTCTTTCTATTACTCGATCAAAAAAACAGGCACACCAATCACATGGCGTTACACTATACCTGAAGAAGGACGCTATCTTATTTACTGGCAGGGCAACCTTTCAAACGTCCATATCGATATCCCGTCGCGAGAAAACCATTTGTCAACACCAAACACGCGTCAACTTGTAGATCTTGGAGAACTTCGCGCCGGTGAAAGTGTCGATTTGACCTTCACCGTCCCTTTTGACCAATCCGAAGGGTCCTTCATGCTTCAATTAAGTCAAATGGATCGCACGATTTACAATACACTGAAAAAACAATGGAGCGACCGAGCGTTTCGCCTCACTTCATGGAAGAACGACACGTTCACCGGCGTCATCACGGCTCCCGGCGACGGATATGTTTTCTTACCCATGTCCGCTGTTACCGGTTGGACATTTACCGCCAATGAAGAACCGATCTCCCCTATAAAAATCAATGACACATTCTACGCTGTCCCGGTAAAACAAGGACACGTCACCATTCACGCCGCCTTCCTCCCTCCGGGGTTTAAGATAGGCTTGACGATAAGCCTGCTTACATTCACAACACTCCTTATGATCTATGTGATGCTCATGATTAGAAGAAAACGTCGCCAAAGGCACCTTCAATCCTAAGGGCATCCTGCAATCTGCCGGTATTTTCTCTCGAACTAAGGACTGCTTTGCAAAACTTACTATTCAATACTTATTTTGTAGAGGTTCATGTTAATAAAGTGGTGCGCTTACTTTTGCAATTAACGTGAACGTTACCAGCTAAAATAAAGTTTGACAATCTGGCATGGCGTTTGTTACTATAGCGACGCGCTGACGAACCAGTGTCGTTCGGCACAACCGCAACATTGCGGGATTAACTCAGTGGTAGAGTGTCACCTTGCCAAGGTGAAAGTCGCGAGTCCGAATCTCGTATCCCGCTCCATGAAAAACCGGCAGTCGATACGCCGGTTTTTGGCACCATAGCCAAGTGGTAAGGCAGAGGTCTGCAAAACCTCTATTCTCCGGTTCAAATCCGGATGGTGCCTCCATAAAAGGACGACAAAACGAATACAATCGTGAGTCGTCTTTTTTTATGTCGTGAAATGTTGATAGGACAGGGGTTTCAGAGGTTGTCCAAATAAACGAAAGGGCGCAAAAAGGGCTAAAGTTCCGCTGCTTTGATGTTTTACTGCATCTTTCTATTCGCTCATGAAAACAACTACACAAAACAGAGAAGAAAAATGCGGAATCCGCAGAAAAACATCGTGTTTAATTGACATTTAATTGCTGATCAGTTTTAATAAACTCAAAGAAAAAATGCGGAATCCGCAATAATATTTGATTGGAAAAGGTGAAGCACAATGGAATTTGCCAGAACACAATACATGGAAAAGCTGATAAATAAAAAAGATAACGGCAGAGTAAAAATCGTCACCGGTATTCGTCGTTGTGGGAAATCCTATCTCTTATTTGAATTGTATACAAAATATCTACTCGAAAACGGAATCTCTGCCGGTCAAATTATTCATATTGCTTTGGATGAATTTTCTAATGCAAAATATCGAAATCCTGTTGAATTGGATAAATATGTTCGAGAGAGAATTACAGATAAAACAAAACAATTTTATGTGATGATTGATGAGATACAGTTTGTAACAGAGATCCAAAATCCTTATGTGGATGACAAAAATGCAAAGCTGGGATTCATTGATGTAATCATTGGTCTTATGAAAATAAAAAACGTAGATGTGTATGTGACAGGGAGTAATTCCAAGATGCTTTCAACAGATATTCTAACCCAATTTCGTGATAGAGGAGACGATATTCGTGTTTATCCACTTTCCTTTGCGGAATTTATTGAGGCATATGAAGGAAACGAGCGAAGTGCATGGCTTGATTATTATACTTACGGGGGGATGCCCTATGTTTTAAAATTGCAGAGTCATGAGGAGAAAAGTCAATACTTACGTGACTTATTTCAACGTACTTATTTAAAGGATGTTTTAGAACGTCATAATATTCAGAATGATGCGATGATTTTAGATAATCTTTTGGATATTATTGCTTCTTCCATTGGTTCTCTGACGAATCCGACCAAATTGGCAAATACCTTTTTAAGCGAAAAGAAAATCCGGATCAACTCAACAACACTTGCTAATTACTTGGGCTATTTTGAGGAGGCCTTTCTGATAAGCAAAGCAAAACGTTACAATGTAAAAGGCAGAAAATACATTCAATCACCGGTAAAATATTACTATACAGATGTCGGTTTGCGAAATGCAAAGCTTGGTTTTCGCCAGCAAGAGGAGACACATATTATGGAAAATGTGCTTTATTGTGACTTGATTCGCAGAGGGTATGATGTGGATGTTG
>JAAZKK010000024.1 GCA_012799825.1 Clostridiaceae bacterium | reverse complement strand
GATGAAGAAGCTGAGAAAGAGAGAATCACAAATGGTCATAAAAAGAAAGACTCAGTATGGTACACAATTACAGATTTAGAGGGGAATATAATAGGTGAAACGGGATTGTTGCGAATGTGGTCTGCCTGGAACTGTACTGATCTTTCGATTATCATTCCTGATCCCGAAATGCAGCAGAGAGGATATGGAACAGAGGCTATCAGCCTTATGCTAAACCTTGCTTTTGATCACTATGAAATGAACCGAGTCGCAATTGGTGTGGTAGGGCTGAATACCAACGCACTGAAATTCTATAGAAAAATCGGATTTAAGCAAGAAGGTATTCAAGAGCAAGGATACTACTATAACAACGAGTACAGTGACTTTATCATGATGAGAATCCTTCGCCACGAATGGCGATAAAATATAAATCCCGGTTTGTCGGATAGATTTAAATTTTAATTTGTTGCGCCTGAAATCATAAAAGCCCCTGATGTCAGACAAATGCTACAGATGAAAAAGGTTGATTTCAAGCGGTTTTGTAAGTTTTAAAATGTACAAAAACGGCACTTTATTCTCGACTTCTCATCCGGTAAGGGAGAACTAATCTCATAAAGGGGACAAGCCGTTTTTTTTTGCTTAAAATCGGCCATTTGAGGCTCATTTTGTGGTAAAATAAAAGGGCAAAAGACCTGAAATCTCGCCGTTTTCCGTACTTTTCCGTAAACATTAATAGGAAGCATTTTGGGACGTTTGCACCTGAGCGTCAGCTTGCCTTTGTAAAGTGAAAATGAGCGTTTGTTTGCCAAAGAGAAAATCCTTTGGCACATGACGTCGAAGAGCTCAGCGACATATAAACGTACGGTATACAGGGAAAACACCGATGTTCGATCGTATCATTGTACCGGACACCGTACCAATAGGAGGATTATATGGCTCAAGAGCCGGATATTAAAAACGACTATCATCTTCGAGAAGCGGAGGTCGATGCCGCTTTCCGAAACCCGGATAATCTTGTTATACCGGTCGATCTTGAAGATGAGATGAAAAAATCGTTCATAGATTACGCGATGAGCGTCATTTCCGACCGGGCTTTGCCGGATGTGCGTGATGGCTTAAAACCGGTGCATAGGCGTATTTTGTATTCTCTTTATACGCAGGGTTTCACATGGGATAAACCGTACCGCAAAAGCGCAACAACGGTAGGTGACGTGCTTGGGCGTTTCCATCCACATGGCGACGCCAGCGTGTATGACGCGCTCGTACGTCTTGCGCAACCTTTTTCCATGCGCTACCCCCTAGTGGACGGACAAGGAAACTTTGGTTCGCGTGACGGCGACCCGCCTGCCGCATACCGATATACGGAAGCGCGCTTGACGCGCATTGCCGGCGAGATGATGGCCGACATCAACAAAGATACAGTCGATTTTCAGCCGAACTATGACGACCGCCATGTGGAACCTGTTGTGCTTCCGGCAGGCTTTCCCAATTTGCTTGTTTCGGGCTCAACCGGCATCGCCGTCGGCATGGTGACCAACATACCGCCGCACAATCTTCGCGAAGTGATTGATGGCACCATCTATTTGATAGACAACCCGGACGCGACGATTGAAGATCTCATGGAATACATTCCTGCGCCTGATTTTCCGACCGGCGCCCAAATCATAGGCACGACAGGTACCCGCGCGGCATACTACCGCGGTCGCGGCAGCATTATTGTGCGCGGTCACGCGGAGATCGTCCCGTGGCAGACGAACCGTTATCGCATCATCATTCATTCGCTTCCTTATATGGTCAACAAAGCGCGCCTTATCGAACGCATTGCTGACCTCGTAAAAGATAAGCGCATTGACGGTATCTCCGATGTGCGCGACGAGTCCGACCGACACGATGAAGTGCGCATTGTTGTCGAACTGAAACGCGACGCGACACCTGCTGTCGTCCTCAATCAGCTCTACCGCCATACGCAGTTACAGGACTCTTTTAATGCCAATATGGTAGCTCTCGTTCCCGAGGACGGCAAATACGTCCCGATGCGCCTGTCTTTAAAAGACATTTTGGTGCAGTTCATCATTCACCAGAAAGAAGTCGTCACGCGTCGAATCACATTTGATCTTAGCAAGGCTGAAGCTCGCCTCCATTTAGTTGAAGGATTGCAGCTTGCAATCGACCACATCGATGAGGTCATCACGATCATCCGTCAGTCCAAGGACGAGACGGAAGCCAAGCAAAACCTCTGCGCTCGCTTCGATTTTTCGGAGAAACAGGCACAACACGTGGTGGATATGCGTCTTGGACGTCTTTCCGGTCTTGAACGCGACAAACTGGCGGCGGAGCACGATGAACTTACCGATCGCATCACGGGCTATAAACATCTCCTTGCCAATGAGTCACTTCTGCACGGTCTCATGAAGGACGAACTGCGCGATATTGCGAATCGATACGGTGATGATCGCCGAACTGAGATACTTCCCGGAGGCGAGTTTGAGATCGAAGATGAGGACTTGATTGAAGAAGAGCAAGTCGTTATTGCGATGACTCAAGCCGGGTATATCAAGCGCATGCCCGTCGATGTCTATGAAATTCAGCACCGCGGAGGCCGCGGCATCACCGCTATGCAAACACGGGAAGACGATGTCGTCGATACCATTCTCACTACTTCGACCCATCAGACGCTCATCTTCTTTACTAATTTCGGGAAATGTTATCGTCTTAAGGGTTACCAGATCCCCGAGGCGAGTCGTCATGCTCGCGGCATTGCCATTGTCAATCTTTTGCACCTTGACCCCGACGAGCGCGTCCGCACTTTCTTGCGTGCAGATACGCCGAAAGACGGCGATTATCTTGTCATCGCTACGCGCCAAGGCATGGTGAAGAAGACGGAACTTTCTGAATATGCCAACATATACAGGAACGGACTGATCGCGATCAATTTGCGTGAGGACGACCGTCTGACAAACGTCAGGATCGCCGACGATCACCACGATATCATCCTCGTCACGCGCAACGGCATGTCAATCCGTTTCCCCGAGTCGAGCATCCGTCCGACCGGCCGCAACACAATGGGTGTCCGAGGAATTCGTCTCGACGATGATGACGAAGTCATCGGCATGATCACGACCGACCATGACGATTCGCTGCTTGTCGTGACTGAAAACGGCTACGGCAAACGCTCCAGACTTGAGGATTATCGTCCTCAGAACCGGTCAGGCAAGGGTCTCATCACGTATAAGGTTACGAAGAAAACCGGCAAGCTTGTCGGCGCCGCACAAGTCAATGACGAAAGCGAAATCCTCATTATTAACGATCAGGGCATCATCATCCGAATACCGGCAAGCGAGATTCCTATTCAGGGGCGGAACACCTCCGGCGTTACTCTCATGCGCAGTCGTGACGGCAAGGTCGTCGATATGTCGATCGTGATCGACGAAGAAGACGACATCGAATATGACGAGAAGAGAGATCATGAAACCGACATCGACGACACCGATCCGTCTGTCTACGATGACGATCCGTCTGAAAATGAGATGGATCAGTCCACGTACGACGACGAGTTATAGAGTCGTTGTCATCGTGAGAAACCGTGAACGCATGAATTGCGCTCGATTAAAGTCTTTGAGGAGAATATTACATATGAACATGACATTCAATCGCTCACACGGTCTGTTGACATCAGAGCCGCAAAAAAACGCCTCCATAGTACCGATGAAACGCAGTGACGTACCGGTTGAGCAGACATGGGATCTTACGACAGTCTTCGCCGACGATAATGCGTGGGAAAAGGCCTTTTTGGAACTGAAAAGCAAAAGAGGAACGTTCAGCACTTACCAAGGACAGCTTCATTCATCTGCCGAGACACTGTTGGAGGCAATCCGGGTCAAAGAATCGATCGAAATGGCGCTCGGCAAGCTGTTCGTATACGCTTTTCACCGAAGCGATGAGGATACGGCTAACACTCATTACATTGCGATGAAAGGGCGGATGGGTGATTTAGCTGCTGAGTTGATGGGGGGAGCGGCGTGGTTTGAACCTGAAGTCGCGTCCATCCCTGAAAGGACGCTTCAGCACTTCATGGATGAGCTGCTGCCACTATGCGGATATCGCCATTTTTTTGAAAACATCATCCGCCAAAAGCCATACCAGCTTGAGCCGAATGAAGAATCTCTACTTGCTCGTGCGGCACATATTTTTTCGGGATCGGCAGAGACATACGGTATCCTCTGTGATGCCGATATGACGTTTAAGCCTATTAAGGACGAAAACGGAAACAAAGTAGATCTGATTCCTTCAACGTACGGCGTTTTCTTAGAGAGTCGCACACGTCGCGTTCGCCGTGACGCGTTCCGCAGCATGTATGAGACGTTCGGTCAATTTCGCAACACCTGTGCCTCAACACTTTCGAATACGATCAAGATGAACACGTACATCAAGAACGTCAGGCGCTTTAAAACGGGCCGTGAAGCTGCACTTTTTGAAGATGCGATTCCCGAATCCGTCTACGACAGCTTGATTGAAGCCGTTCACGATCACTTGTCGCTCCTACATCGTTATGTGCGACTGCGCAAACGCATCCTCGGTGTAAGCAAACTCCACTCCTACGATCTTTATGTGTCGCTCGTTGAGGACGTCGATCAACGTTATACCGTTGACGAAGCAAAAGAGATTCTCTTTAAAGCGCTCGCTCCTCTCGGGAGTGACTACATTGCGCTTCTCCACCAGGCGTTCGACGAACGATGGATCGATTGGGCGCCTAACATCGGAAAACGCTCAGGCGCTTACTCCGGCGGCTCTTATTGCACGAACCCTTTTGTTCTGATGAACTGGCATGGGACACTCGACAATCTCTATACGCTTGCACACGAACTCGGTCACAGCTGTCATTCTAAAATGACGCGGCAGACTCAGCCTTACGTTTATGGCAATTATTCGATTTTCTTAGCCGAAATTGCATCTACCTGTAATGAAGTTCTCCTTACGGCTTATTTGCTTGATCACGCCGAGGACGATAAAGTCAAGGCGTATGTGCTCAATCATTTCCTTGACGGATTTAAGGGAACGGTTTTCCGTCAGACGCAATTTGCAGAATTTGAGCATCTAATCCATCAGGCAGATGAGAAGGGTGTTGCTCTGACTGCCGAATATCTCTCCTTGCAATATGCCGAACTCAATCAAAAATACTACGGCAAAAGTTTGAACGCCGATCCTGAAATCGCGCTTGAATGGGCGCGCATTCCGCACTTCTACTACAACTACTATGTCTTTCAATACGCGACCGGATATGCCGCTGCGACCGCTCTTGCGGATGCCATACTCACCGAGGGACAGGGTGCTGTCGACCGCTACCTTGAGTTCCTTTCCTCAGGTTCCTCGGACTGGCCGATCGATACGCTAAAGCGCTCCGGCGTAGATATGACGAATAAAGATACCATCGTCCGTGCGCTTGACGTTTTCGAACGCCAGCTGAGAGCTATGGAGAATCTGATCGGATAACTTGAGAGTCAAAGCTTGAATCGTTGATCATGTTACGCATGTAGGTGAAATGCCGGCATAGTGTGTGTTGGCTCGTGCCGGCGGCCACCCTTTGGATAACCCCTGATCACTCTGTATCGCGAGTGACGAGTGAATAGGAAGAAGCATGACTATGGACTTCAAAATAATCAACGCAGCCATTCCTCCACGAGACGAGATGTCGGCGCAACGCGCGCGGGATCGTTGGAATACTATTGCCAAACCGGTAGGCAGCCTAGGATTGCTTGAGGACGCGATCGTAGATATCGCTGCGTTGACAGGCACGACCAAAGTATGCATCGATCAGCGCGCAGTCATCGTTTTCTGCGCCGACAACGGCGTTGTAGAAGAAGGTGTCACACAGACGGGTCAGGAGGTCACCGCGCTTGTTGTGGGCAATATGCTCAAAGGTCAATCTGCCGTCTGCTTGATGGCGCACGTCGCGCGCGCAGTTGTTTTTCCCATTGATATCGGCATGTGCCACGACGTTGACGGCATTTGCGACTGCAGGATTCTTAAGGGAACATCCAACATGACCAAAGGCCCGGCCATGTCTCGGGAAGATGCCGTAAGTGCAATCGAGTGCGGGATCAATATCGCTAAAAAGTGCCGCGACAAAGGCTACCGAGTACTTATTGCAGGAGAGATGGGCATCGGTAACACGACAACATCGGGCGCCGTTGCCGCAGTCCTTCTCGGAGAAACACCTGAAAGCGTTGTCGGACGCGGTGCAGGCCTTTCTGAGGAAGGGATTGTGCGAAAAGAACGCGCGATAAAAAAAGCGATCGACCTAAATTGCCCTGATCCGAAAGACGCGCTCGATGTCGTTTCAAAAGTCGGCGGACTCGACATTGCGGGGATGGCCGGCCTTTTTATTGGCGGCGCGCTGTACCGCATGCCCGTCCTTGTCGACGGCGTCATAAGCGCGGTCGCGGCACTTGTGGCAAAGCGCATCTGTCCTGCCGCAACGCATGCCATTTTTGCGACGCATCAATCCTCAGAGCCTTCGACAAAGAAACTCCTCGACGCCCTTGGCAAAAAGGCGTTCATTATGGCTAACATGCGCCTTGGCGAAGGCACCGGCGCCTTGTGCGCTTTGCCACTTCTCGATATGGCGCTGTCAGTCTATAACGGTATGGTCTCTTTCGACGATATCGGACTTGCGCCTTACGATATTCATAACGTGTGATCTCCTGTCTTTATGAAAGTTACGTTTAACATCAGCAATTGCTCCGACGATCTTGATCGTTTTACCTCAAAGGCTGATTTTGAGGCGTATCTTCGAGGGTTTGACGGCGTGGAACTCATGTACGTTGAGCCGGAAGATTCAGATGCGGTATCTGCTTATTCCTTTGTTATTGAACCGGAACATGTCGTCGGTTTTCACATGCGTTATTTTCCGAGCTGGATCGATCTTTGGCGCGGAAATGAAGGAGCGCTCATTCAAGAGTTTGACCATCTAAAAAATGTTGAAAGGCTTTTTGGCGGGTGCGATCACGACGCGCTTATTCGGATTTTTCGGGAAGATCTCATACGCGCTCACCGGTACGGCGCGGAATATGTTGTTTTTCATGTTTCACAGGCCTCTATTGAGGAGACGTTTACGTGGCGCTACCGACACACGGACGAAGAAGTCATTGACGCGTCTTCTGAGCTGCTGAACAAGGTTTTTGAAGATCAAGATGGCTCTTTGATGCTCTTGCTTGAAAATTTATGGCAACCGGGGCTCACGTTCACATCGCCCGAGAGCACTAGGCGCTTACTTGAAAAAGTCAATTATCCCAATACCGGGCTGATGCTTGACACGGGGCACCTCATGCACACCGATACGAGTTTGGCAACCGAGGAAGAAGCGCTTCACTATATCTGCCGACGCCTCGACGAGCACGGAGATTTAACGAAAAAAATACGCGGCGTCCACCTGCATCAGTCTTTGACAGGTGCGCACAGCGAGGCCGCGATGGCGGATCCTCCCGTCATGGCGCCTACGTTTGACGGACGGATGAGCCAGATGTACACTCACGCATTCAAGGTCGATCGGCATGAGCCGTTCACGTGCCCCGGTGTCGATTTGCTTATTGAACGCATCAATCCGGAATACTTAACGTTTGAATTCATCACATCGGACAGAAAGCAGCACGTGCGCTACTTAAAAATGCAGTGGGATGCGCTGGCGCCGCGTATTCTTCCGTCGGGTGTTCGTACATTGCGCGGATCAAGTGAGATCGGCTGAAGAATCCGAATAATTTCCAAGAAAGCTCATCGCTCTTTATTCATCGCCGAGGATCAATTCGCGGAGACGCTTGTTTTCGGTTTTGCCCGCGGGAAGCGACGAGGCCGACGCATAGCGGCTGTCAAAGCCGCAGGAGGCGCGCCATTTACAGTACCGACAAGGGTCATTGGAGCCGCGCAGTGTGGGGCGCGCGGCAAAGTTTCCTTCTAAAATGTCGTCCATGGTGCGCGTCGCTTTCTTTTTCGCAAAGTTGGCGACGTGATCGGCGGCATCAGGTTCGTTCCACACTTTTTGCTGACGCTGAAGCGTCTTGACGGCCTCTTCAAATGAAGCGTCTCGGCGGTTTGTGAAGTCAGAAGTTGTTTTGGATACGGGCGTCGTAAAACCGGCAAAATAGAGTTCTTGCACATGCGAGTCGGGTTGTTCATTTTCAAAGGCTGCCTTGTAAAGAGGAAGCTGTAAATCGGTGCCGTCATACAGCCCCGACCAAGAGAAGGGTTTGCCCGTGCGTTTGTAATCAAAGAGGCGTATGTCACCCGCAGGATTAGCGTCTACGCGGTCGATCAGTCCGCGAAGGGCGAACGATTGACCGCCCGCTGTAATGGTCAACGGATTTTTATCGCTCTGAGGGAAATAAAGCTCGAGAGCTTTCGGAAGATAACCGGAGACTCGATTGAAGGTGTCCATCACCAACAGCGTCTCCGCCGCGTGTAACGCGATGCGGTCTCCGATTCCGGCGGCAAGTTCCGGTTGACGATACCAGCCAAATCCGGGCATTTCGGCGGCGCGATCGTAGATCTCGCGGAGATAAGATTGCCGGAGCGCCTCGCGCCAAGTGTCCACCGCCTTTTCCGCTTCATCTTCGTCGATGGTGCGTGTCAGGGACTTGACGAGATCCGAAGCAGCTAAATCGACCATACGGTGCAGCAGCTCCCCTTGTAAGTTGGGCGCGTCTTCTGCGATTGTGCGGTCTCTTGCGCCGAGCACGGCGTTTGTAAAGAACGCAAACGGGCACTGATTGAAGGATTGAAGGAGACTGATGCTGATCCCTTTCCTTTGGGTCATTGCGGCGAGGATGTAAGGTTTAGGCAGTTTAATAACGCGCTCTTGCCGCATTTTCAGCGCAGCGTCCGACGGATCATCCGCAGCTAAGAAGATTGTGGAAGAGTCTTTGTCAAAAGATTTGCCTTTTTCTTGGTCTTTTATGGCAACGCACTTTTCTATAGCTTTCCGCCAAGACAGTGGCGCTTTTCTGTTTCTTCGAAGGAGGCGTACAGCCGGCAAAAGAGCGTTCCAACGGATATCCGGTCTTTCGTCCGGTTCTGTAATGACAAGTTGTGATTCAGCGATGCTTTCAAGTTCGTCAAAAATCGGCGAGACGTCGTCACCGAGCGTGGGCGCAATGAGTGATACGCTGTCCTGAGCCGTCGTCATAAGTGAGCGAACAAGCCAAGCCTGCTCGGCGGGAAGGGTTGCTTTACGGTTGGGAAAAGTCTTTCCGAGGAAAGAAGAAAGCCAGTCGCGTTCGTCATCACGCAGGTACCCTTCTTGTCCGGCGTTCTGAGGGAAAGATGAGGCTGTCGCACCGAGGATATAGAGGACACGGCACGGCCAGTTTGCGATCTGATCCAACGTGCCTACGCGTACACGATCAGCACCTGTCGGAATGGAAGAAAGCTCCAATCCTGAAATACCGGCTTCCATCATGCGCGTAAAGGCCTCTTGGGAGACGCGCGTGTTCCCGAGAATGTCGGAAGCCTCGACAAGAAAATCGACTGTTGCATTCCATGAAGAGACAAGTAAGATAGCACTGTCTTCGCGCCCATATCGAAGGAGAGTATCACGCCTTCTCGCGACGCGTTCTGAGAGATATGTGTTTTCATCCTGCATTTCAAACGTGCCGAAAAGAAGATCCAGAATAAGGTCGCACTTGGCTTTGCCGGAGCGCGCCTGACGTATCGTAGATGTTTCATCAAGAAGTTGGCGGATGTGACGAAGAGCTGCCGTCACACTTTCCCAATCCGAGGGGGCGATCCTGCCCCTGGCAAAAACGGAACACAACTTTTCACGATCGAGGTCGACAATCTTTCGAAAGTCGCGAGAGGTGCGCCAACCGGCGGCGAGTGCGGCGTTTTCAAAAAGATCGATTGTTTCCTCTTCCAGAGACGATAAGCCGCAGCGATAGTAGACCATGAGGTCATCGAGCGTAAAATCGTATGCCGTAAGGCGCAAAAAGGCCATGAAAGATCGCAAAAAAGAGCTCTGTAGGAGTGGCTTTCGGATGTCAAGGTAGGCGTCGACGCCGTAGTCAAGCAATGCCTGATGGAGTCTTTCCGCAAGCCCCGGCTCTCCCGTGAGCGCAATCGCAATATCGCGCCTCCGCAAAGGTTTTTCATGAGAAGAGTCGGTGTCACAGGCGTTACTTCGCCCAAGCCTATTGACATTCCTGTTCGCATCTTTGTCGTTGGCGTCGCCGATGTGTCTTTCTTCAAGGCAATGGGTATTTCCGTTGGCGTCGCCGACGCGTCCTCTTCCTAGGAGCAAAGATCTGATCTCGGCTGCTGCAAAGCGCGTCTCCTCTTGCGTGTTGATCGCACGGATCAGACGTATCGCGGGAGCTCGATCTTCTTTTGGCAATACGCGGATTAGACGGGCGCCGGGAAATTGCTTGGCGAGAGCCGTGAGGGTGTCCCATCCGTGACGGAAAGCAAGTTCTCCATCTTCTTGAAAATGATCCGCCATGACGGTGACGGTCAACTGGCCGACCGATGCGGCAAGTGCTCGCAGCACGTCAAATTCCTGCGATGTGAAGTTCCGATCCGTACCGAAGCCGAGTACCCAAATGGCGGACTTTTCTAGAAAAGAAAGGGCGGGCGGTCGCGGTCTTTGATTGAGCAATGCAGCAAGCCTCGACAGCGTCGTATCGGGATCTAAGAGATTTCTTAGCAAAAATTCTTTGTCCATCATCTCTTTTAGAAGGGCAAAGTCGAAACACTTATCGCGTGTCACATCGGAACCTTGGGATACCGTCGTCTCGTCGGCAGATGGCGGCATCGCGTCTGCGTCAGTATCCACCGTTGTATCGGAATCGGGCGCGACGTGACCTGCCGCGCGGTAAAGATCATGGGTTTCGATGCCGTAGCGTTGAAAATCGCCGAGGACTCGGACGAGCTCCGTCGCGTAGCGCGGCCGTCCGGCAAGGCGGTGAAAACGTCGGAACGGAAGATCGCGGTCGAGCAGCGCTTTTTGGGCGATCACGGCTTTTCCGGCCTTTGAAATCACTTTTTTAGCATTTGTCCCGCTTTCGGAGAAAAGGCGTGTGGCGAAACGGTTAAAGGATAGGATTTCGGCCATCATGAGGCCGCCTGCTTGTGCGCTTTCGAGGTAATGGCGCTCTGTATCAGCCTTCATGCGTTCCGGAACAATGAGAAAACCTCGGCTGTCCGGCCAAAGGCGCGTCATACGCGTCATTTCGTCAAAGACGCGAGCCTCAAGTGCATGATGATCCGTTGAATAGAAGAACGTGATCGCCTGACGGGTCATAAAGATTTTTCCAAAGATGCCGTGCCGAGGACTCGGACATCGCCTTTCATTTGCGTTGCTTTTATCTTATCAAAGTATTCTAAAAGTGCGACGGCGTAGCGGCGCGTTGTGCCGAGCTTTGTTCGGAAATTGGCAAGGGTGAGCGAACCTTCGCGTTCAATCGTATGCAAAGCGAGTGCCAGCGCCCGATCCACCATGTCGCGATGCATGATCATTTGCGGCGTCAGAAGCACGAGTTTTCCTTGGCGAAGAAGAAAAGTGACACGTTGCCTAGTTTCTTGCGGGTTCGAGTTTTCATTAAGCCACGCATCCGTCGCAGGTGGGTTATACGCGCTTTTCGTGAAGAACGCTTCTATCTCTTTAAGCGCGCGGACGTTGTCTTGACTTAATTTAATGCGCCGTCCCGGGAGCGCGATACGACCAATTTGTTCGACGAGCGTCGCTCGGTCGATGAGTAGTTCGATGACCTGATCGGAGCGTCGGATGTTAGCTTTTGGGAGCAATCGGGTGCGAAGTTCTTCTCGGCGCATGCCCTGCTCAAGCGGCTGATCTTCGTAGAATTGTTCGAGCAACGTTTGAGCCTCTGCCCCTATTACCGCAAGCTGCCGGTCGGAGATGACCGTCTCATCATCAAGCTTGAAAATGTCGCCTGTGTCGGTCAGAGTCTCTAGAAGTCGCGTCTGCTCTTGCGGTTCAATGCCGGCGCGGTAGTACGCCTGTTTCAGATCGACGAAAGTGTCGCGATGTTGAACGATGACTTCGAAAAGACGCGCGTTAGGATCGTCGCCATTCATCGCGGCAAACGTGCGTTCGTTATCCGGATGATGACGTTTTCTTCGCGGAGGAATAGGGTCGATGACTCGACCTCCGCCGATCGTTTCTACGGGCGAATAGAAGCGCACGATGAAATGATCGCCATAGCGCGCGTGAAGCGGCGTTTCCAAGCGAATTTGCGCCGGCGCCTGTTCGCCGGCTTCGAGTCTGTCGCGATCGAGGAGCACAATGCGGCCGATGGCGCTTTCTGTATGAAGGAAGACGTGCACGCGCAGATTATTTTTAATTAAAAAATGTGCTCCGCGCATAGCATGCAGTGTGACATCGAGTTTATCGGATGCGAAAAGACTGCCGGGTTCTGCAAGTAAGGTTCCGCGGGAAAGCTCATTCTTCTGTATTCCGGGTAAATTGAGGGCGGCGCGCTGCCCCGCCTCCGCTTTTTCTACCTGCTGATCGTGGACTTCAATGGTGCGGACGCGAAGCGGCTTTTCTCCCGGGTAGAGCGCGATTTTATCTCCTGTATGAAGCGTTCCTTCCGTCACCGTTCCCGTGACGACGGTGCCGAAACCTTCCATCGTAAACACGCGGTCGACAGGAAGACGAAAAGGGAGGTGAACTCTGGAAATGTACGACGCGCGCACACGCCGGATGACCTCAAAAAGTGTTTCTCGTAGCGCTTCGATACCTTCGCCGGTGACAGAGGATGTTTGCACGATCGGCGCATCTTCAAGGAAGGTGCCGTGCGTATGCGCGCGTACATCTTCTTCCACGAGTATCTTCAACTCATCGTCCGCTAAATCGCAGCGGGTCAGAGCGATGACTCCATGCCGTATGCCGAGTAGTTGGAGGATGCCGATATGCTCAATCGTTTGAGGCATGACACCTTCATCGGACGCAACAGCTAAAAGCGCTAAGTCAACGCTGCCTGCGCCTGCCAACATATTGCTGATGAATCGCTCATGGCCGGGCACGTCGACGATGCCGCTTTTAGTGCCGTCGGGAAGTTCAAGCCAAGAAAAGCCGAGATCGATCGTGATGCCGCGCTTTTTCTCTTCTTTCAGTCGGTCGGGATCGTGTGATGTCAACGCGCGAACGAGCGCCGATTTGCCGTGGTCGATGTGACCTGACGTGCCGATGATGACGTGACACACAGGCGGCCTCACGCGAGGATTCGCAAAAGCCTTTGAAGAAGAGCGTCTTCTTCTTCAGGAAATACGGTGCGAAGATCAAATAGCGCTCGGTCATTCCCGGCGCGCGCAATCACTAAAGGTTCTCCCGTGCGAAGTTCCCGCAAAAGCTCATCCGGAGTAGAAGGGTTCGGGGCGAGTGTCGGGTCGATCGCGACGACAGGTGTCGCCAGTTTACATCCCGGCGCCGAACCGCAGCCGATGATGGAGCTTTCACTATACATAGAGGCGGGGACATCGGCCTCATTGAGCGCATTTATGAAGGAACTGACGCGTTTTTCGAGCACATCCTCATCTGCAAGCGCCATCGCAAGTAACGGAATCTCTTTATGCGCGCGAGAAGGATTGAGGTAGAGGAATAACGTAGTTTCCAAGGCGGCAAGCGTCATTTTGTCACAGCGGAATGCGCGAAGGAGCGGGTGGCGGCGCATCGCTTCGATATAACATCGGCGACCCACAATGATGCCGGATTGAGGTCCTCCGAGGAGCTTATCTCCCGAAAAACAAATAATATCGGCACCCGATGCTGTCGCGTCCGGGACGAATGGCTCCTCGAAGATGCGGTCGTGTAGTGTACGACTCAGGCATCCGCTTCCTAAGTCATAGATCAAAGGAAGACCGTTTTGATGGGCAATCGTTGCCAACGTGTCTAATGCGACCTCTTCGGTAAAACCTTCCATGCGAAAGTTGCTCCGGTTGACTTTTAGGATGGCGGCCGTTTTATCTCCGATGGCGCGAAGATAATCGTCGGGATGCGTTTTATTGGTGGTGCCGACTTCACGGAGCGTCGCGCCGCTTTCTTCCATAATTTCAGGTATGCGAAAGGATCCGCCGATTTCGACTAATTCTCCGCGAGACACCACCACTTCGCGACCGCGCGCGAGTGTTGCAAGAATAAGCAGAACGGCGGCCGCATTGTTGTTGACCGCCAGAGCGCTTTCTACGGCGGTGAGGCGTTTGAGTAAAACTTCAACGGCGGCAGTGCGTTCGCCCCGTGCACCTTCTTCAAGATTATATTCCAGCGTGGTGTAGCGACGTCCCGCATTGTAAGCCGCCTCTGCGGCTGAGGCGGCCAAAGGCGCTCGTCCCAGATTGGAATGCAGGATAGCGCCGGTTGCATTGATGACATATTGAATGAGAGGTTTTGACCATAACTCCAATTGGACAATTACCTTGCGGACAAGATCGTTCATACAGCAATAATGCGCTGAAGTCGTCGTGGCATCACTTTTCATAAGAAGCGCTTCACGAACGTCGGCAAGCGTGTTGCGGACGGCACGAAGTACCATGGCATGCCCGTGTGTTTGAAGAGCGTCCTCGAGTTTCTCGTCGCGCATCACTTCATCGACGGGAGGAATATCACGAGGCGTCTCGATTAGAAGAGTCATAGCGATCCTTTTCTATTTAATGCATGACGAACCGTTTTTTCGGTTGACTTTTCTTGCTTGTGGTCGACAGATCTATTATAACTGACCGGTTTCTTTATTAGTTGTCCGACGAGACCGTCACTATTGTTTGATGATATTGTTGCATGAACGTGGGATCGCGCGGCTTTCAGATGTGACAAATTTCGGCGGATTTTTTTCAATTTTCATAGATTTGGACATAATCGTCATCATCTACGATTCGGAAGACGCCTTCAGTGTCCTCATTAGCCATCGTATCAGGATTGAAGGAGAGAGAGAAGATGACGGCGGATCCGCAGGAGACAGAAAGACTTCTCGGCGCTGGGATCATGCGTGCTTCAGGATCGCCCATGTCACGCAGAGTTTTGCAAAAGGTGATGGCGCCGTAGTGGGTAAAAAAGGTGGCCACAAAAAGCTGCTGTTCGCCGGAATCGTTCGACGAGGTTGGATATGGTTTCATAGCAAAGTCCTGAAATCTTTGAAATGTACCGGCGTTTTGGTGAAAACGCCGGCACGGTCCTAACGTTTTAAATTAATTTGTGAAGGTGATCTCGTATTCGTTGTTCCCCTTGTCTTTTGCTTCAACCGTATATCCGTTGTTTGCGGCAAAACGCTGAATGTTTTCAAAAGGCGTGATGTCATCGACTAGGACACAAAAGGGAAATTCGCCTTCTTGGGCGGCCTGTTTTGAAAGCAGAACCGGTTCGGGGCAGGAGAGCCCGCGTGCGTCAACAGTTTTCATTTAAAACTCACTTTCTGTCTGTAAATCGGACGAACGAAGCGAAAGCTTAGCGTCCGGCAGCCTTTTTCTGTCTTTTCGTGTAAACGGCAGCGATAATAAACAGCAAAACAATGCAGATAATCGTTGCGATACGGCCGTTTGGTGTTGTACCGCCACCGGTTACAATGTTTGTGCCTTCTTCATAGGCGTCCGCTCCGGACGCGAGTCCGAGGTTGTGGCAGAACGCCGCGCCGACGACGAATCCTATGACGGTAATCGCCGAATCGACGTTGCCGGTTCCGGTGAGGACAAGCTGGCGCATCGGGCAACCGCCGAGGAGGACGGATCCGAAGCCGACAATCAGAAGACCGAGGATGTTCCACAGCCACTGACTGTGTGCCACGGGCTGATGGTACAGGCTTAGATTGAACTTGTTGACGATCAAACTATAGATCATACCTACGACAACAATCGCGACATTCCCCCACAAGAGGTGCATGTCTTTTAGCATAAACAGATCACGGAATCCGCCTGCTTGGCAGATTCTTGAACGCTGGGCGAGTGCGCCGACCACAAGAGCCAAGACCAAAGAGAGAACGATCGATGCATGCATGGAACCGGGGCCTTTTTCGGAAAAAACGAGGAGCGCCGAGCCCGAGGCGACCATGGCCAATAGAACGATCTGAACGATTGACATGATTGAGCCTTCAACCTGATTTAAATTGTACGTCCTTCCGAGCGAGAATCCCTTCGTGATGAAGAACGTGCCGATGGCTACGCCGACGACAAATCCGATTAAGCCGATCCAGGCATTGAGATCTCCGGCCGCCATTCTTAGTACCATGCGCAAGGGGCAGCCCAAGAATACGAGGGCTCCGACCATCACAATGAAGCCGAGTATGAAGCGTGTCAGCGGAGATGATCCGCCGCGTGCCTTATACTCCCGTGTTCCAAGCGAAAGAAGGAAAGATCCTAAGATCAGGCCGATGATTTCAGGTCGCGCGTACTGTACGACCTGTGTTTGATGGAGCTTCAGGGCACCGGCTGTATCGCGCAAGAAGCATGCGATACAAAAGCCCATGTTGCCGGGGTTGCCTTTTAGCATCAGGAGAATTCCTGCGGCACCGAGGACGACCCCTGTGAGAGCAACCATCCATGTGTTTTTCTTCTTCATAGTGTTTTACTGTCCTTTCCAACAATATTTATTATTAATTGGTTTAGTTTTATGTCCTGTACCGATGAACCTAAGTTTAAAGTGCTTTCCCGGACGGAGTTTTGACGTTGCTTCGCCGAACCGGGGCTAATATAACTCCAGCGGCTAAATCTCATTGTTTTGTCAGCGAACCGAGGTTTAAAAAGCGCCTTTCAAAGGTTCAATCTTCGCGTCGTATGAGGACAACGTAGGTGCGAAACGCTTTTGCAGGCACGGCCAGTAAAACAAGCTGTCATCTGCGAGCGGCCTGCTGACCGGTTGCCGAATTTTTTGTAAAAATGCGCGCTTAAATGCACACGTTTTTACAACATAATCTGTTTACGTGTGTGGGTGATTATTTGGATAAGTCAGAAGACTCTGACGGAAATGCCGTTCCAGTGTGATACGCTGCCGATCAGCCAAGCGTTTTCGCCCGCTTCCTGCATGGCCGCCATGTAACGCGGCGCATCGTCAGGTTTCATGGCAAGAAGCAGACCGCCTGAAGTTTGAGGGTCAAACATCAGATCACTCAACGCCAGCGGCACGTCGTCCTCGAAAGCGATATTCGAACCGGCGTAAGCGCGGTTTCGATAACATCCTCCCGGCAAAATGCCGTCTTTTGCCATCGCTTCAGAAGAAGGCAGCAGCGGCAGGCTCCGGCTTTCAAAAACGAGGGTAACACGTTGGTCTTTTCCTGACATTTCGTTGGCGTGTCCGAGAAGTCCGAATCCGGTGATGTCAGTCGATGCCGACACGTCACATGTCATGGAAAGCTCGGCAGCTACACTGTTAAGCCGTGCCATCGTCTCCGTCAAAAGTTTGATATGCGAAGTGTCTTCGACGAGACCAGCCTTCGCAGCAGTGCTGAGAGCACCCGTTCCCAACGGCTTCGTCAGGATCAGAACGTCGCCCGGACGGGGCGTATCGTTCCGCCGAATCGCAGAAGGGTGACACAAACCCATGACAGAAAGTCCGTATTTCGGCTCTTCGTCGTCAATACTGTGCCCGCCGGTGATGACAACACCGGCTTCCATACACTTGTCCGCGCCTCCCTCAAGAATGCGGCGCATAATGCCGGGGTCAAGGCAAGACGGGAAACAGAGCACATTGAGTGCCGTCTTCGGTACGGCGCCCATCGCGTATACATCGCTCAAGGCATTCGCCGCTGCAATACGGCCGAAATCATACGGATCATCGACCACCGGAGGAAAGAAATCGATCGTTTGAACGATTGCGATGTCCGGTGAAACGACATAGACTGACGCGTCATCATCGGAATCATAGCCAACGATAAGGCGTTCATCCGTCACCCGGGGTAAATCAGATAACAGTTGAGATAGGACCTCCGGTCCTAATTTCGCCCCTCAGCCACCGGCATGGGTCAGCTGGGTAAGTTTGATTTCCTTATCATCCATGTCGCCACCTCCTTCCCCATTGCCTTTAAAAAACCGAGCCGTCCGGCGTAGATGCCATCAAAGACGAGTTCGAATGTTTTTCAGAAACAAAACAACGATCAAGTCCACTATATCATGTTTTTCAATAAACGTGCCAGAGTAGAACGGATGAGCTTTGAGAATGAAGGTACATCAGCTGAATGCCAAAGTAAGTTGGACAGAGAGAATCGCGGATCGTCCAGTTTATGCCTACATTCGCGGATAGATGGTGTTATAGAGCAAATAACATGTGTATGGTGAGCGTGCCAATCCTTTACACGTTTATTCCCTCTTCCTGCTAATGAGATAACATGAAAAAGATCGCATTTATCTGTACCGGCTTCAAATGATCAATCCTCCATAAAAATCGGCGACCGTTTCATCTTTTTTGTAGTCGGAAAGCGTATAGGGCGTTAGGATCCCCTGGTCGGTGACAACACCGGAGATAAGATGCGGGGGCGTCACGTCGAAAGACGGGTAGTAGCCTTTGACGCCCGGTTTTGTATTTTGCACACCTCGTGCCTGAAGGACGTAATCAGGGTCGCGTTGCTCGATGACTACGTCGTCATGAGTAATTGTGTCGGGAATCCCTGTCACGAAATAGGGTACGCTGAAATAGTGAGCGGCGATGGCTATTTGGAGTGTGCCGACTTTGTTGACGACGTAACCGCCTTTGGTGATAGCGTCGGCTGCTGATGTGAAGACGTCGACATTGTGTCTGGACAGTACTTCGGCAGGCATATTGTCCGTGATCACGGTGACGTCAGCGCCCATATCGATTGCAACGCTGGCGGTAAGACGCGCACCCTGAAAGTAAGGACGCGTTTCGGGGCAGAAGAGCTTGATTTCGATGCCGGCGTCCTTTGCCGCACGTAAAGCGGTGCCGACGATCGTCTCACCGAAACACTGTGTCATGACGACAGCTTTTCTTGGAAGTAGAGAAACAAAGTGCTGACCAACGAGAGACATTCTAGCATATCGGCGTTCCAAGGCGTTAAAGGCGATATTGAAAAGTGTGTCGGTCAAATCAGACATGTCTGCGTCGAGGGCCATTTCCGCCGCGCGAAGGGCGCCTCCTGTCACACGCCGCATGCGCGGTCCAGTCGTTGGGCGTGCTGTGGAGAGAAGATCGGCCGCATGTCGCAGCGCCTCGAGCTGTTTCTCTTTCGTTTTTCCTGCGACCGCATGTGCCGCAAGAGCCATGCCCATTCCCGCTGCCGTGTAGGGACCCGCGCTTTGGGTCACCATATCTTTGATGGCGCGCGCGACGTCTTCTACTGATTTACACGTCTCATAACGCAATGTTGTCGGGTAGACGCGGCGGTCGAGGATGCGAACGATACCGTCCTCGTACCACGCGACATTTTCGTATCTCAGAAGGAAGCCGAGGTCATGATCTTGGCGTCTGCAATCAGGAGTATTTGTGACTGCTGCTTTCATCAGCTCGGGCAGATCTTTTTCTCGGTCAACGTTATTTGTTGTCATTGCCTTTTCCTCTTTTCCTATATAAATTAGAAATTAGTTAGACAAAAAAAGACGAATTTCCATCGCTAAACCGCGATTTTATCGTGTTTCAAGCTTTGTTGCCGACGGTTCGGCACAACTTTCCGCGGGAATTCTAAGCGCGATGGCGCGCGGAAGATTCTCAATGCTCCATGTCATTCGCGTGCCCCCGTACTCTCCGTCCACTGTAAAAGACATGGGCTCATCGAACTGGAAAAATGCTTTACGTGTCGGCACACGGTGTATGTGCGGGTCTTCTTTTCCTTGAAGAAGGCGGCAGACGAGACGCCACAGGAGCCGAAAAGATTTGGGCTTGGTAACGAGGACGGCGTCAAAGTATCCGTCATCCAATACAGCGTTGGGAAGCGGAACCAAGCCGCCAATGGAACTTGAGTTGACGAGGCCGCCGAAGAGGTAATCTCCGGAATAATCTTGATCGTCAAGGGTTACGCGTGTGCTCGCAGAGCGAATGTGCCGAAGCGACCGCATACCGGTTAATACATAAGCCATATGACCGAACGTTTTTTTCAAAGAACGACGGGTAGCATATGACACTTCTGTAAAAGCGCCGAAGGCGGCGACATAGGTAAAATGTCGCGGCAACATGGCCGGATCAATCATGTCGTCATCGACATGTCTCGCTGGATTGTTAAACGAGTGTTCTTTAAGAATCGACTCATGTGAGACATTTGAAAATTCTGGTTCTGTCATTGCCTTTGACGAGTTGGTTGAATGTTCGTTTTCATGATTTTGTTTCTGAATAGTATTGAGATATTGCATAAAAGAAGGATGCACGGGAGGCGTATCACGAGAAATCGTGCCGATATCAACAGGAAAAGAACGACCGAACAACACAACGCGAGCGGCTTTTTTTGGATCGGTTGGCAAATGGAAAGTGCGCGCCACATCGCATGTGGAACCGGAGGGATAAAAACCTGCTGGAGGCGGCGCATCCAGTGCGAGAAGTCCGGAGACGACTTCTGAGAGTGTGCCGTCTCCGCCGCATGCGACGACAAGATCGTAACGGCCTCCTTCGCGAGTGGCAATGTCGCGCGCGTCAGTGATGCCCCTCGTATGCTTGGAATGTATCGTTGCTCCGAGGTTGTGTAGCTCTTCAACGAAGATCTCGACATTGCGCGCGGCACGTGCCGGCCCGGAGGCCGGATTGATGATAACGAGGATGTGCCGGATATCGTTCTTCATCGTTGATTCTCCATTTTTGTCGCTGCGAGCGTTAAGCAATAGAAAGAGAAATCAGATCGCGCGGCCAGCGTCGGAGGAGGCAAGTTTTACTCTTCTGTGGCATCTTTGAATCATGCGATCGTCATCTTTCATGAAAACAATTTCCAAACGACGGACGTTCAATATTACGTATCTAGGTGGCCTCCGGCTTTCAAGTGGCGGCTCAGCAAGGCAAGTGATGCCGCTAAATTCTCATTTTGTACGATTACATCGTCCGGTACGCGGAGAATGGTAGGGGAAAAATTCCAGATCGCCTTGATACCCGCTTCTACAAAAGAATCACAGACGGTTTGTGCGTTTTCACGGTTGACAGTGATGATGCCAAGTCTGATGTTGAGCCTGCGAATCACATCGACAATGTCATGAGCGGGGTAAACGGGCGTTTCGCTGATCCATGTTTTTTTGGAGACCTTAATATCAAAGCCGACGACAATGCGAAGACCGTATTGTTTAATGCCGTCGAAATTAACAAGTGCTGTGCCGAGATGTCCGACGCCCGCAATCGCGGCTTCATCGAGCTGTCCGTATCCTAACGCGATCTTGATGTCGCGGATCAGCGACGAACGCGAAAAACCGCGTCCGGGCGTTCCTGCCGTTTGGCTGATCGCAGCAAGATCTTTGCGCACCTGAACTTCGGTCAGGCCTAGCGTACGGGCAATCTCGCCCGAGGTCACGTCTTCGCTGGACTGATCCTCTAACAGCGATAAGTAAAAAGGCAAACGTTTCAATGTCTGAATTGAAAAAGGGAGTATAGGCACATATTTCTCCTAGCTAGCCACTTAAGTAAAGTAATCGCATCTTCTTTCAAATACACGCATTTTGTCGACGCTTGTCACGGGATCGATCTCGATCGGTTGCAACTCATGTTAAACTATTGATCGTTTTCGGGGAAGTGCTTTGACAAATATGAGTCGATTAATGTGTCTGTTAATTATTATAACAGATTCTATGGAAACGGTTAGAAACAGCATGTTATCGATCCCTTTCGCAAACACTTTCGGTTTGCTGCTGTATCGCAAAGGTCGCAAAGGCAGGTTCACAAAGTTTCATGTTTACTTGAGTTTAAAAGAAAGCGGACGTATACTGTAGTACGCGCGGACATGTAAAAACTTTCAAGGAATTCTCGTTCGCGCACTATCCTGACAAAAGACGATTCATCATCGCCAAGATCATAGAGGATCATTTCGAAAACGCACGGAAAGGCAGGTCATCTAGATGAAAACATTCGATCGAGAATTAGCGTATAAACTTAAAGGCGGCGTCATCATGGACGTCGTCAACCCCGAACAGGCTAAAATTGCGGAAGATGCCGGTGCGGTCGCCGTTATGGCGTTAGAGCGTGTGCCGGCGGATATTCGCGCGGCAGGAGGGGTCTCCAGGATGAGTGATCCTCGCATGATTAAAGAGATCATGAAGGCGGTCAAGATTCCCGTGATGGCAAAAGTTCGCATCGGCCATTTTGTCGAGGCTCAGATTCTACAGGCGATCGGCGTAGATTATGTAGATGAAAGCGAAGTCCTGACTCCGGCGGATCATGTTCATCATATCGATAAAACACGCTTTGACGTACCGTTTGTCTGCGGTGCGCGCGGATTGGATGAAGCGCTGCGCCGAATTGCGGAAGGTGCCCTGATGATTCGCACCAAGGGCGAACCGGGCACCGGAGATGTCTCCCAAGCAGTGACACATCTTCGTAAAATTAATGCCGATATTCGCGAAGTCGCCAACATGCGCGAGGACGAACTCTATGTCAAGGCACGTGAACTTGCCGTGCCGATTTCTCTTCTGCAGTACGTTCATGAAAACGGGCGTCTTCCTGTTCCGAACTTCTCGGCAGGCGGTGTTGCCACGCCGGCGGACGCCGCACTCATGTGTCAACTGGGTGCAGAGGGAGTCTTTGTCGGATCGGGTGTTTTTAAATCAGGCGATCCCGTCAAACGGGCAAAAGCCATCGTAGAAGCGTGCGCCCATTACGATGACCCGGAGCGTTTGGCGGCTGTGTCGGAAAATCTCGGAGAAGCGATGGTCGGGATCAACCCGGACGACATCAAGACCATCATGTCGACACGCGTCACTTAAAAGAACGACGAGACGGCGGATGTTTGCTATTTCAAATAGCGCAACAGCGCTTTTTACGGTATCATAAACAAAGTAATACCCAATGGTATGTGCCGCCGCGTGGTGTGCACTTCCCCTTATCGCTCAAGGACGGTCATTCATGAAACGCAAACCCTCTGTGCCTGTGTTGGCACTCTGTCTGGCGCTTCTTATTCTACTAACGGCCGGCACCGCCGTGCATGCACGGATGGGCTTTCACCGTACACCGGCCGACGCAGGTTTTTTCTCCGGCGATAGCGACTATGATTACGATTCCGGTGGTTGGTCGAGTAGTGGTGATTCTTGGAGTAGCGGCGATTCTTGGAGCAGCTCTTCCTCATCATCCGGCGGTTCAGGATCATCTATCTTTTCCGTTATAATTCTCATCATAATTGTGATCTTGGTCATAAGGAGCAAACGTGGCGGCAAGAAGGGCGGGAAGCCCGGTTCCGGCGTCTATCACCCGACCGGAGCGGCACAATCGGTTTCACCGCAGCAATCTGCGGCCGTCGCAGACCAAATTCGTGTTATTGATCCATTCTTCACAGAAGCGGAGATGCGCGAGAAAGTGGCGAACTTGTACGTCAATATGCAGAATTCTTGGGAGCGTCAAGATTGGGAACCGATGCGCGCACATCTGACGGATGATCTGTTTAGCCAGATGAAACGTCAACTGGACGAGCTCGTACAAAGAGGGCAGATCAACAAAATGGAACGCATCGCTGTCATGGACGTCTCGCTGATGAGTTTCCATCAGGATGAGCAGCACGACAACCTGACCTTGCGTCTACAGACGCGTCTTGTCGACTACACGATCGATCGGCGAACGGGCAAGGTGGTTTCCGGCGATCCGAAGCGTGAGAAATTCATGACCTACGATTGGACAATGATTCGTACATTGGGTACACAGACGACCGCTCTCGGACTGGACCAGAAAGACAAAGCGACAAGCTTTAACTGCCCGCACTGCGGCGCGCCGATTGATCTTACGCAGTCCGCGCGGTGTTCCTACTGCGGCTCCATCGTGAAGGCCACTGAATTTGACTGGGTACTTTCAAAAATTCGGGGAGTAGCACAAAGGACGGTATAACGGCACAAAGGATCGCGTCACCTGAAATTGTCCGATCTACAGGTGACGTTTGAGCGATACCCCTTTGCGTGATTCCTTAGAATGCTTTTCAAAAGGACGAATTCCAAGAAAGGTGTTCGTCCTTTACAAATGTTAAAAGAACATTTTGAATAGACAAAAGAACAACAAAATTAAGAGGATACGAACCGAATCATGAACAACAACGCCCTTTTCGGCGCGCGAAGCGAACACGTTTCATGGTCATGAATCAATCCGACATGGAATGTAAGATGCGGCCGACAAAGAAGCAAAGAAATGAAAGACGTGAAAAAGCGCGTCAGCAAGCCATACAGACGCGCGAGGAACAATCCTTGAGAAAGATCGTGCCGGCGACCGAGCTTTACGCGCGTCACAGGCAGATACTTTTCCAGCGCACGATAGCGATCTTGTTTATGGTGTTGATGGTTTTAGGCTCCATCGCCGCCTATGTCCTGTGGGGAGAAGAAATTGTCGAGTTCATCGCAAATCCAGCGCGTGTCCGGGCGATGGTCGACGAGCACCCGGTGATGAGCCGCTTCATCTTTGTGGCACTCACGTTCATTCAAGTCGTTATCGCGATCATTCCCGGTGAGCCGTTTGAAATCGCCGCAGGCTACGCTTTCGGTTTTTGGGAGGGCACGTTCCTCTGCATCGTTGCCAGCTATCTTGCCAGCGTTTTAATCTTCTTCCTAGTCAGACGCTTCGGCAGACCTATACTTGAACTGTTTTTTGAGCCGGAACAGATTGATGATATCCGCATTTTCAACAACGCGAAGAGCGCCTCGTTTTTGATGGTGATCATCTTTTTAATTCCCGGGACGCCGAAGGACATCATGACGTATTTTGCCGGATTGACGTCGATGAATCTGTCTACGTGGTTGCTCGTCTTGTTGGCGAGGATTCCGTCGATCGTGAGTTCTACAGCAGGTGGGGGGCTTCTTGGCTCAGAGCGTTATATGCCGGCACTGATCGTTCTTGCTGTGACGGCGCTACTTGCTGTGATCGGTATTTACATCTATAAAAAAATGAGCCAGCGCGCGAAGGATGAGGACGGCGAAAGCGATTGATGTAACTAAAGCTATTATTCACATCATACTTTGGTCTTTTCCTCTTTATATGGTAATCTGAACAAGTGGCATGAGTTCTAGGAATATAATTTTATGAACATTAATCCTTGAACCCGAATTCTCTGTGAATTCCTGCACGTTACCTGTGGAAAAAAAGATAAACAAGGAGTAAGTTATGATCGATTTGACCGTTCATGAAGATGTTTTGAGCAAAGCGATTCAGTGCGCTAGGGAAAACAACATTGTTATTCCGACATTTGCACAAATGCGCGATCCGGTGAAGTATGTACCGGAGAAGATAAAAAAAGCCATGGTTGGCGTAGGTACGTGGGACATCGATCCCATCAATCTCTTTAGGATCACGTGGAAAAATGAACCGACTCTTGAGGGCGGAACATATGGAGACGTAAACTACATCGAAATTCCAAGCGAACTTTCCGGTGTGAAGGCGCGTATTATAGTGCTGATCGGCAAATGGTTTCCGACAGGTTGCCATAAGGTCGGCGCATCTTTCGGATGTCTGGTGCCGCGTCTTGTGACGGGGCAATTTAACCCCTATGAGCATCGAGCCGTATGGCCCTCAACGGGTAACTATTGTCGCGGAGGCGCCTTTAACTCAAAACTTCTCGGGTGCAAATCGGTTGCGATTCT
>JAAZKK010000062.1 GCA_012799825.1 Clostridiaceae bacterium | reverse complement strand
TGGCCGCCTGTGATGCGCAGTGTGAAGAGTGGATCAAGCTGTTCTCCATCGACGAAATCCAGGCCGATCTGCACAGCCCGGGGTTCTCGCGGCCTTTGACGGTCGAGTTCCTCAAGGCCAACAACAAACTGGTGCTGGATACCCGCTTTTTCGATGACAGCTTCAAGGCACGGCTGGTGGCGTCGATTGAGAACTTCGATGAGCAGTGCGATGGCTTGCTAATTCACTCGGAAAATTTCCAGGCGTTAAACCTGTTGCAGGAGCGGTATCGCGAGCAGGTGAAGTGTGTGTATATCGATCCGCCATATAATGCAGCGGCAACAGAGATATTTTACAAAAACGGATATAAGAGTTCGTCTTGGTGCTCCTTGATACATGAACGATTGATTGGTGCAAGAAAGTATTTGACTGACACTGGAATTCTCTGTGTAACTATTGATGATTATGAATTGTACAATTTGAAAAAATTAGGGGATCTTGCGTTTTCTCCGGAAAACTATCTTTCAACGGTTTTGATACGTAATAACCCTTCTGGAAGATCAACCGTATCTGGATTCGCGATCTGCCATGAATATGCACTGTTTTATGCTAATAAAATCGAAAACTGCCTTGTCGGTAGATTGCCTCACTCAGATGAACAAAAGAGCAGATATGATTTGGTCGATAAGGATGGAAAGCCATTTGAATGGGAGAATTTCAGAAAGAGCAGCGCTGGCTCATACCGCAATGATAGACCAAAACAATATTTTCCCATCTATCTCAACGAAAACAAAAACAAACTACGCATACCAGAATGCGAGTGGAATGACCAAAAGAAAGAGTGGGTATCCTTTGAACAACCTCTTGAAAACGAAGTTACCATTCTTCCTATCGACTCGCAGGGAAGACAGCGAGTTTGGAATTTTGGGGTTGAGCGGACAAGGGCTACGCTTGATGAAATGAAGGTTGAGATCAGAGATGGAAAGCCTGAAGTTTACAAGAAAAAGTACCTACAACAGCAAGGCATATTGCCACGAACATGGTGGGAGAAGCCTGAATATTCAGCACGCGATAGCGGTACCAGAGCTCTGAGCAATTTATTCGCTGGCCAAAAAAACTTTGATTTTCCCAAAGCGGTAGCTGCTGTTAAAGACGCCCTGTTGGTCGGAGCTTTGTCCGAAGCAGACACTGTTTTGGACTTTTTTGCCGGTTCGGGTACGACGGGCCATGCTGTAATTGACCTTAATCGAGAGGACGAACTACAAAGGAGGTTCATTCTCGTCGAAATGGGTGACTATTTCGACACCGTACTCAAGCCCCGCATTGCAAAGGTGGTCTATTCCGAAAGCTGGAAAGACGGCAAACCCACAGCGCGTCATACCGGCATATCCCACTGCTTCAAATACGTCCGTCTGGAATCCTACGAGGACACGCTCAACAACCTGCGCCTCGACCATAATCCCCAGCGCAAAAAGGCGGTAGCTGCCAATCCGGCGCTCAAGGAAGACTACATGCTCCGCTACCTGCTGGATGTGGAGACCCGGGGTAGTCAGTCGCTGCTCAACATCGACGCCTTTGCCGATCCGACCACCTACACCCTGGATGTCAAGAAGCCGGGGACGGACGAGTACGCCACCCGTGCAGTCGATCTGATCGAGACCTTCAACTATCTGATTGGTCTGCGCGTGCTGCACACCTCCGTACCGCAGACCTTCCAGGCGACCTTCAAGCGCATCACGGACCCGGAGCTGCCCGAAGACCAGCACACCAAGCTGGTGGTGGATGGCCGTATCCGGCAGGACGAGGATGGCCCGTGGTGGTTCCGCAAGGTCGAGGGCTGGGTGCCCAAGGACGCGGCCAATCCCAACAATGGCCAGCGGGAAAAGGTTTTGGTTGTCTGGCGCAAGCTCACCGACGACATCGAGCAGGACAACCTGATGCTGGATGAATGGTTCCAGAAGA
>JAAZKK010000103.1 GCA_012799825.1 Clostridiaceae bacterium | reverse complement strand
CGGTAAGGGCGATATTGCCAAATTCCACTCGGAACTCGAGATTTCCGTCTGCCAATCTGTAGCTTTCCGGGATCACAGCCGCTCCGACAGGCTTAACCGTTGTAAACGCATCTAAAGGACTGCCGCAGCGGGTAGCCTCGGCTTTGAGCGTTACCTTGCCGTGGACAGTCTTGTCGTTGATCGTCCCGGTCGTTGTGACGGTCACGTTCTGTTCGTTGCCGGTAACGCCCGTAACCGTTATGCCCCTAAAAGCACCGTCCAAAACAACCATATCTGCCGTTAGATTATCCGAAAAGGTCGTGTTCTCGAGAACGATATTCAACGTGGGGTTTTGGTCGTAAACCGTAAACTCACCGACAATCGAAACCGAAGGCGGCAGATACACTTCAGAGCCTTCCCGCCAATACGCATCGCCGAACATTTTGTTCGACATCGCCGATTTATGCACGACTACGGTCATCAATGTATAATCAGTCGTTGCGTCAAAGGTAATCACGAGTTTCTTCGCCGATTCTCGCTCGACCTGAAACGCTGTGATGGTATCCGAGGTATAGATCGGCTCAGTGCTTTCTTGGGAAGCATCGGTCTCATTGAGATAGATTCCTTCAATCTTGATATTTTCGGCAGAAACCTTATCTACAAATACGTCGCTGTCATGGGTAAGGGTTACGGTATAATGTCCTTCCGATTTGGCTACGTCAATACCTAGCGATACACTTTCAGCTTCCGTAGCCTTCCAGTCGGAAGATTCGGAGGTTTTGTTACAGGCGGTCAACCCGGTAGAGGTCATTCCCATTACTAAAGCCAACATTAGGCATATTAACGATTTTACGGATTTTGTGATGTTCATAAGCTTTCTCCTTCAAAACGAAGACATTTAGCGAATGCATTAAACGATGTATCATTACCGTTTATTTTATCACTTTTTATGTATTTTAAGGTGGAAATTATTGCCTATTATACGCTCCAACGCTCCAAAGAAGATGAATAACAAAAGCGTCTTAAACCGCCTGTAAGCCCCGATATTTGACAAAAGAAAACAGCCGTCAACACACGAAATCGTATCAACGGCTGATTTCCGAACTGGAGCCTTTTGCCGGGATTGAACCGGCGACCTCATCCTTACCAAGGATGTGCTCTACCGACTGAGCTAAAAAGGCAATATTTAAACAGTGATGTCGTCTTCTAAAAGGTCTGTACTGTCTTCACCGCTCATCAATCATACAAACTTGCACACCTTTTGTCAAAATTTTTTCGAACAATCTGAAGATACTTCCTTGTTTTCAAAAAAACCTTTCATGTGACCAAGAGAGAACGATGCCGGGAGCGGAAGGTCGACGGTTCTTCCTTCCTTTGCCGCGTAGAATAAGGAAAGCACGTTTTCTAAAGCGGCACAGCCATCTTCTCCCGTGACAAGGGGTGTGCGATCATCGTCAATGGCGTCGAGAAAATCCGCGTAAAGAAAGGTCATCGGGTGGCCGAGTTCTTTCAAAATGCCGATACCTTCCCGTTTGATGTGCCTTTTGACGCCGGAAAGCAGCAGCTTTTTCTCGTAGCGTCGCCCCGTGTCGTCTTCGGCAACGATGCTCGGTTTACCGTCATAAAGACTCGCACGAAGCGTACCTTTTGATCCGCGGATGAAAAAAGAGGCTTCATTGACGTCGGGACGCGTGTTTGTGGTGCCCTCGATATTCAAAAGCCGCGTTTTAACACGGCGTTGCGCTGGTTGCTCCAGTTGATCGGGGGACTTCGCGGAATCTTCTTTTAAACATTCCGCCTGTGGAGACGCGAGTTCGAGCAAACTCTCCGTCTGTGGAGACGCCAGTTCGAGTGTGCCGAACGCTAGATCCGCCGCTTCTATGCGGTGTGCTTGACGCGCGAGCACAGCCGTCGCGCGCACAGACTCGCCGCCCATCAGCCATGTCATGAGATCGAGAGCGTGGATGCTCTGATTCATCAAAGCACCGCCTTCGGCTTCCCACGTGCCAAACCACTGAGCTTGATCGTAATAAGCCTGATCGTGCCCCCAGCGAACAATGACGCTTCCGTAGAGTAAATCGCCGATGATACCGCTGTCAAGCCATTCTTTCAGTTCTTGAACACCGGGGATATAGCGAAACTTAAGACCGACCGCGATTTTAAGATTTTTCTCGCGCGCTGTATTGCATAGCGCGTACGCGTCCTTCCGGTCGAGCGCGAGCGGTTTTTCAACGATAAGATGAGCGCCCGCTTCCAATGCCGCCAAACCGATGGGAGCATGAGTCCGAGGAGGCGTCGCGATAACACAAATATCGATGTCTTGTCGAGCGAGAATCTCTTTTGAATCATTGGCTACGATCGGTTTCGGCGCGCCTTGGCGTCGTTCGCGAAGCGTGCGCTCAATGGCCTTTTGATCCCGATCAACGATCGCCGTCAAAACCAACTGTTTTTTTTTCTCAAAATAGTCAATGGCCTTGAGATGCGCTGCCGCAGCGCGCCCACAGCCCACCACCATGACCCGAAGAGGGTGTGGTCTTTTTGGTCGCTTCGTATTGTGCATCATAAAGTTCTCTTTTCCTCGGCGTCAGTGTTTTTTATATTACTTGTTGGAAAAAGAATGTCAACTTTCAGGCTGTATGCCTAGTCCGCGACAGATAAAATCAAGGGTTTTTCGGACGAGACGTTCGCGGTCAGCGGACGCCTCCTCGCCGAGATAGTTTTCCATCCGGTGCTGATAATAACGGGACGTTAATGAAAATTGGAGCATGATAACAATGTTATCGATGAGGAATGCCGCCGAATCAATATCGATATCAGGTCGAATTTCTCCACGCTGCAGTGCCGATTTTAGGATTCGTTTATACATGTCGAGAAAATCGATCTCCGCTTCTTCCGAAAGCCGTTCTGTCTGACCTTTCATGTTATCCGTAGTGATAAGAAGGTACAGACGACACATGTCGGGTTGTTCCTTAGTATAACGCACCGTAACGCGGATGACCCTTTCCAGCACTTCGATAATCGTTCCTTCGTCCGGACGGCAGTCCAACATCGCGCGATTTAGAAGCTTCAGTCCCTTTTCTACCATCGCGAGAAAAAGATCTTCTTTCGAGTCAAAATAACTGTACATGGATCCGATGCTTATACCGGCAAGGCGGGCAATTTCATTAATATTCGCAGCGTCATACCCCTTCTCTGCAAAAGCGGAAATCGCGGCATTAAAGACGTTATCCCGTTTTTCGGGAGAAATGTTCTCAAAAGTTTGACTGTAAAAAGGTGAAGACATGTTTTTCCTGTCCTTATTATCTATCCTGCTACTCCTGCCTGTTGCCCCTGTTGCAGAAAACAATTATCCTGCTCATAGGCTCTTGCACACAAATCATTTCTGATTAAGTGTTTTTAGATCTCAGCTATTCTAGCACAGGATGACAATTGTGGCAGGACTCGCTTAGGGTAGTGCACCTCAACGAGCATCGACACGAAACATATATTGGCTAATTTTATTACGCGATGCCCACGAAAAACGCAGGCACCGCGTAAGTCAACAGCGTTCCCTGCGGCCCCTATGCTTGAGCATAGGAGCCGACAAGCAACATGTAATCGCCGAGCATAGCCCCGAATTCGGGTCCCCCCTCCATGATCAGTTTCCCCCTCGCAACATGATCAGTAAGTTCACCAATGCCCAGCAGTGTGTGTAGTGCGCTTGAGAGGTCGATGAACCGCATTGTGAAAAACGGTTGCGACCTCGTATATCGGCCGTAAGACGATTTCGATTTGCCTGCTTTGATGCGGAGCCACGCGGCAACCTCAGGATAGCCATCCACCGTCCATTGATAGATGCGGTTGGGGCTCATCTTTGTCCAGTTGGTAATGACAGGATGCCCCATGCGGTTGAGCTGACTGATGCCGGAAGAAAGCAGGTAAAAATAGAGTTTTACGAGCATTTTCTGAGTATCCTCGTCCTCAGGAATCGTCTTCATCGTGAGCAGCGATGCCATGGATAGCAGCGCTTTCAAAAACGGGATAAGAATGCCGAATTTGAAAATCCCGCGAATTTGAGGAAGCTTTTTCGTCGTGCCCTTCATAAACGCGTTGAAGTGTTGGAGCGTTTTAAAATGGAACTCGACATCAGGCTTTCCCTCATAAGGACCGAGTTTCGTTGTAATTTTGCCATTGTCGACGATAAAAAGAGTCGCCATGAGACCCTCATCGGAATCGCTCGACATCTGGAACACGCCGGATTTGCCTTCCAAAGAGGCCGCCAATTTCGGCGTGTCCTCTATGATAATGCGAACCAACGGCAACACGGCGTTAAAAAAGATGCCTCCTGAATAACGATCGTCTTGCGTGTCCATGTTATACCTCGTCCTCCCAGTCTTCGTCGTCCTCGAAATCCATGTTCAGAAGTTCGCGAACAGCGGTGACGATGCCGTTGGTATCAATACAGTGAATCGACATCAGGTCTTCGTGAAAACCGATGGGTGAAAAGGTGTCTTGCAAACCGAGACGCTTGAAGGCACATGACATGCCGCTTTCAGCAATGACTTCCGCCACCGCGCCGCCAAGGCCGCCGATCACGGTGTGGTCTTCCACGGTGATGATGCGGCGCGTGTCATGGACAGCCTTTAGAATGGCTTCGCGATCAATCGGTTTAATGGTGTGCATGTTAAGGACGCGAACACTCACGCCATCCGCCTCAAGTTCACGCGCAGCCTGAAGTGCCTGGAACACACAGGAACCGCAAGCGATGACTGTCGCATCTGTTCCTTCATAGATTTCGACGGCTTTGCCGATCTGATATCCATAATCGTACGTGCCGTAGACAACTTGGTCGAAGCCGCGGTTGATACGAATATAGACGGGTCCGTCGTATTCGACGGCAGCGCGGACGACGTTGGCTGTTTCCATGCCGTCGGCCGGCACGATGACAACGAGGTTGGCAAGCGACCGCATGATGGCAATATCTTCGGTCGAATGGTGCGTCGTTCCCGCTTGTCCGAACGATGTGCCCGCATGCGAGGCGATCAGCTTGACGTTCGCCTTCTGATAGCAGATGTCGGTGTGCACTTGGTCCAACGCACGACAGGAAGCGAAAATCGCAAATGAAGATGTGAAGGGTATGAGTCCTGATTTTGCCATGCCGGCAGCTGTGCCGTACATGTTCTGTTCTGCGATGCCGAACTGATAGAAACGGTCGGGATACTGCTCGGCAAAATTGCCCATTTTCGTCGATTTTCCAAGGTCCGCCGTTAACGCGACAATGCGCGGATTATCTTTTGCAAGCTCACAAAGCGTGTCTCCGTAAACTTCGCCGGTGGACAGTTTGGTCTGACTGATACTTGTATAGGAAATAGCCATTTTGAGTATCCTTTCTTATTTGATACTTGCGACACGCTGTTGGTAGTACGCGTCAAGATCATTGTGCGCCTGTTTGGCCATCTCTTCGTCGAAGGCGCCGTAGTGCCAACGGTAGTTGCCGGCACAAACCTTGACCCCTTGTCCTTTGACTGTGTCCAAAATGATGCAGGTCGGAACGTCGGTTCGTTCAAGCGCTGCGTCGATAGCTTCGGCCATAGCGGAAAAGTCATGGCCATCGACCTCTTCCGTGTGGAACCCGAACGCACGCCATTTGTCAGCGAAAGGCTCCAAGGGCATGACATCTTCGGTCAATCCGTCAATCTGCGCCTTGTTCCAGTCGACCATCGTGACGAGTCCCGGCGGGTTGAATTTGCTTATGGCCATCGCCGCTTCCCAGACCGATCCTTCCTGACACTCGCCATCGCCCAGCATACAAAACGTTCTGTACGTTTTGTTCAACTGCTGTGCCGCTAGCGCTGCCCCCAACGCTAGCGACAAGCCGTGTCCAAGCGAACCGGTCGAGAAATCGACGCCGGGAACTTTAGAACTGTCAAGATGGATGCCGAGCCTCGAACCGGTCAGATTGAACGTTTTAAGTGAATCATACGGAATGAACCCGAGATCTGAGAGAATGGCTACGTAGCCGATGCCCGCATGTCCTTTGGAAAGAACGAAACGATCGCGGTCTTCCCAGTCGGGTCGCTTCGGGTCAATATTCATATAGTGGTAGTAGAGCAACGTTGCTGCGTCGATCATGCTGAGCGCTCCGCCGACATGGCCGCTTCCCGCCCACATGGTCGTCCGGATGATGGTATGGCGGTGCTCATTGACTTTTGCTTCAAGTTCCAGTCTTTCTTCTTTTGTCAGAGACATGTTTCGAATCCTTTCTGTATTGAGCTCACTGTTCTACCAGAATGCTTCCGGCCGTTGGTTCTGACACTTTTTTCTATTCCTTTGGTATTCCGGACATATTCCGAATCTTAGTCCGGCACTATGCTCAGGGAGATTTCCTTTGTTACAAGCACGTTGTCGAATGGTCAGCCGGTGATAGTGTCAGGAGCGTAGGCAAAAATTACCGGTACATTTCCGGATGATTGCGCCTGATATCTTCGAAAGATGCGCGTGCAACGTTGTACGTTTCTTCAAAGTCTTCGTCGGAGAGTGCGCAGTTCATGAAGAGGTTGTGGTGGCTGCTTATGAAGACGCCTCGCGGCACCATGCCGCCGGTCAATTCCTGCATGAGGAACGAGGAATCGTCATCGTTCAGTGTGAGGAAAGGCATCGAAAGTTCGCCGGTCACATTGAGTCTAAAACCGCAATCCGAAGCTGCTGTCTGCATCGCATGAGCAAATTTTTCGCCGTTGGCCTTTAGAATCGCCGGTCCGTCGATTTCATGTAAAAGCGTAATACACTTGATGGCGGCTGCCATAGGAACAGCGGACAGCCAGTAGCTTCCCGTTGTAAAGACGGAGCTTACAGCGCTCTTCAATGCCGCGCTGCCGCAAAGAGCCGAGATGCTGTAGCCGTTGGCAATCGCCTTGCAGAAGCAGATGAGATCCGATTTGAAGCCGTAGTAATAGTCGGAGCCGCGCAGGTCTAAACGGAAACCGCAGCGCACATCGTCGCAAATGAGGACGATGCCCTTTTTCGTGCAGAGATCACGCACCGTCTTCCAAAAGTCGGGGAGCGGCAGTTGAGAAGGATCGATCGCACGGTGATCGTAAGGCGTCGAAATAACACCGGCAATTTCATTCGGATAGGCATCAAGCACCCTGCGGAACGCATCGAGATCGTTAAATGGAATCGTTATGATATTATCCACGTCTTCGAAAAGAACGCCGGGGTATCCAATGTCAAGCATCCACGGCATCACGCCGTGGTAGCCGCCGACAAACTTAACGATCTTTTTTCTTCCGGTCGCGGCACGCGCCGAAATCATCGCGAGGTTTGTCACGTCAGTACCGTTCTTGCAGAACATCGCCCAATCTGCACTGTCAACAGTGTCAACTAGGAGTTCTGCCAACTCAACCATCCTCGCTGAGGGAATCGATACACAGTTGCAAAGATCCATTTGCCCTTTCGCTGCCGCGTCAACCTCCGGATGGTTATACCCGAGAATGTTCGGTCCGTAAGCGCTCAAAAAGTCAATAAAACGATTGCCATCGACATCCCAGAAATAGGGTCCTTCCGCGCGATCCACATAGAACGGGTACGCGCTGACCGGAATAAAGCAACCGTTCGCAGGGCCCATGTGGCCGTAAATTCCGGCGGGAATCACTTTCACCGCGCGATCAAAGAGCGCATCGCTTTTTTCATATGTATACATTATTTCCGTCCTCTCCATTTTTACCCTAGGTAGTTCGGTACGATGCCGAGCAGCCTATTTAGATTGTCAATCATGGTAATCCTGCCACGGAAAGCGAGCGCTCCCGTGCCAATACAACCGAAACTGTCCAGCGTTCCGTTCAAAATGCCGGAAGCCGTATCCATCGAATCGAACAGCATGATCGCGCGCGCATTGTGACTCCTGCCTTTGTGCATCTCTAACACGCCCTTGTTGCTGTGAATTTGAATGGCAAACTCATCGCCGACGACGATGTTGATGATGCCGTCGTCGATTTGGCGCGCAACATGCACACCGACTTCGTCGTACCGCGCGATCTCGGGAATCGCGTAAAAAGCCGTATAGGCGAGCATTTTTGTACTGGCATCTCGATAGCTCTTGTCATTTTGAAGGCGTTCGAGATCCGGCTGCAGATAATACGATAGACGATCCGCCAAAGCGGTAAATGTCTTCTTCAAAAAAGAAATGTGGCGCAGCCCTTTGGTCGGCAAGGGGTTTTTCTTTCCCTCGATCATAAGGTTCAGGTGCTCATGTGACGAAAAACGGAGATTCATATCATACGATTGCCCGTCGCCGCGCATAGCTTTGCACGTGCCCTGCCGAAAGGCCAACACCAGTTTGTCAATCTCAGGCACAGAAAATTGGATCGCCACGTTTGATGCGGCAATTAGTTCCTTCGATGTTATGTCCAGTTCACAAAGATTTTCCATGTTCCGTAGAACGGCATGTAAATTGCACGCCGCTTTAGTTTTTTCATTCATCGTCGATCACATCCTCTCCTTACGGTGCGTTCTGCGAAAAAATGCATTGTTTTTTCTGTAGAGTGAGTACTCACTCTATGGTATCATTAATGTAATACTAAATGTATAGAGTGTCAACTAGTTTTTGCATTCTGCATAGTAAAATGCTCAAAAGCGATTGACTCTTGATGCATTTAATAGAGAAAACGTTGTCTCTTTGCAAGAAAGCTGATAATATTAGTTAGCTTTACCCGATAGCAACGATGTGGAGGTAGTTGTATGGTCATCGGTATTCCAAAGGAAATTATGCTAGGAGAGGATCGCGTGTCCGCGTCACCGGCAACTGTCGCTCAAATGGTCAAAGACGGGCTCACGGTTCTCGTCGAAAAAGGAGCGGGAGAAGGCGCATTCTATCATGATGATGCCTACAGGGATGCTGGCGCTGAGATCATCTCGTCGGCACAGGAGGTATACGACCGCTCAGATGTAATTCTGAAAGTTAAGGAGCCTCTGTTTAACCACGAAGTGAACAAGAGCGAAGTCGACATGATGCACAAAGGTCAGCTTTTGATTACCTTTATCCATCCGGCGGCACCCGCAAACCACAAGATGGTGCAGGAAATGGCCAAAGCCGGAATCAACAGCCTTGCGATTGAAGGTGTTCCGCGTATTTCTCGCGCGCAGAAGATGGATGCTCTGACCTCCATGAGCACTTGCGCCGGCTATAAAGGCATTTTGCTCGCCGTCAACGCGCTTCCTAAATTTGCGCCGCAGATGTTCACGGCCGTCGGCATGATTAAGCCTATCAACGTTCTCGTCATTGGCGCCGGCGTAGGAGGACTTCAAGCTCTTGCCACCGCTAGGCGACTCGGTGCGAAGACGTTTGCTGTAGATATCCGACCGGCTGCTATGGAAAATGCGCAATCGCTCGGCGCGACTGTTATCGATGTTGAAGTTCCGCCTGAAGAAGCGATAGGCGAAGGCGGCTATGCGCTCACCTTGTCGGAAGAGCGCCTCCGGCAAGAGCGGGAAATCTTGGCGCAACACGTCAAAGACATGGACATCATATTCTCATCGGCGCTCGTTCCCGGAGAACTTGCTCCAATTCTCATCACCGAAGATATGGTCAAGACCATGAAACCCGGCTCAGTGATCGTGGATATCTCCATCGATCAGGGTGGCAACTGCGAAATTACGCCGCCGGGCACCGTCGAAGTAAAACACGGCGTACATTGCTTTGGCATTAAAAATATCCCCGGTCTGCTTCCGGAAAGCGCGACATGGCTCTATGCCCAGAATATTTACGCGCTGCTGAAATACCTTATCAAGGACGGTGAGATCGTACTCGATCGCGACGATGAAATTATCAAGGATGCCCTCACCACTTACAACGGTGAACTCGTCCACGAGGGCACACTCAAAGCCATTGAGAAGTTGGGCTACTGATGACCGTCGCTTCCGCGGTCCCGTGCAAGCGAACATCAACGTGACAAAGCTGATCGTGTTATCCTCATTTGCTTGTCGCTTCCGCGGTTTCGTGCAAGCGAACATCAACATTTCAAGGAGAGAGATAAGATGACAACCACACAGGGCGTCCTTCTTGCCGTTTTTGTTGTGGCGACACTCGTAGGTTATAAGATTATCAACCGTGTACCCAGTCTTCTGCACACGCCGCTTATGTCGGGAATGAATGCCTTTTCAGGCGTCACGGTGCTCGGCTGTCTGTCGGCAACGGCTTTGGCTGCCCATTGGGGAAGTAAAACATTGGGTTTCATTGCCATCGTTCTGGCCATGATTAACGTCGTCGGCGGATTCGGCGTTACGGATCGGATGCTAAGAATGTTCCATCACAGCGACCATAAAAAAGAAGGGAGCGAATCGTAATGTTGTCACACGCATTTGCTCTTCCGAACACGACGTTGCCCTTCTTCTTGAGCGTTGAACCTGGAATATCTACACACGACATCATTTATTACATCTGTGCCGGCATCTTGACGCTTCTCGTGCTCGTCGGCATCGCCATGATGAGCAAAGTTGAGCGAGCCGTAGCGGGAAACCGTCTCGGCGCCCTTTCCATGCTGCTTGCCATTCTGCTAACGCTCTGGCACTTCGATATCTTCAGTGCTGTTGAATGCTGGATTGCCATGTTGCTCGGCGCTGTCATCGGTATCATCATTTCCATTAAAGTCAAAATGATTGAGATGCCCCAGATGGTCGGCTTGCTCAATGGTTTTGGCGGAGCGGCATCGATGCTGTCCGGAATCCTGACCCTTATCGCATCATCGCCTGAAACCGATATCTTTTCCTTGATCACCGCCGGACTTGCCATTTTTGTCGGTTCACTTACCTTTACCGGAAGCGTCGTGGCCGCGGGAAAACTGGCCAAATGGCTGCCGCAAAAGCCGGTCATCCTAAAGGGTCATCAAAGTTGGACGATGTTGACGCTTTTGCTCTCTATTGCAACGGTCGTACTCCTCGCGCTTCCCGATGTCCTTTCCAGCGCACCGCTCAAAGCCCTCATGATCATTCTTTGCGCCATCCTTTCCGGATTGTTCGGCGTCATCTTTTCGATCAGGGTCGGCGGGGCGGACATGCCGATCACCATCTCACTTTTGAACTCTCTTTCCGGCGTCGCAGGATCGATTGCCGGCATGGCGATCTCTGACCCGCTTCTCGTCGCGGTCGGTGCGATTGTCGGCGCATCAGGACTTCTTTTGACGCAGATCATGTGTCGCGCGATGAACCGCCGCCTAGGCGATATCCTGCTCGGAAAGACTTCGACACCCGTGAAAAAAACGGAAACAAAAAAAGATAAAGAGCCCGTCACAGCTGCCGCAGAAGCTGTCGATAGTGTTGTCGAGGGAATTTTGGAAACGGACGCAACGGTCGATGTAGCCTCAGGAGCCGGCGTAGACAGCTATCAAGCGACCGATGGAGCCAAGGATTCCGTCTTGGAAACTGACCCAACGGGCGATGTCGCCTCAGGGATCGACGTAGACAGCGGTCGAATTGCCGATGTTGATTTAAAAACCGGCACAGCTATCGTTCAATCTGCCAATGATGCTCTAGAGGAAGCACCTGAAAAAGTACTGACGCCTGCTGAACAAAGCGGCTTCCTGCTTTCAAAGGCAAAGAAGATCATCATTGTACCAGGTTACGGCATGGCGCTGTCTCAGGCACAATCTTCCGTTAAACAGCTGACGTCCGAACTTGAACAGGACGGCCGCAATGTCGAGTTTGCCATTCATCCTGTCGCAGGCCGCATGCCGGGCCACATGAACGTTTTGCTTGCCGAAGTCGATATCCCGTACGACAAGCTCCATGAGATGGACGACATCAACGAGGATTTCAAGGATGCCGATGTGGCTCTTGTCATCGGAGCCAACGACGTCGTCAATCCTGCTGCCAATACGGCGGAAGGCACGCCGATCTACGGCAT
>JAAZKK010000055.1 GCA_012799825.1 Clostridiaceae bacterium | reverse complement strand
GTTTTCTGAGTAACGTCTAATTGAAGTTCTGTTCGTGCGGTCGGGCAATATGCGTGACGGTGTTTTCTGAGTAACGTCTAATTGAAGTTCTGTTCGTGCGGTCGGGCAATATGCGTGACGGTGTTTTTTTGCGAGGTCGGATTCGCCAGATCCTTGTAATGCTACAAGTCTTCCAGCACCTTCTCAATAAGTGCGCCCATTGTGCCGGAAGCAGCACGGGCAGCGACGCCAACTTCCTCATCCGAAAGCGGCTGATCGAGCATGCCGGCAGCCATATTCGTGATAAGCGAGAATCCAAGCACATCCATGCTTGCATGCGCGGCTGTCAGTGTTTCAGTTACGGTAGACATTCCGACAGCATCTCCGCCCAGCGCACGAATTGCGCGAATCTCTGCAGGTGTTTCGAACTGGGGACCTGTCATAAAAAAATATACGCCTTTCTTAAGGGCGACAGGCGGGTTGAGAGATGCCGCGGCACGGTGCGCAAGCTCGCGCAGAGCGGGCGTGTAAAGATTTGAAACGTCAAAAAAACGCGGGCCGAAAAGTTCGGCGTTAGGTCCCTGCATGGGACTATCGCCCGTAAGCTTAATGTGATCAGAAATGACCATAATATCGCCTACACGGTAATCCGCATTGACGCCTCCCGCTGCGTTCGTGACAATCAGCGTCTTAACACCTATCAAGGATAGGACGCGAACCGGGATGGAAAGCTCTTGGTATGAATAGCCTTCGTAATGATGGAAACGTCCTGATAAAATGCAGGTTTTCTTGCCGCCTAGAACGCCGAAATACATTTTGCCGGCGTGGGAAGCATTGGTGGTCACAAGAAAACCGGGAATGTCCCCATATTTTAGAGTTTTGCAGACATCCATCCGTTCCGCGACGCTTCCCATAGCAGATCCGAGGATGATGCCTACGGTCGGTGTCCATTCCGGCGGCAGTTGTTCTTTAATCCAAAGTGCGGCCTGTTGGCAACATTTAACAAGTTCGTTCGTTGGCATTTTAAATCTCCTTGTCTATTAAAAGGTCGTCAGAGGCGTGGAATTTTGACGTACCCAATTTTCTGTTTATCCTATTAATCATATTTACCGACTACAGGTTCTAAGCGGCAGGGTCTTAAGGGCTGCAAATGACAAGTACAGATTGTGCGCATATCGATTAATCTGATTCGCCGCCTGCAGGTTCTAAGCGGCAGGGTCTTAAGGGCTGCAAATGACATGTACAGATTGTGCGCATATCGATTAATCTGATTTGCCGCCTGCAGGTTCTAAGCGGCAGGGTCTTGAGGGCTGCAAATGACATGTGCAGACTGTTCGCATATCTATTAATCTGATTCGCCGCCGGGCGTGGGCGCAGGAGCTGGCTCAGAAGGAACGGTGCCAGGGGGCTGAGGTTCCACAATGATCGGCCCTTCCGGCGTTGTGGATGTTGGATCATCAGGATCGATTGTCGGCTCCGGTGGCTCTGTCTCGCGCGGAGCTGCATGTAACGGACAGACAATTTTGGGCACGGATTGGTTCGTCATATCAAAAAGTTCCGTATATTTTTTTGGACACCATTTTGACGCGATCAGACCGGATTGAGAACAGATTGTCTGCCTGACAATGTTTGGAGACATATCAAACTCTATCGGCGGCAATGTTTCATGAATTTTTGCCATGACATCTTTCCAAATCACGATGGGCATTTTGGTGTCTTCTTCCGGAATATCGGTCCAGCGACCATGCGCGTTGTCGTATCCATACCAGACGGCCGCTGTATAGTAAGGAGTGTATCCTGCAAAGAGGCGGTCGTTTCTTTCGTCACTTGTTCCCGTTTTTCCTGCGGCCTTTTGCGGGTCTAAGCGAGCGTAGGGGGCGATCCAAGAGGCGTTCTCTAAGGTCTCAACAAGAATATCCGTCATGATATCGGCTGTTTCTTCACGAAATACTTGTTCGAATGATGGCGTATGTTCCAGAAGAATTTTGCCGTCCGCATCAAGTACACGCGTAAAAAGGTAAGGCTCTGTATAGAGACCATTATTTGCAAGGGCAGTATACGCGCCTGCCAATTCCATAGAGGTAACACCATGGCTGAACGCACCAAGCGCACCGGCTGGCTGTGTTTCCTTTGTCCTATCAATACCGAGGCGTTTCAAGTAGGAAAGTCCGAGTTGTGGCGTCAGCATCTTTACGTATACTTCAACCGCAATGGTGTTGACCGATTGACGGATCGCCTGGCGCACGGTAATTGGACCTCGGTATACATTTCCGGAGTTGTTTGGCCAAGCTACTTCAGGGTTGTGCGGGTCATAATGTTTTGGCTCGTCGATAAGAACTGTTCCCGCAGTGATAATGCCAAGATCCATTGCAGGCGCATATTCCAGAATCGGTTTGATGGACGATCCGGGTTGGCGGTAGGCTTGCGTAGCCCGGTTAAACCCGAAATTGGTCTTCTTTTCACCGAAGCCGCCCACGAGAGCGACAACCTGTCCGCGCGATTCAGGGAGATTAGAAATCACCGTGATGCTGGCTTGAGGTTTTTGCGGCATGTCCGGCATGGCCTCGTAGTTGGTCATCATGAGTTCTTTTTTTTGAAAAGTGGTCTCCGCTATTTTCTGAATACGAGGGTCCATTGTTGTTTCGATGTGCAGACCTTGTTGAAAAATGGCGATGTCCGCAAGAGCAGCAGAATAGCCTCGTTTTGAGATTAATTCGGAACGTACTTGATTGATAACGGCTTCCACAAAATAGGAATGAATCTCTGATGTCGTATCGGTATCCTGCGGGTCAAGAATAATAAGTTCTCGGTTAATGGCGGATTCGTATTCCGCTTGCGTAATTTTGCCGAGTTCTAGCATTTTTGCCAGCGTGCTGCGCATTCTTCGAAGCGTATTTCTCTTTCCATGTTCTGTCCATGGGTTGTAAATGGAAGGAAGGTTAGGAATGCCTGCAAGAAAAGCGCATTCTGCCAGATCCAGCTCCGAGACGCTTTTCCCAAAGTAGGCTTTGGAAGCTGCTTGAACGCCTACGTAGTGATTTGACATTGGCACCAAGTTGACGAAGAGCTCCATGATCTTTTCTTTAGAAAGGCGTTTTTCAAGAGTAATAGCGCGTTCCCACTCTTGGATTTTGCGCTGAGCCGAGCGTGCATCGGCGCCGGACATCATTTTAACGACCTGCTGTGTAATGGTGGAACCTCCATGGCTAGGGGCGTCGCCTCCAAAATTCAGAAGTAAATTCCCCATTGCGCTGGCAATTCTTTTCGGATCAATCCCGCTGTGCGTCTCAAATCGCTCATCCTCAATCGCAATAAAGGCGTCGTCAATATAGGTTTCATGAAATTCCGCGTAGGGCACATATTCGCGAAGCATGTTTTGCGAACCTGTCAGGACTTCTGAGATGTCGCCGTTTCGATCGTACACATAGGTCGCGTCGTACGTCTTTTTGATATCAGTGATTTCAAAGGGTTTGGCCGTCGCAAGATAACCTGACATGATGCCAAATCCACAGCTTAGGAAAAAGAAGATAACCACAAGGAAAATGATGAAGACGGCAAAGATAGTCTTTTTTACGCCGGATAAAAGTGCTGACGGCACCGATATAACCGAACTGCTGCGTGTAGGTTTGCCGCTGACACGTTTGCGGAGGTCACGCCGGTACGCCTTGAACTTGCGGTCGTCGAGAAGGTTTTCGATTTCTTCTTGGAGTTGCTCTGCCGCGGTTATATTTTCGATTCTATGATTGTCGGGAAGGGAGGCGGCGTGGCGGGTTCGGGCGTCGTCGGAGATGTAGTCGTGGACATCGTCTGTTTGGGGAAGGGGGACGGCGTGGCGGGTTCGGGCGTCGTCGGAGATGTAGTCGTAGACATTATCTTTTTGGGGCACAGTGGCAGCGTGGCGTGTGCGGCGACTTTCTTTGGGTGTACCCTTAGGATCGACGGCATTATGACTTGACGGTGCAAGTGTCTTTTTGTCGACTGGATCAGCATGCTGATCTTCAGTGGCTATCGAACGGCCGCGCATCTCACTTAGGGAATGAGCGGGTGATGCTTCTTGGGGAGAAGACGATGATTTGCCAACTTTTTGCTCGGAAATATCCTTGCTCGGCGATCTGCTCGGTGACCTATGTGGCGACTTGCGCTGCGACAAAGGTTGCTCATTCATGCGACGGATGTTAGGTGTTGAGGGGGAGGGGGAAAGTGGTGTGTCCGTATCCGGATCATCTGGACGTGACGGCGGCACGGAAGCGAGTTTGTCGCTTTCCAAGAGAGCGGGCTGCCTCAAATTGGGCTTTCTCAGCTGATCGCTTCGACGCCTCTTGTTTTCCGGATTTCCCGGTGTTTGATTGTCATTTTTTCTATTGCTCATATATAGCTACGATCCGCACTCATGGTCACTAAAGACTTCCTCATAAGGTGATCTTTATTCTATCACAGAGCCTATTTAACATGTGCGACGCCAGTCTTGATCCGCCCAGTTGCGCAACATCTACACACATTTGTTTCGATTTTTCTTTGAAGCTTTCAAGACCCAACTGGAAAAAATCGTGTCATATGTATCACGGGCGGTTTATTCTTTTGTGAAATGTCTATGACGATTCTGGCGAAGTGTTTCAACAAGACGCCGTTGTTGTGAAAGATTGTTGATCAATGATTTTACGCATTGGCAGAGAATGTACCGTTTCAAGCCGGCTGGCGGATGAAAAATCAAATGTCGCGCCCCGTACGTGTTGACGCAATGGCAGGGTACGCATGTCGTTCTCTTACACGTTGGCAGAGTGCGCTTGCGTTTTTACCATGTGTTCGAAAAGTCCCTGCTGTTCCATCAGCTCATCATAGCTTCCTTTTTCTACGATTTCCCCTTGATCGAGCACGTAAATGGTGTGTGCGTGGTGGATCGTAGAGAGACGATGGGCGATCATGAGCGTTGTGCGTCCCTCAGACAGGCGGCGGATGCCTTTTTGGATGATTTCCTCGGTTTCCGTATCGATGTGCGATGTCGCCTCATCAAGAATCAGGATCGTCGGATCTTGTGCGAGTGCCCGAGCAAAAGATATCAGCTGACGTTCACCGGAAGAAAATTCGTTTCCGCGTTCGCGAACAGGCGTTTTGATGCCTTTCGGCAGGCGCGCGAGAAACGCGCTTCCGCCCACTTCACGCATCGCATCGCGTGCGTCTTCAGCAGAGAGATCGGGGCGATTTAGCGTGATGTTCGATTCGATTGTGCCTGTGAACAGGAATGGCTCCTGTGTAACGATAGCCATGTGGCGGCGCAGAGCCTTTTTGTCAAGCAATGCAAGATCAACACCGTCGACACGAATCTGCCCTTTTTGCGGTTTATAAAAAGAGAAAAGAAGATTCATCAGCGTGGATTTTCCCGCGCCTGTTTGTCCGACGAAGGCGGCCGTTTTGCCTGGCGGAATATCGAAACTGACGTCGTGCAGAACGATTTCCTCAGGTTTGTAAGAAAAAGTGACGTGATCGAACTCAACGTTTCCTTTAACTCGATCCGGCACAGTGCCGCTTTCATCAATGGGTTCACGTTCTAAAAGTTCAAAAATGTGGTCAGCGGCGCCGCGTGCCCGTTCAAGATTACCGAGATGGTTCATCGCCCGATTCATTTGTGAGAAAAAGCGGATCATATAATCAATGAAAAGATATAGACTTCCGAGCGGAACGATGTAAGCATGAGAGATGTTGCCGTATCCGAAATAGAGGAGCGCGATGGCAAGAAGCAGGTAATTGATGACTTCCGTCGCGTTTCCTCCGCTGTACGCGTGAAGGTGCGTATGGGACAAGGTATTGTAAAATACGCGGTTGTTGATCTTAGAGAAGCGATCGTACATAGTGCGTTCACGTCCAAAGGTTTGAATTATCTCAATCCCTTGGATGTTCTCGTTGAGGTTAGCATTGAGTTGACTGATCCCTCGACGCGAGGCACGGCTATGCTTGAGTGACTTGCTCTGAAAATCACGGAACAGGAAAAAAAGCGCGGGGAAGGAGAGAGCGGCAATCAGGAAAAGCCGAATATCGAGAACCAGCAAGCTGACGAGAATGCTGACAGCATAAACTCCTGCCATTAGGAGCTGTGAAAGGACCGTGTTGAAGAAAATGCGCACCGCTTTTGTGTCGTTTGTCACGCGCGACACGACCGCTCCAGCAGCAACATTATCAAAATATGTCATCGGCATCTGCTGAACGTGATGGAATATTTGACGCTGCAGGATGCGTGAAATACGGTTCGACGCCACGTTGCTTAACACGGTACCTCCATAACGTGTTACCAGTGAGGCCAGCACTGTTGCCACATAAAAACCGATAATCACGAGGAAAACATGCTTGTCGCGTGCGCCTGTGCCGTCAATAATTTCTTGATTGAGGATACGCGACACAAAATACGGGCCCGCAAGATCCAGAAGCACAGTGATCACTGTCAGTGCTAGACCGCCCGCAAGCGAGCCCTTGACGAAGCGCGCATACCGGAGAAGGCGGCCAAGTCCGGATCGCGACGGCTGCTTGCCGTTATTATTCGTCTTATTAACGCGATTCAAGGCGATTACCCTCCTTTTCTGCAGACAATCGGGTTTCCGTAGTTATTTCTTGGTTACTCTTCGCATAGTGCGCTTCAGATGACTCCATCTGCTGCTTTGTATACTGTTCCGCATACCAGCCTCCTTCTCCCATGAGATCCTCATGGGTGCCGCGCGCTGTGATGGCGCCATCGTCGAGTACGATAATCAGATCGGCATCTCGGACGGCCGAAAGACGGTGGGCGCTGACGAGCGTCGTGCGCTGATTGCGCGTCTGCTGCAGATGACGCAACACGTTTTCCTCCGTAATGGCGTCTACGGCCGAAAGGCAGTCGTCGAGAATCAAAACTTCCGGATCGGACAGTAAGGCTCGCGCGATCGCAAGGCGCTGTTTTTGTCCGCCTGAGAGAGCGATACCTTGTTCGCCGGTGAGCGTGTCGAGTCCTTTCGGCAGAAATTCGAGATCCTTTTTGAAGTCTGCCTGCGTGATGGCATCCATTAAGGCTTCTTCCGTGACGTTGCAGCTGTCATCACTCTTATCGTTTTCTTCGGCGACGGCATCGCGGATAGCGCGATAAGAGCTTTTCCAAAATCTTTGCTCCTGCTCGAGATCCTTTTCGGAAAGAGGCCAGCGGGTCGTGTCGTCACTGCTTCCTATCAGGACATTTTCACGCACCGTCATCGAGAAAAGCTGACTTTCCTGCGGCACGTAGCCGACGTGTCTTCGAACGGAGCGGCGGTCATACAAACGGATTGGAATGCCGTTCAGTGTTAAGCGCTCCGCCGGCGAAGGAAGAGTCGGATCATAAGAGACTCCTGTCTCATCCGCTTCTTGGGGATAAAAACGAAGAATTTGCTTTAGAAGTGCCGATTTTCCGGAGCCGACGCGTCCGACCACGCCAAGCGTCATGCCTTGTTTGATCGTCAAGGAAATATCTCTAAGGACGGGCCGTTCCTCCCCCGGCCAAGTGAAAGAGAAATGATCGAATACGATGTCGCCGACCTTTTCACATGATATCGCGTTAGGCGGATCCTCAATTTCTTCGCGCCAGTCCCAGATCTCCTGCACGCGCTCCATCGAGGCGATTCCCTGCTGAGCGACGTTGATGAATTCACCCATAGCAATCATGGGCCATGTCAGCATCGTGAGATAAAACGTGTGAGACATCAGCTGCCCGGTGGTGATGATCCCTTTCGCAATCAGTTGTTCACCGACGATCAACGCGATAACAAAGGAGATACCTTGAATGCAGCGCGAAACCGGCATGAACAAGGCGCTAAGCTTTGCAACAGTCATGTTCTTCTCATAGAGTCTGTCTGCAGAGTCTTCAAAAGTCTTCTCTTCTTCATCCTCCATCGCAAAGGCGCGAACCACGCGAACGCCCTGAACGTTCTCGAGCACACGATCATTCATATCATCAAACGCACGCTGAGAAAGATCAAACTCGGTGTAAAGGCGGTTGCCAATTTTTCTTGAAAAAACGATGAGCAGGGGATAAGGTAGCGCGGATAAAAGTGTCAGTTTCCATGAGCCGCTTAACGCCATGAATAGGATGATGGCAAGTTGATAGACCGTGGAGTCAAATAGCGCCATGATGCCGAAACTTGCTGTCTCAGCGATGGAGGAGACGTCGTTCGTTGCCTTCCCCATAAGGCTTCCCGTTGACTGCGCAAGAAAAAAGGGCGCATTCTGATTGAACACTTTGCGCACGATGCGTTGTCTAGCTACAAGTTCCGCGACATCGTAGGCTTTGAATAAGTAGTAGCCCCAGATATAGCTTGTGATGTAGTAGAGGATCGTGAGCATCAATAAAAGCACGATATCGTTAAGCAGCGCCGACAGCGTGAGTGTATTACCGGTGATGCCGTCTGCGATTTTGCCTGCAAACCAAGGCGGCAACAGCGCAAAGAAATAACTTAACACCAAAGCGATGAGTGCCGTCGCGTACTCTACTTTATACTTAGAGGTCAGCCATCTAAACCGGTGGATGATTTTGTTCAGCATGATTGACTCTTTCCTGCTCTCATATGTCTTATCTATTTCATCATAGGATCCGAGGAGTTCTTTGCGTCAACGGATCCGAGGAGTTGTTTGCATCAAAGAATCCGAGGAGTTCTTTCCATCAACGATCCGAGGAGTTATTTTAAGCCAAAGCCGTGGTGTCGCAATATTCTTAAAATAACAGGAAAAAAGCGCTTTCAAGCGCTCCTTCTCCAGCGATATAAACATGTTTTAACCTAATCTCTATTTATATCAAAATAGAGCAAGCGGGTCAAGTGTATAAAAATTTGCAATTAACCAGCAATTAACCTGTGGCTAACGGACAGCCGTTTCGCGGCCGCACTGCGTGGTTGCGTTTGGGAGCAGGCTGCTGTTTTAACAATAGTCGGATTGCGACAGTGATAACAAAGCCGCACTGCGCTGTCGTGTGTGGGAGCTAGGAGGCGGATAACCTAAGCGGGCTGCATCATGTTGAAAAAGAGTGTCGCGGTGGAGCAGAGACCGGCAAATACGAAAATCGAGAGCAGGATGAGCTGTATCGTACGATTCTCATCAAGATGAGTCAGCTTGGCGACGAGGCGCGCGTGCACAATGATTGAAAATACGAGACCTATGACAGCCAGAATAATGCCGTAAAGACTGCCTGCTGACAACGTAGAAGGGAGCGCGATCAAAAGGAATATCACGAGATATTTCCATGCAGATCGCCCTGCTGCCAGCGCATGCAAAAAAGGGAAATTCCCTTGACGGAACAAAAAGCGCGCGATCAGCCATAGTGTGAACGTGTAAAGTATGATGATGCCGAGTACAAAAGCGCTTCCTGTGAGCCAAGAAAGTATAAAGCGTCCGGCGTTCAGTACAGGCATTTTGCCTGCGATTAAAAAGATTATCCAACGATACAGGTTGACATAGAGAAGTCCTGAAAGAACGACCGCCAGGACAAGCCATACGGTATGCGATGTTGACCAGATCGGCGAAAGCGTTTCTTCTAGTGTGTCGGCAGGGGCGACAATAAAGCGAAGTACACGCGCGAATGCTTGACGTCCTTGGCCGGGCGTTGATTGGTAGTTGGAATGTTGCCGGTACGTGTAGCTTGATCCGGTGTTTCGTTGCTGTCGTTTCTCCTGCTTCTTCCGTGCTTTTTTTTGACGCCGTGCCTCACGCTCCGCTCGACGTTGCTCATGTTTTGACGATGAGGAGTGGTAAGATGCATCGCTTGTACTCCCCGTTGCGCCGGTGTTTGTTTCCGGAGCGCCGGACGTGGACGTACCTGAAGCTGGCGCGTCGTTCTGAGCACCGGAAGCCGCATATCCTTGGGCGGTGCTTGCATCCGAGTCATTCTGATTGGCTGTCCCGTCACGCGCGCTTGTGACGTATGTGCGTTCACGGCAACGGCATTTTTCACCGGGCGAGAGTTCCTTCCCGCAATAAAAACAATAACGAGCCATAGGTTTCTTTAATTAATCTCCTATTGCATCTAATTGCATTTAACAAATCGACACAAAATAACACCACGGTGTTGCGGCAAAGGGCACAGCGTCACGTATCTCCATTCTGTGTAAACACGAATACCACCAAAAAGGACATTACGTCTCGGTCATGCAGACACAGTGATACGAGACGACTGCCGACGGTGCCGCAAGTCTAACAAAAATATATTGAATAATTGTGACGTTTTTGCAAAGTAGGGTGTCACATTGTGCAAAAGCACTTATCCTTGATACGGAAAAAATTAGTTTGTCTGAAGCAAAGATGGCAAGAACTCTGCTTATTGTTCCGTAGAATTCAATAAAGCAACAGGGCACTCACCCCTTTATCCTGTAAAAGCGCTCTAAATGCTTCCGTAAGATCATTCATTCCGGTGTGTTGTGAGTTTATCGTAATGAATATGTTCACTAATTGCGATGCACATGGTTCCGACATCGATGCCAAACACTGAGGTTATCGTACTGAGTATGTACACTAGTTGCGCGCCCTGAAAAAATAAGGGGAGCCGAATCAATCTTCAGCTCCCCGGTATTAAAACTTCTATTAGCATATTCGCAGTCGGCAACAGTCAGTTTAAATCATAGCAGTCGGCAGCAGTCGGTTTTAATCCTAGCAGTCGACTTTGATCTTCGAAGTCGGCGTTAATCTCTAACCTCTTTGTTCCGCTTTTTTCTTGCGAAGAACTAACAGTAACGTGCCGGCAGCAAAGAGCAGTAAGCTCGGCAACAGATCGGTTCCCGCGTTCTCGCCCGTTTTCGGCAATACTTCCCCCGGTTTTGTCTCTTTGGTTGTCCCTGAAGGCTTGGTTGTGGCGGTCGTTCCCGTCGGATCGGCAGAATCGGTTCCAGTAGGATCGGCTGGCGAGGGTTTTGTCCAGACAGCCGTAAACGTATGTCCGCCTGACGGCACGCGATATATCTGACCAGGCTGATATGCCGAACCTTCCCAGTATTGAAACTCATAGCCCTCTCGGACGGGTGCTTCGGGGATCATTATTTCGGCGCCGACCTTTGCCATGATTGTTTTTGGAGCCGTTGTTCCATCCGGCCACTTGCCGCCTGCGGGATCGAAGGTTATCGTTTCTTCTTTGGCTGCCGCTATTACCGTAACAAGACAGTTCGCTGTCTTTTTGCCGTCGTTTGTGGTCACCGTGATGGTCGCTTGCCCGGGACTCTCGGCTGTCACCATGCCGTCGTTATCTACGGAGGCGATTTCAGGTTTATCGCTGCTCCAAGTCACGGTCCGGTTGGTGGCGGTGTCCGGTTTAACCGTTGCCGTCAGCGTGTCGGTATCACCTTCGTTTAAGGTGATGGAACTCTTGTCCAAGGACACACCCGTGACGGGAATACCCCAGATCGCATAGACCGTCGTGTTTGCCGTAAAGGTATAGGTTGAACCCGCATTGACTGTCGTCGCGCTGCCGGCACTGCCTATGGCCCAAGTTATAAACTGTTTCCCGGTCGGCGGTGTAAATGTGCATGTCGGAAGTTCAAATTCCGCTCCCGCGACGGCAGTGTCAGCCGCCATATCTCCTACACCGTCGTTATTATCGTAAGTAACGGTACAGAATACCGCTTCAAAAGCGCCGATGTCTACACCTGTCCCCTGCGGTCTGGTCGTGCCGCGCTGGTCCTTATCGGGGATATAAACACCCTTGACCGCATTACCGAGACCCAACCCCGCATTCAGGGCGGAACTGCCGTTTCCCAAGCCATAGATGTACACATTGGCGGGGTCCGTTACGGTGTTGCCGTTCGTACCCAGCAAGATCAGCTTCGGGTCGGTTGCGAAGACGTTCGTTTGGTTCACAGTCGGACTATTTATGAATTTACACTTGTTGTCGACGTCAACTACACAGTGATTCAAAGTGAGTTCAGCGTTGTTCAGAAAGTTCTGAAAAATGTCAGGACCGTCATCTGCGCTACCGGCGGTGTTGCCCCACAGGATCGTGTTTGCCAGTGTCAGATTATTGGCGTCACCTATGTTGTACATTCCGCCGCCGAGGGTCGTCGCCGTGTTGCCGGAGAGAGTGCAGTTCATCACCGTAAGGTTGGAGTTATAGTTTAACATCCCGCCGCCATAGCCCGCATTGTTGCCGGAGAAGGTGCAGTTTACCGCCGTCGGGCTGGATTCATAGTTGCGCATCCCGCCGCCGCCGCCATTAGTTGCCGTGTTGCCGGAGAAGGTGCAGTTTGCCACCGTCGGGCTGGAATTATCGTTGTTCATTCCGCCGCCATTAGTTGCCTTGTTGCCGGAGAAGGTGCAGTTCATCAGTGTCGGGTTGGAATTACTGTTGTACATTCCGCCGGCAAAGTAGTCCGCATTGTTGCCGGAGAAGGTGCAGTTCTCCACCGTCGGGCTGGAATTACTGTTGTACATCCCGCCGCCGCCATTATCCGCTGTGTTGCCAGAGAAGGTGCAGTTTACCACCGTCGGACTGGAATCATTGTTGGACATCCCGCCGCCGCGATCATCCGCCGTGTTGCCGGAGAAGGTGCAGTTCATCAGTGTCGGGTTGGAATTACTGTTGTACATTCCGCCGGCAATACTCGCCGTATTGCCGGAGAAGGTGCAGTTTTCTATCCTCGGACTGCTCGGGCCGCCTGTAGTCGTCTCGTTATACATCCCGCCGCCATTATAGGCCTTGTTGCCAGAGAAGGTGCAGTTCGCCACCGTCGGGCTGGAATTACTGTTGAGCATCCCGCCGCCGATTACGCTGTAAAATTGTGCGTAGTCGTATGCGTTGCCCTGTGTCACGGTAAAACCGTCCAGCCGCGTGTCGTCGGGGGTCGCGGTTGGATCGTTGCATGTCACGACGTGGTAGTTCTTATCATTACCGCTCAAGGTAGTTACGTTATTGACCCAGTTTCGCTGGCCCAATTCAGTCTCGTTACCTAATCCGGAAAAGCCGCCGTAGACCTTCACGCCCTTCTTCAAATGAAAAGTATCCGTCGGGTCATTGCTCGGGCTGTAAGTCCCTTTAGCCACCCAGATCTCGTCGCCTTCCTGCGCTTTGATATTCATCACGTTTTCCAGGTTTGGCGAGGCATTGGCCCAGTTTGAGCCGTTCTGATCTCCTGCTCCGTTCTGTGTTACGTACCACGTCTTTGTCGGCTCCGCAAAAACCGTTGCCGGCAAGAGCATTAGGCACATACATAGCGCCAGCAATATTGAAAATATTCTTCTTTTCATTTTCATACTCCTATTACGATATCCTGTTTTCAGTTAATGCAAATTTCATGTGACCGAATGGCCGTTG
>JAAZKK010000078.1 GCA_012799825.1 Clostridiaceae bacterium | reverse complement strand
CGCACAAATCTTTTTACAGGCAAAAGATTTGATATATGTTAGTATGTTCTCGCAACATCGCAAAGGAGGGTGCCACATTGTGCAAAAGCGCGCATCCTTGACACAGAAAAAACGAAGAACTGAATCTCGAAACTTACAACCTATCCCGTTTTTTTACGGACTTTACCGACGGATTATGAAGATTCTCTTCAGGCTCCTGTTTCGTATTCAATTTCACCGCGATCCGGCGCTGGAGACAATTGACGGACCGCTTTTCGTCATTGCGAATCATGTCAGTTATGCGGATCCCATTTTCGCGATGCTTGCCTTGCCTAAGCACCGTCTCCGGTTTGTTGCCGGCGAGGAGATCACTCAGATGCGGGGTTTTCGCACTTTGGCACGCCCTATGCGTCTCATTAAAATCAAGCCCTTTCATATCAATTTAAAAACGACGATATCGGTGATCGAATCGGTGCGTGCCGGCGTGTCGGTTGCCCTCTATCCTGAAGCTCAACGAAGTGTCGCCGGCGATATGACGCCTTTCGGACTCAGTACTGCAAAACTGATTAAACACCTCGGTGTGTCGACGGCGGCCGTCATCTCCCACGGCGCCTACTTGAGCTGGCCGCGCTGGCGACCGATTTTTCGTCCGGGCAAAGTAGAAGTTGAGACGCGTCTTCTTTTGAGCGCAGAGGAAGCGAAGACGCTGACGCTTGATGAGATCCAAAAACGATTGACCACGTCACTTCAGATCGACGACTATACTTGGCAAACTAATAATCGCCGACCCTATCATTATTTCTCCTTTAAACGAGCACGAGGCCTTCAGGCGATTTGCCACTGGTGTCCTTCCTGCGATCAGCCTTTTGCGATGAAGGCGAAAAAAAATATACTCTATTGCTCGTTTTGCGGTCAGGCGTTTGAAGTCAGGCCGGACGGCTTTTTTACGGCAACGCCGGGCTCCAAACCCTGTTTTGATCACCCGTTGGAATTTGTGCGTTGGCAGCGCAAGCGTACGCTTGATGCGTTAATAGCAGGCGGTGAGCTGAAAAGCCGTGTGACGCTGAACTTTCATTCTTCAATACGCTCAGCGTCTTCTGCAGATCCTGAGCGTCCGACGCGTCAGGGTTCAATGGTCTTGCGTCACGGAAGCTTAACATTTTATGAAGAGGATGATTCTTTGCCGCAGGACGAGTTGCTGCGCGACGAGGCGCCCCCTGCTTATGAAAAAAAGATAGCGTTTCATTTAGGTGAGATGCCTGCGCCGTACTGTTCGTTCCCCCGATTTGCGGACCTTCGTTCCGATCAGCATGTGTGGCGTGTTTTCCCTGATGAAGAAGGCTTTGTTGCCTCGTTGGCGGAAATGTGTCGCGCGATCTGGATGCGCAATAACGGGAAAGAGGAATCCGATTACCGCCCCTAATTAAAGAGTCCGATTACCGTCCCTAATTGATTAATAGCGACCAATACGCGGATGATCGTAGGGCTGATATTTACGATCTTCACTTAAACTATCTAATTCATTTTATCTTCTCTTTATCTCATCATCTCATCGCTGATAAAGCGCAGGATTTTTATCTTGCTAGTACCGCTAAATCTATCGTTGATAAAGCGCAGGATCTTCATCAACCAAACCGTCCGGCGTAAGGCGCAGGACGCGCGTGCAGACTTCGGCAAGAAACGCGCGATCGTGTGACACGCTGATCACACATCCTTTGAAGGCGGCGACGCTCGCTCTAAATGCGGGGTTGCTCAACGGTGACAGGTGTCGGCTCGGCTCGTCGAGCAAGAGGACATTCGGGCGTGTTAGCCGCAATTTTGCAAAAGCCAATTTAATTTTCTGTCCTCCGGAGAGTGTCGATGTCAGAGATGTCATTTCGTCCCTTGAAAAACGGAGACTTCCTAAGAGGGCAGAGGCGGCCTCTTTTGAAGAGGTTTTTCCGTCGGGAGCGAGAAAATCAATCGCCGGCATGTCATTTTCAAAAAGTTCGTTCGCGTTTTGCGGAAGATAGAAAGCGCTCAGTCCTCGCTGTGTTTCGATCGTGCGTTGGATGGTTCGCAAAAGCGTGGTTTTCCCTGAGCCGTTAGAACCGGTAATGGCCATGTGTTCCGGTCCGGTGATGTCCAGCCGGACATTGCGGGAAAGCACTCGATCCCCAATATGGAGTTCCGGCAGAAAAAGACGCAGAATCTCGCGACCAGAGGGCACGCCGGGCAAATCCTCTAGAAAAAAATTCACCTCGTCTTCGCGGTCGGTGCGCTGTGTTTGGCGGGCGTGTTCGCGCTCAAAGCGGCGCCCCAGAGATTTGACCTCATGCATTTTTTTCTTAAGGAGGCGTGCGCCGCTCGGATCCTGACGGCTGATGACAGCTTGTTCATGTTCGACGCGCGATTCAATCCGCCGGTAGCGCTTCAATTTTTCTTGGTAAATTTCCTCCTCCTTTGCGGCTTGTTGGTTTTGGCGCGCGATAGAAGATGTGAATGTTTCCATGTAGTCGCGAAAACCGAGACCGGAAAGGGTGACGCGTGAGGTCGTGCGCCGCCAGATCTGCTCCAAATGGAGGATGCGGTTGGCCGTGCGGTCAAGCAGTGTTTCATCGTGTGAGACATAGAGGATAGCCGCTTGACTGTTTTGAATGAAGCGTTCGAGCGTGATGATGGATTCTAAATCGAGGTCATTCGTCGGCTCGTCCAGCACCAGAAGATCAGGCGGGTGGACAAGAAGACGGATCAAACGCAGTTTTGTACGCTCTCCTCCGGAAAGCGTAGCGAGCGTGCGCGGCGCAAAGAGAACGTCTGTTGAGATGCTATATTCAGCGATAAGCCGGTAAAGATCGGCGTCACCTGCTAAAGGCAGCATCCATTCGGCAGCAGATTTCTGCAAAAGTGAAGGAGGACACGCCTGCGCAAGGTAACCTAATTTCCAGGGATGGTACGTTACGTTGCCTGACCAAGTGAGCCAGCGCGCCGCATCGTCGGGTCGGCAAATGATGTCAAGCAATGACGTTTTTCCGTTGCCTTCCGCGCCGATAACGGCAAGCTTATCGCCTTTTTGTACGCTAAAAGACAAGTTAGAGAAGAGGGTATATCCGGTGTCTTTGTGCACCGCGGTAAGATTGTTGACGGATAACATAAACAGCTCTTTCTTGAAGATCATGTCGGTAAGGAGATCGCCGTTTTCGTTTGTCTTGATTCAGTTAAAACTAAACTGCGGCCAACAGAAACGGGCATTGTCCGCCGACTCAATCAATGACGCAAGGGGAAAAGTCACTTTCTTTGTTGCTTTTTGTTACAGAAAAATATGCAAACAAAGAAGATTAATTTTCTATTCCTATCGCCATTGTGATGGAGGAATATCAAAAAGATATGCCATTTCAGGTCTTCATCCCCTCGCCGGTAGATGGCATTGTCTAGATGGGAAACCACTGCTTTAGCTGTTCATTGCGCGCTTGTCACTCACTTTCTCCGTCGTTTCTTTTGAGAAGAGTATAGCATGATGTCTCATTCACATGTTTCAAACTTGTTTTACAGATTTGTTTTTCAAAATACAATTTTTTGAATCTGATTCGCATAATGTACGATGTTTATGTTAAATTATGTTAAATTATGTACATATCATTCAAAGATCGGTCAAAGGAGAGGGGATCCGTGCCAGACGTAGATTTTGTTGAAGAAATCCGACAGACGGAACAGGAAGCGGACGCACGTATTGAACGCGCTCGCGCTGACGCGGCAACAAGGCGCGACACATGCCGGAAGAAGGCGGAGGCACAAGTCGCCGACGCATATCGCAAGGCGGTCGCTCTACGTGAGAAGCTGATGGCCGAAGCACAAGAACAGTACGAAAAGCTTCTTGAAGAGGCAGGAGAATTGGGCGCATCGGATATGCCCTCTCTTGCTGAAGAAGAATTGGACCGCCTCGCCGGTTCTGTCGCAGAAAGGATAACGGCATTCCTTGAGCATCGTTAAGATGAGCAAAATGACGATCCTCGGCATGAATGAGGATCGCGATGATGTCCTTGATGCGCTTATGCGCATGGGCGCTGTCGAAATAAGAGAAGAAGGCGACGAAGAGACGAATCGCCGCCCGTCCGGCGCGGCGTATGTGGACAACGCCGATGTTAGGTCGCGTCTTAAACGTATGATCGATGACTTGGTTCTGCGTTTCCCTGAGACACAGGCACTTTCGAAGCGCAAAATCCGCATTAGTGAATCGGATTTCGTGTTCACGACGGAGGAGGAAAAAGAACTCTGTTCCATGGTGGATCGCTTTGAAGCGCTCTTAAGCGACCGTGAAGCGCATCTCTCGTCGATCAGAACGCTTGAGCAACAGCGTGATCAATTGGCACTTTGGACAGATGTGCCGGTCGATCTGTCGATTCGTAAAACGAAAACCACTTCACTGATCTACGGTATTTTTAGGGACACAACTTCGCTTAGCGCTTTTGAAAATGATCTTGAGCGCGATTTTCCGCTGACAGCGCTTTATCTTCTAGATGATCCGAAAAAAATCCCCTGTCGCGTCGCCATTGTTGTGATGGATGAAGAACTGCCGCGCGTGCGCGCGAGGCTTGCCGCATCAGATTATCAAGACATTCCGAACCTTCCCTTTACGGGTACAGCAAAAGAGACACTCGTGACGATGGAAGAGCGTATACGGGAGGAAGAGAACGCTATCACGTTGGTCGATCAAGAAATTGCAGAAATTAACGAATATGTTGTTCGATTAATGACATACCATGATGCGCTGGCTGTACGACAAGAGCGATCTGAAGCACGTGATAAATTCCATCAATCGATCTATACATTCCATCTTTATGTTTGGGTGCCTACTAAGGAGGCGGAGGCGATCGGACAAGCGCTCATCTCACAATTTGATGTGGCTTATTACCATGAGAAAGCGGCCAAAGGCGAGGAAGCGCCCGTCAAACTCCAAAACAATCGTTTTGTTCGCCTCTTCGAGATCGTACTTGAAATGTATGGTTCGCCAAGCAGCAATGAGACGGATCCCGTTCCATCGATGGCGCCATTCTATTTTATTCTCTTCGGCATGATGCTGAGCGACGTCGGATACGGTGCGATGCTCGTCGCAGGTACGGCATGGCTTCTTTTTAAGAAAAAAATAGAAGGCGAAAGCAGGAAACTGGTGGCCTTGCTCTACGTGTCCGGCATTTCATCGATCGTGTGGGGAGCTGTTTTCGGCGGATTCTTTGGCGATCTTTTGACGACGGTTACGCAAGGGCGCGTGAATTTTCCGGCACTTTGGTTTAATCCGATGGATTCGCCTATTCAGCTATTGTTGTTTAGCATGTTGTTCGGTGTGATTCATCTTTTTGTCGGGATGGCGGTCAATATCCGAAACGCATATTTGTCAGGTGACTTGATGAGCGGTCTGGCAGATACTGTTCCGTGGTATCTGATCATTCCGGGTTTGATTTTGCTTCTGGGATCTGGAAGTATTTCTACGGATCCGAACACCGTGGCGACACTCAATGAGGTTGCCAAATGGATGGTCATTGCCGGTGCCGCTTTCGCGTTGGTTTTTGCCGGCCACGGCATACGAAATCCAATTAAGCGACTGTTTAAAGGGTTGAGCTCTCTTTATGGCGTGACGTCTTGGCTAGGCGATATTTTGTCTTATTCACGTATTTTGGCGCTCGTGCTGGCTACCTCGGTGATTGCCATGGTGGTCAATATGCTCGGCATGCTCTTTGGTACATCCGTTCTCGGTTATATTGCCTTTACATTGATCGCTATTCTTGGACATACATTGAATCTGGCTTTGTCGACGCTATCGGCTTTTGTGCACACGAGCCGACTGCAATATGTGGAAATGTTTGGAAAGTTCTTCGTCGGAGGCGGCAGCTTTTTCAAACCTCTTAGACGCAACACGGAGTATGTGGCGATCACGGAAGGGCGCGATGGGCAAAAAATGCCGCCGCATCAAACATAAAATGAATGTTTTCAGAGACATCCGTTTCTGTGGCAGGCCATTCTCAGCGATGAGATGGCGTTAATCCATCGGCATGATTGCTGATGATGGGAGGAAAAAATGAACAATATCTACGGAACAATATTGGTCTACTTTGCAGGTGCACTTGCTGTGACGTTGCCGGGAATCGGATCAGCTAAAGCGCTCGGTCGGCTAGGCAAGATCGCGGCCGGTATCATTGCGGAGGATCCGACGCTGTTCGGCAAACTGCTGATTTTGCAAGCGTTGCCGGGGACCCAGGGTATCTACGGTTTGCTTGGCTGGTTTATGATCATGAGCCAGTCCGGTGTTCTTAGCGGTAATACCAATATAACTCTGCAGCAAGGCCTCATGTTCGTGATGGCCGCGATTCCTTTGGCCGCTGTCGGGTTGCTCTCCGCGGCTCATCAGGGATGGGCATCCGAGGGAGGTATGCAACTCATTACGAAGCGCCCGGATCGCAGCGGCAACGCGATCGTCTTTGCCGTCATGGTTGAGACGTACGCTATCCTAGCGTTGCTCGCGACAATTCTCGGCGTATTGAGTATCAAAGTATAATGCAGCTTCATCGCCGGAGCCTTGATGAATGGTGCATCCTGAAAGAAACGGAGCGCTGAAACGTGCAGGGAATCGAACGAATCAAACAGCATATTCTTGCCAATGCCGATGCCACGGTCAAGACGATTCAGGAAGACGCGGCAGCCTTTGAGAAGAAGACGCTGGCCGAAAGCGAAGAAAGATGCCGGAATATTCTTCAGGACGCTGAAGAAAACGCGCGGCGCGATGCGGCCATGACCGTCCGCCGCGGCGAGAGTTTGGCGGATGCGGAAAAGCGCAAAAACCGTCTGGCGCATCGACAGAATATCGCAGAAGCTGTGATTTCTCGGGCGTTGAATCTCTTGACTGAAGAGCCGGAAGAACGTCGTGTGGAACGCTATGCGTCATGGGTGCGCGTGCTCGGCGTCAACGAAGGTGTGATCACATTATCGGAACGCGAGCAGCATCTAGAAAGACCTCTTGCTGCTGCGCTTGCCTCAGAGACTTTCACGTTCTCGAAGCAAGGCGGGAGCTTCTCAGGCGGTATCGTGATTCAGCATGGCCGCGTAACGGACAATCTGACGTATGATCTTGCCGTGCGCGATCATCGCCCGGAACTGACACGCCTAATTTTTGAGATGCTAGGCGGCGACTTGGTAGCCGAGGAGGAATCGGACGATGCATAATCCGACGTCCGAAATGACAGCGCTTCCTCTGCCTGAAATTCGCCAAGATAAGAGCGGATCATGGGAGTTCGCGGCTGGTCGAACGTGGGTTTTGGAGCGCAATCTTCTAGGAAAAACAGGAGTTGAGCGCCTGAATACGGCTACTTCGCAAGAAGATATTCGCCGCATTCTCTTGGAACATCACTATCCTCAAAAAAACACGGTAGAATCCATGCTCGTCGACGAGTATGACGCGGCGTTCATTTTTTTAAAAGAAGTAGCGCCCGACGACGGATTCCGGACGGTGCTACTGCTGCCGCGAGATGCGCACAACTTGAAGGTGTTTTTGAAAGAGGAACTCCAAGGAAATAACGCTCGTCCGTTTGACGCCTTGAAAGCGTCGCTTCTCGGTACGACACTGCTGGATCCGGAGACGCTATACGACTCCGTGCGCGGTATAAAGAAAGACATCAAGGTGCCGGAGTGGGTGCCTGCGGTGATCCGGCGCGCTCGCGAATCGTACAATCAGCATTACGAAGCTGCAGTGATTGATTTATCCGTCGATCGCGATACAGAGACTATGAGAGCTCAACTTGCGGAAATGCTGGGTGCGCCGTGGTTTTCCCGAGCGCTTGCTATGCGACGCGATCTGACGAATTATGAGACGCTTTTAAGAAGTCGTCTTCGCGGTGTGAGCAAGTCGCGCTACCTCCTCAGCCTGCTTCCTTCAGGTCTCATCAGCGAGCCGGTATGGCAACAGCTTTTCGACGCGGAAAAAGGAGAGATCAAATCGGTGTTCGCCAACACGCCTTATGCTGTGATGAGCGAGTTTGTCGATACGTACGGCGAAGAGGACACAGCCGTTGCATTTTTACAGGAGCGCGAGCGTCTGCTAGCCCAAGAAATCGCTAAAGGTCAACGCGAGGTGGCAGATGTCAGGCGAGTCCTCTATTACGTGTTGACGCGTGTGATCGAGATTCGCTATGCGCGGATGGCTTCTGCGCGCGTTGGACTGATGAACAAGGATGCAGGCCTTCTAAATGAAGCGGCAGACGGGTGCGAAGTGTTGGAGGATTGATGTGATGGAATGTGACGTTCCGGAAATGAATCAAGATGCCATGACGAATGGAGACCTTCATAAAGTCGGCGTGATCGGCGAATGGGAGAGCATCGTCGCTTTTCGCGCGCTGGGACTTTCTGTCGCCGACGCACGGACGGCGGAGACGGCTTTAGCTCAACTCAACACTTGGGCAAAAGAAGGATATGCTGTCATTTTTCTGACAGAAGCGCTCGCAGAGATCATGGGCGATGTGCTTGTGCCGTGGCGTTTGCGCGTACTGCCTGCTGTCATCATCATTCCGTCTTCCGGAAAAACGCCATATCTCGGACGCGGTGAGCTGCGCGCGGCTGTCAGCAAGGCGACCGGAATCGATTTGATCGGTCAGCGGAGAAAAATACAGGAAGAACAGTCAGTTGACACTGAACCTGATTCCGAATCATCGGACGAATGCTGATTGCAATGGCTTCTTTTGTTGCAGTGGATTGTGTGGCGCTTAATAAAGAGTCGAATGTAACGGTTATAGCGAATTGAACGCGCCATGGCAACAAAAAATTGAATAGAACAGCTTTTTTGGAAAAATGTTAGGTGCTACAAAGTAGTTGCCACCTAAGCAATATCGGTCAACGGCTGAAAAAGAGGCGCTGAATCAACAAGGTTACTGAGAAGGCGCGGAATAAACTGGAACGATTGAATGTAAAAGACGACATTTTAAGATATAGAGTGAGGAATCATCCATGAGCAAACGTATTCAAGGAGAAATCGTCAAGGTCTCCGGACCGCTTGTTATCGCTTCCGGCATGCGAGATGCCGATATGTTCGACGTCGTCGAAGTATCGGACAAAAAATTGATCGGTGAGATCATCGAGATGCACGGAGACGAAGCGTCGATTCAGGTGTACGAGGAGACAGCCGGGTTGGGACCCGGCGAGGAAGTTGTCTCGCGCGGCACACCGCTTTCGGTGGAGTTGGGTCCCGGCATGATCGGCAGCATCTATGACGGTATTCAACGGCCGCTTGACCGACTCGCGGCGATGGAAGGTGATTACATCACCCGCGGCGCCTTTGCGCCTGCGCTCGATCGCGACAAAGTCTGGGCGTTCAAGCCGGCTGTGAAACCAGGTGACGTTGTCCAAGGCGGGGACGTGATCGGCATTGTTGATGAAACGGAGATCATGGAGCACCGTGTGATGGTTCCGCCCGGCCTTTCCGGCACCTTGAAGGAGATTTACGAAGGTGATTTCAAGGTAACAGATACTGTTGCTATCATCGAAGACGACAAAGAAAAGACACATGAGCTTGCGATGATGCAGCGCTGGCCTGTGCGAATCGGCCGTCCCTACCGTGAAAAACGCGCGCCCTCGGGACCTCTCATCACCGGACAGCGCACGATCGACACCTTTTTCCCGGTCGCGAAAGGCGGCACGGCTGCCGTTCCCGGACCTTTCGGCTCAGGCAAAACCGTCATACAGCACCAGTTAGCCAAATGGGCGGAAGCCGACATTGTTGTCTATATCGGCTGTGGCGAACGCGGCAATGAGATGACGGACGTTTTGATGGAATTCCCGCAGTTAAAAGACCCGAAATCTGGCCAATCGCTGATGAAGCGCACGATTCTGATCGCGAATACTTCTGATATGCCGGTGGCGGCGCGTGAGGCATCCATCTATACGGGTATTACGATTGCAGAATATTACCGCGACATGGGCTATTCCGTATCCCTCATGGCCGATTCGACGTCGCGATGGGCGGAAGCGCTCCGCGAGATGTCCGGTCGCTTGGAGGAAATGCCCGGTGAAGAAGGTTATCCGGCTTATCTTGGATCGCGTCTTGCGTCGTTCTATGAGCGCGCGGGCGTCGTTTCTTGTCTGGGCAGCGATAAGGAGCGTGTCGGCTCCATCACGGCTATCGGTGCGGTGTCGCCTCCCGGAGGTGACCTTTCCGACCCTGTAGCGCAGTCGACATTGCGCATCACACAAGTGTTCTGGAGCCTCGATTCCGCTTTGGCGTATAAACGCCATTTCCCGGCGATCAACTGGTTGACAAGTTATTCGCTTTATCAGGATAAAGTGGATGCCTGGATGGATCGTCACGTGGCGTCGGATTTCAGCCGGTTGCGTCAGGACGCGATGACGCTGCTGCAAGAGGAATCAGAACTTGAGGAGATTGTGCGACTGATCGGTCAGGACGCTCTTTCGAATGCGGATCGCCTGAAGCTTGAATCGGCGCGTTCGTTGCGCGAAGACTTCCTGCACCAAAACTCTTTTGATGATATGGATACGTACACATCGATCAATAAGCAGTACAAAATGCTGGCGCTGGTCATGTTGTTTTATGAAGAAGCGCAGAAAGCACTTGACAAAGGAGCAAATTTTGATCGATTGATGGCATTGCCGATTCGCGAAGATATTGCCCGTTTTAAGATGGTGCCTGAAGACGAAGTGGACGAGTGGTACGCATCGCGTCGCGATGAGCTAATCAAAGAGATGGGTCGACTTTGCGGGTAAGGAACGGAGACAGGTATGGCAAGAGAATATAGAACAATAGAAGAAATCTCCGGACCGCTGATGCTGGTGCGGGGTGTTGAAAATGTCAAATACGACGAATTAGGTGAAATCGAACTCGCAAGCGGGGAGCGACGCCGCTGTAAGGTGCTGGAGATCGAAGGCTCAGATGCGCTTGTTCAGCTTTTTGAAAGCTCGATCGGTCTCAATATCGAACAGAGCACGGTGCGTTTTCTAGGCCGCGGCTTAGAGCTTGCCGTATCTCGTGACATGCTCGGCCGCATTTTCGACGGCATGGGAAGTCCGATCGACGGCGGCAAGGCTGTTATTCCCGAAGCGATGCGCGATATCAACGGCATGCCGATCAATCCGGCATCACGCGACTATCCCAACGAGTTTATCCAGACGGGAGTTTCTGCGATAGATGGCCTCAACACGCTCGTGCGCGGACAGAAGTTGCCCATCTTCTCAGGTGCCGGTCTTCCCCACGCGCAGCTGGCTGCACAGATTGCCCGGCAGGCGGAAGTGCTGAACAGTGAGGAGACGTTCGCCGTCGTCTTTGCGGCGATGGGCATCACCTTTGAAGAAGCCGATTATTTCATCAGCGATTTCCGCCGTACAGGAGCCATTGATCGCGCCGTTATGTTCATTAACCTTGCGAACGACCCGGCGATTGAGCGCATTTCGACGCCGCGTATGGCGATGACGGCCGCTGAATATTTGGCGTTTGATCTCGATATGCACGTTCTTGTCCTGATGACAGATATCACGTATTACGCTGAAGCGCTCCGCGAGGTGTCCGCCGCTCGCAAGGAAGTGCCCGGACGCCGCGGTTATCCCGGCTATCTTTACACCGACCTTGCCAGTATTTATGAGCGCGCCGGCCGCATTAAAGGGAAAAGAGGCTCCATCACGTTCGTTCCGATCCTGACGATGCCGGATGACGACAAAACACATCCCATCCCGGACCTTACCGGTTATATTACGGAAGGACAGATCATTCTTTCGCGTGATCTTTACCGCCGCGGCATTCAGCCACCGATCGACGTACTGCCGTCGCTTTCACGCTTAAAAGACAAGGGTATCGGCAAGGGACGGACGCGCGCGGATCACGCGGACACGATGAACCAGCTCTTCGCCGCGTATTCGCGAGGTAAAGACGCGCGCGACTTGGAGATCATTCTCGGAGAAGACGCTCTGTCGCCGCTTGATCGCGAGTATGCCAAGTTCTCAGAGGCGTTTGAAAAACAGTACGTATCGCAGGGATTTAATACAGATCGTTCGATTGAGGAAACGCTTAACATCGGCTGGTCGCTTCTTTCCATGCTGCCGGCCTCCGAGCTGAAACGCGTGCACGACGAGTATATTGAGCAATACTACAATAAGGGAGCGGATAACTGATGGCTGTCATGCGCGTCAACCCGAACCGGATGGAGCTGTTGCGCCTCAAAGGGCAGCTCCGCATCGCACGTCGCGGTCACAAGCTGTTAAAGGACAAACGCGACGAGATGATGCGCCAATTTCTTGCTATTGTTCTTGATGTCGATACGCTGCGCGAGAAAATGGAAGCGTTGCTCGAAAAGGGACACCGCAAGATGTTGCTTGCGCGTGCTGCCATTGGCGGTGAAGTCGTCGATGAAGCGCTCATGACGGCAGGATTTCCTGTCATGGTAAAGGTGACTCAGGAAAATACGATGAGCGTTCGCACACCGGTCTTTCGCGTAGCGCATCAGGAAGATGATGACAGGGCAAATCGCCTGCCTTACGGCATGACAACGGCGCCGGGCCAACTCGACGACGTGCTTGATACGTTCGCAGAAGCGCTTCCGATGCTGATGGAGCTTGCGACACTGGAGCATAAATCGCACCTTCTCGCGGCAGAAATCGAACGGACGCGACGACGCGTCAATTCCCTTGAGTACGTCATGATTCCTTCCATAGAAGAGACGATCCATTCGATTACGATGAAAATGGACGAGAATGAGCGCGGCAACCTGACACGTCTCATGAAAGTCAAAGACATGATCGTCGAGCAGGAGTTGGCGAAAAAACGCCAAAAAACGCAGGAACGTCGTGATAGCTATTATAAATAACAGTAGTAAAAAACTGATCATTATGACATCTTAACAACATATCATAAACATCAACATTGGCGCCTTAGTCCCTGTTTCCGGGCACCGTCTTGCCCCATTATGCAAAATCAGTGTATAATGCATAAAAGAGGTCAACCTGTCATTGGGAGACAAGACCCACAGACTGTGCTTGACTACATCGGAACCCAAGTAGTTTTGTCAGAGGGGGACAAGACGGAGTGGTTCGTATCTTCTAGGGATCCCCTGCTCTTGCTGTAGGAGGTTTTTGTGAAGTATCCGAATGATGTTCGAAACAGGGTACACATTTATTCTGAGATTGGCCGTCTTCGCCGTGTGCTGCTCCATCGTCCCGGTCTTGAATTAGACAATATCACGCCGACCAACATGTATCGACTTTTGTTCGATGAACTTCCCTATCAGCGCGTAGCAGCAGAAGAACACCGCGCTTTTGCGTCCGTTTTTGAAGATGCAGGCGTCGAGGTCTTTTATCTTGAGGATCTTCTGAAAGATATTTTGCGTGATTCCGGCGTTCGAAGAACCTTTCTTCTCGATTTTTTGAAAGAGACGCGCGTCGGAGAAGCCGTGGCGCACGATATGGTGGACATACTCGATAACGGTGACGATCTAGACAAGTTGGTATCCGTCGTCTTTGGCGGCTGGCGTTTCGAAGATTTCGATTCATATAATGTGCAACTTCGTGAATTGGATCACCAGCGAACGCTCTGGTTTGATCCTTTGCCTAACTTGTATTTTACGCGAGATCCGATGAGCGTCGTCGGCTCCGGCGTCATGATAAACAGTATGTGGTCGAAGACCCGTGACCGTGAAACGCTGATTTATCAATACATTGTCAATCATCACCCGATGTTTAGCGGGTTGCCGAAATATTTGGTTCGCGGTGAAAACGCGACATTCGAAGGCGGTGATATACTGGTTCTTTCGCCTCAGGTGTTGGCCGTGGGAATCTCTCAGCGCTCCGATTCGTCCGCCGTCAAGATGCTCGCTCGAAACATTCTGAATGCCGACGCCGGATTTGAGCACGTGCTTGCATTCATCATTCCGGAAAGGCGCGCGTTCATGCACCTTGATACCGTTTTTACGATGGTCGACCGCGATATTTTCACGATCCACCCGGAAGTTGAGGGACCGTTGGAAATTTTTGACATCAGAGCGGACAAGGACGGGTCGCTCACGGCAAAAAGCTGTGGTGGCCACCTTGAGAATGTGCTGAAAAAATATCTCGGACTGTCAGAAATAGAATTGATTCGTTGCGGCGGCACAAGCCGTATCGACGCGCAGCGCGAGCAGTGGAACGATGCCTCCAATACGCTTGCCATTGCTCCCGGCGAAGTTGTCGTCTATGAGCGCAACTGCGTTACGAATCGCTTGCTTCGCGAAGCAGGCGTCACCTTGCATGAAATCGCTTCGTCCGAACTCTCGCGAGGGCGAGGAGGACCGCGTTGCATGTCGTCCCCGCTATGGCGTGATGATCTCGACAACTAAGGATAAGATAATTGTCTTGAACGACTTGTTCGTCTAAGTTTCTCCGCATGGGCAGGTTGCGATTAATCGGAGCTTGCTGATCCTTGGCTAATTGATCTGCAGTTTGGTTGGTAATCCTCAAACTACCTTTAACAGCATCAAAATTAGCTACACCGTTGTTGATTGACACTTCTTGGTAATTAAATTTATCAAACAGCCGAGCGCTGAGTTGAGTGAGGGGCGAAAACAGTGATTGAGATAAAAATATCAGCAAGGCAAACAAAGTTAGAATAATCACCAAAAACAGCTGATGTAAAAACCAACTAGCTTATTGCCACCGATTGGTTCACCGGACATAACATTAACCATTTCTTCTTCAAACTCTTTGACAAAGAAGATTCCAACTTTCTCTCTAGGTACTCCCTTTCCAAGTATTCTGTCAAACGCGGGATGGATGTAAAATTGGTTAAAATAATATTTTCCATCCTCTGGTGTTCGAAGAACTGGAATGTCTTTTTCACGCTGT
>JAAZKK010000015.1 GCA_012799825.1 Clostridiaceae bacterium | reverse complement strand
CTCAGACGCATTAAAAGCTACCAAAAGAGGGACTCCGCTCTATCGGTTATGTAAAGCCATCACGAATGGGGGTATGGGTGGACTGCTCTCGTAGTTCTTGCCAAACCTACAACAAGTTGACACGGTCTAAGTAACAGCGCTTACGAAGGAAGTGTCTAAATGTGATATAATTTGGCCTCAATTACTGAGACCATTGGTCAAGCATCTTGCGCATCCATGCGCCGACATCCATGCCGTAAACTGCATCAAGGTGATCGGGCGAAAGCACCTCGTCAACGTCGCCTGATGCGATATCTTTTCCTTTATTCATCAAAATCGCTTTTGTACCGAACGCTTTCGCAAGCGAGAGATCGTGAACAACCGAGATGACGGCACGCCCCTCTTGACAGATCCAGTCGGAAATCAGTGAAAAAATTTGTTTCTGATAGATAAGATCGAGATGGTTAGCAGGTTCGTCTAAAAGAAGAAGACGTGGATTTTGCGCCAGAAGTTGAGCCAGAAATGTGCGCTGCAACTCACCGCCGGAAAGCGTGAGAACCGACTGTCTCCTTTTTTCCGTCATGCCGGTGAGTTCGAGCGCCTCAAAGACTGCTTGATCATCTTTTTCCCGGTTGAGACGGCGCGTTAAAAAGCCGGAAGCATGAGCATAGCGCCCTAAACGAACGACTTCTTCCACCGAGAATGCGTAACCCACGAAGTGAGATTGCATCAACATGCCCATAAAGCGCGCACGTTCAGCGGCTTTCATGCGACGCGCGTTCGCTCCTTCCAAGATGACATCTCCGCGATAGTTGCAGGCTTGGGCAAGCGCACGAAGAACCGTTGATTTTCCGGCACCGTTAGGACCGACAATCATCAGCCACGTTCCTGCTTCAATGGAAAATGAAAGATCGTCGACCGCTCGAAAACTTCCGTAATCAACAAAAAGGTGGCGTGCATCCAACAGCTTCATCCTAGCCTACCTTTCGCATACGGAAAAAGATCAGAACAAACACAACGGCACCAGTCAAACTCGTTACGACACCGATCGGCAATTCAAGCGGATTGAACAGTGTCCTAGCCACAAGATCAGCAAGCATCAAAAAGACGGAGCCGCCGAAAACGGATGCCGGCAGCAAGCGTCGGTGATTTGGCCCGACGATCATGCGCACGATGTGCGGCGTGACGAGGCCGACGAATGCGATCGTGCCGCCGATGGCAACGGATACGCCGATCAAGCATGAAACACTGATAAGAACAATCAGCCGTGTTTTTTTCACATTCACACCGATATAATGCGCATTATCCTCACCTATGGCAAAAGCGTTGAGTTCGTGAGCATGTGCGGCGATCACAGCACCAAAAATCAGCAGCGTAACACCTAACATCGACACATTCTCGTAACTGGTGCCCTGCAAACTGCCCATCGTCCAAAAGGTAATATGTTTGACTCGATCGGACGCGAACGTGATGATCACACTCATAATGCTTGACACAAACATGGAGTAGATTATGCCGATGAGAATGATGGTTTGCGTGGATAGAGAATAATCTAGTCGATAAGCTAGAGAAAGAATAAGCAGAAGCGAGAGAAATGCCCCGAGCACGGCCATCACGACGGTTCCCGAGAAAGGGAAATTCGGAAGGTAAATACCAAACGCAATCGCAAACACCGCGCCCAGTGCAGCGCCGGAAGACACACCCAATGTTGAGCCGTCCGCCAACGGGTTTTTCAGAAGTCCTTGCATGGCGGCGCCGGATAACGACAATGCTGCGCCGGTAAGGGCAACGCAGATCACACGCGGTAGCCGAACCGATATGATAATCGATTCAGCCAAAGCATTGCTCTGCTCCATTCCCCAAAGAGACCGCCAAATGACGGTGGCAGTCTCTTTGGGAGGAATGCCAACACTCCCTGCGCCGACACACAGGATAAACACAGCAAGCGTTACGAACCCAAAAAGGATGTATTCACTTGCCCGAAAAAATTCTCTCCGTTCTCGCTTCACCTTGTTCGTTATGCCGCTTTATTCCTTATGCCGCTTTATCGGAACTATCCGCCTCACCGTAGACCAAGTCGAACAGCTTTTGTGCGCCTTCGACGAGACGAGGAACCGGGCGAGAAAGCTCGTTGTTCGGCAGGTGCAGAATCGCGTTGTTCTTGACGGCTGTCAAGTTGCCCCAGCCTTCGCGACCCGCGATTTCTTCTTCAGGTCTCGGGCCCTCGCCGAAATACATCGTGATCGTCACAATGTAATCCGGATTGCGCTCAAGCACCTGTTCTTCAGAGATTTCTCCCCATTGATTAACGTCATGAAAACAGTTTTTGAGACCGATTAGTTCGGCGACTTCATCCATGAACGTGCCTGAACCTGCCGTCCAAAGGCCATATTCGAGAGGTGAGACTTCAAAATAGACGCTCTTTGAGCCGTCTCCGGTCGCTTTTTCCGCGAGCTCGGCAAAAGATGCTTTCATTGAAGATACGATTTCCTCCGCTTCCTTGTCTTTGCCCATCACCTTCCCCATCAATGCAATCGATTCATAGACGCCATTAATGTCTTGAGCGTCAGAAACGATGACGGCTATGCCGGCATTTTCAAGCTGTTTCACCTGTTCTTCTGTCTGTGCCATCGTGCTCATGAAGAGAACGTCAGGCTCCAGAGCGATGATCTGTTCAATATTGGTGTCCTTCCCGGACTGGACGGCAGGTACATCCAACACTTCTGCCGGATAATCGCAATATTCACCGCGACCGACGACAGTATCGCCAGCACCAAGCGCGTAGAGAATTTCACAGTTTGATGCCGTCAGCGCAACCACCTTCTCTGCCGGCTTCTCAAGAACGATCGTGCGACCGGTCATATCGGTTACGATAATGCCTTGCTCTTCGGGCTCTGTCTCTTCTGGTTCCGTTTCATCAGGATCTATCGACTCTTTCGAAGGCTCTGGCTCCTTTGTTTCCGTTACTGAGGGGACCGGCGCCTCTGTCTCCTGTCCGTTCTTCTTGTCGTCACATGCACTTAACGCCAACATTGAAAGCAGCATTAGTACGCTCAACAAGAACGCCATCCATTTTCTTCTTTTCATACTGGATCTCTCCTTTTCTTTTTTTGCTGAAAAGCAAGGAGCAAAAAAACTCCCCAATACCGGGGAGAAAAAGAATCGCAAAAAAAGGCGAATTTCGTTACTCAACCCCAGAAGTGTATCACGCGAAATCCAGGCCTCCCGACTTGGCTTCATCCTACTAGGGCGCCTTCCCATCCAAAGACAGTGACTTCATTGCCCGTTCGTCTGCTTCACGGTTACTGGGATAGTCCGGAAATCTCATCCGGTTTCCTCAGCGCTATAAGCGCCGGTGCTTCGTCGCACAAATCCGCGCACTATTCAGCTTTTGTTCATGATACTCGCCTCAACTGAGCATGTCAATGAAAGCAACAACGTACCTGCGACGGTGATGACTTAGAGTTTATGACTTAGGACGATCACTCTCTACGATGATATTCACATGAAACGATCTCCTCTCAGAGGTGCGACTACTCTCAAAAGAGACAATCGCTCAAAAAAAACGACCCATTCCATAAGAATGATCACACCCACAAGGTGCAATCGCCTTTCAGATATACAATCACTTCCACAAGACACAATCGCCTCCAAAAAACGACTCATTCCATAAGAGGCTGTCGCTTCAAAAGGAAGTGGGCACTTCCAAAAGATGTGGGCACTTCAAAAAGATGTGGGCACTTCAAAAAGAATGTCACTTCTAAAGAGACCGTAGCTCCCAAAAAATGCGAGCACTTCCACTTATCTCTTCGCACACAACCACCGTGGCCAATTTTTCGATTTTATTTAAAAAGATAAACACACTTCTAGTAAAGAAGGACACTTTTTCAATAAGATCTGAAAAATTGACCTCAAATCGCGACAAAAAGGCTCTTTTTTCTATATTAATTGAAAAATTGACCGTACAAATCGAGGGTGATGGACTGTTTATCTAAATTATCTAAAAAATTGACCATGCTCTGCTTGAAAAACTGTTTTTCTAAATTATATGAAAAAATGGCCACGCACAGTCAAACGCTTCACTTTGAAGTCAGTTTTCCTGAACGATCTAAAAAAGTAACCAAGCTAAGTGTTGTGAAACCGGTTTTCCTAAATAAATCGAAAAATTGAACAATCACCAGACAAAAACAGTCATATTTTCTAAAACAAATCAAAAAACTGACCACAAAAGCTGAATACTCGACTCGAAGCGTTTGAATCGGGACGCTAAGAAGTAGACCTCTCAGAATAAACTGAGCGATTCTGCATTTTTTTAAATTTTTGGCCCTGTGAGGGAATACCAAAAGCATCGACCTAAACGCTGGATGAGATTTGACGGATTTTTTACATATCCTTTGTTAAATAAGGAAAAGCCGTGTAGTAACATCGTCTAGAGAAAATCATTTGGAAACATTTCAAATGAGCAATATAAATCGGAGCTAATTTAAATGAAAAATATAGAAATCCTGATCATGGAAGTGATTCTGTCCGCTGTTTTCGTCGCACTTGGACTGACGAATACGAAAGTCCTGTTCCTTCAAGGGCCCAGAACCATGACGATTGTCCTTGGCATCATGGGCATGCTGCTCTGCACAATGAGTATCGGCAAATTCATTTCCGCAGCTCCAGCCCACCCCTTAACGATTCTGGGCTATATTCTTGGAGCTGTGGCGTTGACCACCTTCGTTACTCAGGTTTTCAAGATCGGAATCCCGGTTCTGGAGGATCCCGAAAAGGCATTGGTCATCTTGGCAGTCGCCATGGTGCTAAAAGGCCTGATCGCCCGATTCCAGCCGCTACTGCCCGCTGCCACAAACTCCTGAAAGGTTTTCGGAAGTCCTGTAGACGCGTACGCAACTTATCCTGTGCCGTCAACATATTTGCCGCGCATCCGTTGCTTCAATACACGCATACTTAGCCCTTCATCAATTGAGAACCACCGGACATCTAGCCGATGGGCTATCCCTAATATGCACATTGTCTCTCACCAAACGAGAAAAGCCAAACGGCTTGACCAACGTTCTATTTTCAGTAAGTGTCGCCGCCCCTTGCCAAATGAGAGCAACTTAGAAACTTAGCTGATGGCCTATCATCTATACGCGCACATTACCTCTTCTCAAATCATTTTGCACTGCTTAAACGCTTTTTCGTAGGCTTCGCGCTCTGCCGGCTTGTAACAGCAATAGGAGATGGTCAGTTCGACATCGGGATGGTGCTCAAGCCATTCCAGCGTAGAGGATAGCGCGACAACGGCCGCTTCTTCTAGAGGGTATCCATAAACGCCCGTTGATATGCTGGGAAAAGCGATACTTTCACAATCGTGCTCCAATGCGAGATCAAGCGAGTTTTGATAACAGGATCCCAGCAAGACCGGATCGGTCGATGCGCCGCTATACACGGGGCCGACTGTGTGGATGATGTATTTGGCATTCGTCAATTTGTAGGCGCCCGTGATTTTGGCCTCACCGGTTTTGCAGCCGTTGAGTTTGCGGCATGCCTCAAGCAATTCCGGTCCCGCCGCTTGGTGGATGGCGCCGTCGACGCCGCCTCCACCAATAAGCGTCGTGTTCGCCGCATTCACAATGGCATCCGCGGGCATGAAGACAACACCTCCGTTGACTGCTTTAATGTGTGCCTTCCGAACGTTGCATTCTAATTCAGGGACACAACCTTGCTCATTTTTTTCTTGATTCATTTTTTGCTCCTCCTGCGTCTCAAAGGCGACATAACACGTTTTTGACCCAATCCTTCTACATCGATGCGGAACATCTCAATATCCTTCCTCCCCCTCCGCGACTCCAATACGGCACACAGAGATTTTGTCCCGCTCCTTCTGACATCAAAGAAGGTACAGCACAATCTACTTCCGATCATTCCGCAATTCTTGTACGGCACAGCCCAATCTCATCCCGCTCCTTCTGACATCGAAGACAATACAACTCGATCTTGATCCTACGCTCTTGCTTTGTTTTATCTTCTCAGGGAGATAGACTACTTCTTGGCTCCTTTTGCCACTTTTTTCGGATACCACTTTTGAAACCATGCGGTAAAGATCCCCATGAATAAAGGAAGGATCGCATTGATCGCTCCGATGTAACGTCCTGCCTCTGTGCGCATGATAAAAAGTGTCCAGATCGGTGTGATTAAATAAAGAATACCCCAAGCGGCCGTTAAAATGCGGTTTGTCTTTATGAACAAAGGATTCCTCAAAGCGCTGTCGCCACCGTAATCATTCAAAGAATATTCCGCCGTAAGGGGAATCTTAAAGAAAACAGATGCGCTCCACATCACCCCGAAGGCTAAATAGGACAATGGAATCACAACAGCGGTCGATACATTGATAAGTAACAGTATTGAAAAGCTGCTTACCATTATGCCGGAAATAACATCGTAGAGGGTCTTCTTGTTTTTATAAAACAGCAAAGGGACGGCGCTGCACACAAAGATACTGATCACGCTGCCCCAAAAGGTATGGATATTCGCCACAACCCAGAATACAATCCACGGAATCAGCATGTACCGCATGTCTGTTTTTGCTATCGTCGGCGGTTTATTGTTATCCTCTATTGAATTTTTGTTTTGCTTTTGGCCGAAGTAATCGTCCCATTTCAGCATTAAATCAAAATCACCTTCGACGGAATAGAGGTGTTTCATTAAAGCATCGGGACCACCGATCTTTCCAGCGGCAATATCTTGCCAAACACTGAGCGGCGTATGAATGACCGTAGCCGGCTTTCCTTCAAACTCCTCAAGGACACGGCTCTTCGTTTTTCCCAAGACGATGCGATAACGCTTCCCGATATCCGTATAATCCATATCGAAAACAAGATCCGTTCCTTTATACGCTGACGGATTATAGAGAGCGGCCATCTGCTTTGTGAAAGTCAAAGAGACATCCTCCTTTTCTCCCGTTTCGGATACTCCCCAGCTCGCGTCCGCCATACGCTCGAAAACGTCTCTAGGAAATAATAATTCTTGCAGCTTTACATTTGTTTTTTCGCTGATACCGCCTGACACGTATTCTTGTCCAGCCTGCCTGACGACGGCAAGGTATTCATCGGTTCGACTTGATAATTCCGGCACACGAAACAGTTCTCCCTGACCGCAAAATAGAGTTGTATATTCACCTTTGCCGTATATTTTGTCGAATTGTGCGATCACGCTGTCGTAATTGGACTCTGCCGTATAAAAACCGCAAGTAGAAATCAAAACGGTTTTCTTTCCGCTCATATCGTATCGCAAGGGGTGTCCTCCGCTCTCGGTGTCGGATGACATAAAGGGCAACATCAAGGGAAGCTGCCGGTCAATCAACGTCTTCAGCTTGCCGGGCACATTGAAATAGTAGAGAGGGAAACTCCAAATGGTAAGATCAGCCCACAATATTTTTTCAAGAACTTTTTGCATATCGTCGTGTATGCAACACTTGCCGGGCGTCTTCGTCCAACAGGAAAAGCAGCCAAGACAGGACTTAATATCCATCTGTGCGGTATTCAGTTTTTCGATGACAGGGGTTGCGTCTTTCTTTACGATATCGAGTTTACTAATGACAGGGGTTGCATCTTTTTCGACAGAACAAATGCCCTCTAAAAAGGCATCAGTAAGCCTAAGCGTATTGCTCTTCGCACCCTTCGGGCTTCCATTTACTACAAGGATATTCATTCTCTTTCCTCCACGCTCTCCAAAAGGTGAATGCAACGCTCTGTCCAGTCGATATACAATTGTGCATATTTCTTTCCGAAGTCAGACGTCATTTGCCAAAACAACGCAACCTTTTTATCGGGTACCATATCCTGATAAAAACGAATCGCGCCATCTGTCTTTTGAAGATCATCCAATGTTTCACGAAACTCTTCGTTGATTTGTCTGAAGAATTCCAAACTGTTTGAAATTGGGAGTTCACCCATAAAAAATGTTTTCATCAAGATGGGGGAGCGCATATCCATCTCTATATCGACGTCCGGCTCCGATAGCCAACGCACGAGTTCCTCATGTCCATCGTCTGTGATAGAGCAGATGTTTTTGTTAGGCCTTCCGTCCTGTTCGACCTCTTGCTTTTTAATCCATCCGTTTTTTTCCAGCACATCAAGTTCACGATAAATTTGGCTGGTGTGCGCTGTCCAAAAATAATTTAATGAATCATTGAAGACTTCGCGGATCTCATAACCGCTCATATCGCCGTAATTTAATATCCCAAGTATTCCATGTTTGAGCATAACAACACTTCTCCTTTCACAAGACACTCATATTCAACAAATGGAATATGCCTACATTATATTCCACTTGTTGAATACAGCCAAGCGATTTTTAGGAGATTCGTGTAAAAGACAGGTAATATTTACTTGGAATCTGTGGCCCAGAAATTAACGGTAATACACGCTAGAAGTTCATGCTTGGAATCTAACGGTAATACTTATCTGGGATTTGTCCCCAAAATCTAACTGTATTACTTGTTTTTGAGTCCATACTTGAAAGCCAATGGTATGGCTTTTTTGGATTCCAAGCCTAAAAATTAACTGTCGTAATTATTTGAAGTCTATGCTTAAAATCCAAAGGTACGACTTATATAGTCAATGCTTAGAGTCCTTGTCTGGATTCTAACTGTAGTAGTTAATTTGAGTCCATACTTGAAAGCCAATGGTAATACTTGTTTAGAGTCCATGCTTAACATCCAACAGTAATATTTGCTAAAACCATTCCTGTTGGATTCTTTTTTGAATTCTAATTATAGAAATGGAACGTCACCTCAAGTGAGCTCCGCGTAAGTTTTGGCAATGCGGCGGTAACTTTCGCGTTGTTATAGGCAAGGACGAGATTGCTTTCGCAGGATTCGCCTTCCGTCGCCTCATATCAGCTCTGTGTATGCTTTTGCAATGCCGGCCGCAACTTCCGCGTTATTATAGGCAAGGACGAGGTTGCTTTCGTAGGATTCGCCTTCCGTCACCTCAAATCAGCTCTGCGTATGCTTTTGCAATGCCGGCTGCAACTTCCGCGTTATTATAGGCAAGG
>JAAZKK010000124.1 GCA_012799825.1 Clostridiaceae bacterium | reverse complement strand
TTCGTAGGATTCGCCTTCCGTCACCTCAAATCAGCTCTGCGTATGCTTTTGCAATGCCGGCTGCAACTTCCGCGTTATTATAGGCAAGGACGAGGTTGCTTTCGTAGGATTCGCCTTCCGTCACCTCTTTAATCTCCTTAAGGAGGAATGGCGTCAGCTTCTTGCCGTGTACGCCCTGCGCGTTTGCTTTCTCAATAGCACCTTCAATCACGCGCTCCATCGCATCAAAATCTAGCGCGCTTTCTTCAGGGATCGGGTTGCCGATCAACACAGCGCCCTCAAGACCAAGCGTCCATTTTGCGTGCATAATCTCTGCGATCTCTTTGTAATCTTTGGCGTTGTAATCTACTTGATGACCGCTTTCGCGACAGTAAAAAGCGGGAAAACTGCTCGTCCGATAACCCAACACCGGAACGCCCATTGTCTCTAAGTACTCCAGCGTCCGCCCGATGTCGAGTATTTGTTTTGCGCCGGCGCACACGACGGCTACGGGTGTATGCGCTAGCTCTTGAAGGTCTGCGGAAATATCCATCGTGACTTCTCCGCCGCGGTGTACGCCTCCAATGCCGCCTGTTGCAAACACGCGAATACCCGCCGCAGCAGCGATGATCATCGTCGTCGCCACCGTTGTCGCCCCGGTTCGTCCTGTCGCGATGCAAACGGCCACGTCTCGTCGCGATACTTTGATAACGCCCTCCGGATTGCAAATCCGCTCACGTTCCGCCGCACTAAGGCCAACCTTTAACTTGCCGTTCATGATGGCGGTTGTCGCAGGTACAGCGCCACCTTCGCGAATGATGTCTTCGATTTTTTTTGCAAAATCCAGATTCTCCGGATAGGGGAGACCATGACTTAAAATCGTCGATTCGAGCGCCACCACAGGCTTTTTAGCTTTGAGTGCTTCTTGAACTTCCGGCGCAATATCAAGATACTGGTTTAATTTTTTCATAAGATCTTTCCTTTCTTCAATAGGCTTGTTAGGCTTATTGATAGAATCGTTGAGATTTTTCTTACTCTTTTATTCAATTGGTTTCATTTGTTTATTTCAAAACGAAATGTTCGCGTTATGACGTTCTCTTACGGTAGTGTATTGTCACGTTGCGAACTTCCCAGCTTTTTCTTGTAAGAAGTGTACTTTTGCTACCATTTGCTCTTCGTTGCGCGCGCCACTGCTTTTATTTTATCTTTTTACACAACATCGAATTGTACCATCACGCATTATATCGACACGCGATCTGATAACGACAAAACTCTTCACGTATGATCACGATAGAGCTCGAGCGTCTCCTGGACAAGCTCGGGACTCATGTTCGGATTAATCGTGCTCACCGACAAAATCGCGACAATACCGGACGCAAGAGCAAAATCGAGCATCTCCGATAATGGCATATCAAGAAGTGTGCCGTAAATCAGACCGGCGAAGAACGCATCGCCGGCGCCGGTGACGTTATCGACGCGCTTCATTGTTTTCAGCTTGCGGAACATGCGGTGCCCCTCTTTATCCGCCGCGTAGCAACCTCGGCCGCCAAGTGTCACGACAACTCGGTATACACCGCTTTCCAGCACTTTGTCACACGCGCACTCGAGCTCGGCGTCTGTGCGCGCAGGCAATCCGGCAAGTACTTCGAGCTCGGCGACATTCGGTTTGATCGTATGGCAAAAGCCCATCACTTCTTTGATAGTGTGCGCGTATGTGGTCGATACCGTATCCGCGAAAACGGGAATATCCCGACAGACATCGGTCACTAGCCCCATCATCACCTCAGGAAGAAGGCAGCCATCCGTAACGACGGCATCACTCTTCTCAAAGATGACGCGCTTTTCTTTTAAATATTCAGCAGTAAGGTGGCGAATGATGCGCATGTCAGACACAGCGACCTGCATCTCGCCATCGGTATCCAATACATTGAGATAACAAGATGATTTCGCACCTGTAACCACCAGAAAATGGCTCGTATCAATACCCACCTCTTCACACGCTTGTCGGATCGCATCGGCAAAATAGTCATCACCGACCGCCGTAATCAGCGATGTCCTCGCGCCAAGCCTAGCCAAATTTTCAATGATGTTATGCGTGACACCGCCAACCGATACAGAGATCTCCCCCGGATTCGAATCGTGACTTATAAGCGACTGAAAGCTCTTGCCACTAACATCAAAATTAGCGGCACCAACCCCCACAACGTATGGTACATGCTTCGACATGATCGTTATCTATTCCCTCTTCTTCTATCCGGCACCATTTTCATAAGATCGGTAACGCGCTTACACGCAATACCCGAACACCGCGATTCGGTATTGGCAATAACGTCTACCACTCATCGGCACGCGAGTCAAAAACAGTCTCTTTATACCGATACTGATTAAAGTTATTTTATTTTACCACGCTTCTTTTACCACGGTCCTTATGAGATAAATTGCGCCCTCAAGCGCGCCAAGAAACAAACAAAAACGAGCACACAAAAACAAGTACGACAAGAAGAGTACAAAAAAGAGTGCAAATTGTTCGCCGGAAACACTCGCTGTTTCACACGTGACAGATTAAGCTAGGGGCGATTGACATATCTAATAGATATGTTATTCTCTCCTCAACAATTCCACTAAGGAGATTGACCATTATGCAAACTAAAAAAATAGAACAATTATTGAAGAAGAACGCAAAGAAGATTAAAACCCTGCAATTTGCTATGAATCTACCGGCATCAGGGATTAGCTATTCTTTCTCCAGCACAACACCAAACCAACGCTTCCACAGTGCCAGCGTTGGAAAGCTCATGACAGCCTCGTTAATTTTTATGGCTATTGAGCAAGGAAAGCTTTCACTTGAAACAAGTGTTGACAATATCCTTGAAAAAGAAAAATTGGACGGACTTTTTGTCTTTGAGAACGTCGATTATCGAGACGAGGTTACAGTCAGGCATCTGCTCGGACATACTTCCGGCGTCAACGATTATTTTGAGAGCAAAACCTTTGACGGATCTTCCTTTACCGATGATATGATCAACAACCCGGATACATTCTGGACGCCCGAAATGCTGCTCGACTATACAAGGAATCGACAAAGAGCCGTCGCCAAACCGGGAGAAAAATTCTTCTATTCCGATACAGGCTATGTCCTGCTCGGTCTTATCGTCGAAGCAGTATTCGGAATGCCATTTCATCAGGCGCTCGAAACATATCTATTTCAACCAGCCGACATGAGGGAAACGCACCTTTGCTTTTACAGTGAAGGATTCGATCAAAACGCTCTGGCTCCGGCCTACATCAATGGTATCGACGTACATCTTTTCAGGAGTATAAGCGCCGATTTTTCTGGAGGCGGGTTATCGACGACAGCAGTAGATTTGTTGAAATTTCTTGATTTTTTGCAAAATGAACACTTTGTCAGCCGAAAATCTCTCGTCCTGATGGCTACCTTTAATCATCGATATGTTCAGGGACTTTATTACGGACTTGGGATGATGCAGGTTCGCTTCGAAAAATTCTTCTTCATGTTGAAGAATCTGCCAAGACTGCAAGGTCACCTCGGAGTAACGGGAGTGCATACTTGGTACGATCCGAAAACCAAGGCAACCTTCGCCTTAAACGTCGGCAACACTAAAGATATGGCTGCAAGTTTCAGGCTGTTAATTAAAATTATGCAGATCTTGTACAGAAAATAGGAGGCTGCCGTGTCAACAAAATTTGCTTTACTGGGTTTACTGAACATACAAAAGATGTCTGCTTATGATTTGGCAAAATTTGCAAAAGAATCCATTGGCTATTTTTGGAATGAGTCGTACAGCAACGTTCACCGAACGTTAAAAATTCTTTCTGATGAAAAACTTATTAGAAAATTGCCGGAAAGGGGAAGCAGAAATAAAAATATATACGAAATTACCGATCAGGGGCGACAAGTCTTATCTGAATGGTTATCAAATCATGAACACACAACCATTTATCGAGATGAGCTCTTGCTAAAGCTCTTTGTAAGCAAAAACAATGATTATCCGGCTCTATTGATCGATTTGAAAAACCTTCTTGATGATTTGCTCGTGCAAAGACAAGTGTACTCCGAATTGCAGAAGTTCATCTCAACAAAACAGGAAAACCTCTCATACGATCTTGTTTTAGATTATGGAATCGTAGAAAACGAAACCACGATCGAGTGGCTGGAAAAAACAATCAAAAAAATCGAGGAAACCTTATGAAAAAAAATTGTTGCTAATTTTGTCATAACCATTGCCATCGTGGGCTTAATGATCGCGAGCATTCTCTATCTGATGAAAAACTCGCTCTTTACCTTCACTTTATTCAGCACAAACTACCTCAACAAAACCATGGTTTATCAGACAACCACACTTGTTCTGAGCTTAGTAATCATTTTTATCACGGCTTTACAAACCGAGTTTCAATCTCTTCGGCTCTTGTCAATCAAACGACTTGATGGTGAAGTTGTCCCGGAACCGTGGATAGGGATTACAAAAAAGAATAAAGATTCTTGGAAAAAGTTAGGTTTGAACTTCACCATCATAATTTCGGTTGTAACCGCGGTGGCCATATATTTCCAAGTTTACCGACAGGGTGTGATTCATGCCCTGTCTTTGGGCAATTTTTTACTTATTGTACTATTTGCGCTCAACAACAGTTTTGTTGAAGAAGTGACGTTTCGTCACACCTTCGCAAGCATCGTCGAATACCACAAACTCAACCCTAATATCTCTAAAGCCCTGTCGATGGTTATTTTTGGAGGCGTCCACTACTTCGGCACACCCGGGAAAATACCGTGTGTTATATTGGCAGGATTTCTCGGTTGGTTCTTGTCGAAAAGCATTCACGAAACGCAGGGATTCTTTTGGGCTTGGCTGATCCACTTTGTACAAGACGTGATCATTATGACAGCCCTATTTTTAACACTAAATTAGGGCTCGCTGAACAAATCAGCTATTAGTATTTTGTCATGCCATCGCAGTCAATTTATGCCGTCTTTTTGCGAAAAATCGCATGGAAAAAATGAAGATAAAAAGATCTCTCAGGATCTTTT
>JAAZKK010000091.1 GCA_012799825.1 Clostridiaceae bacterium | reverse complement strand
TATAAAGCAACTTTTTCCGGATCAAGTTTCTCTTCTTTGAAAACTCCGGTGGAAAGGTCAACCCTAAGAATCTGACCCATATAGCCTCCCCTTGGAGCAATTTTAGTACTCATAAATAACCTCCTTTGCTATAAATATCAATTACTTATCAATTATTTGTGAAACCATTCTAATAAAATGCCAGCTTTTAATCATTATGTTAAACGCATAATTATCCTATTGTTTTATTATGCTTTTTGCACTATGATAGAAAAAATTAGGTGCCAACATAATAGAAGCCAGCATATGAATTAGAAGTTAACATATACTTGGGGGTGAAATTTCGCGTTGCTTACCTTAACTGATTTAGTGGCAAGATTGCCTGACTACAAGATAAATATTTTTATAAAAACGCATTTAAATTATTTTGATGCTGCCCTTATGTATGAGGGTCAATCAGAATTTATGAATAATATAGTTTATGTATGTAAAACGTCTTTACTTCCAGACAATATCGAAAAAATTAACAATATTGGACTTCTTTTAATCAATGACTCTCGCTTTAATTTTTCATCACTTATTGCAGATGCTGCAGAAGTTCATGCTGAAACAAACGCTCTTGACTTGTTAAATGACGTGAAAGAAATATTTACAGCAAGCAGGAGGGTTTCGGAAAGCTCTTCTTATCTGCTTCGTTCATTAACAGAGGAAAAAGGATTAAACAATATTATTCGAATAGGTTCAGAGTTATTGGAAAACCCGGTAATTCTTGCAGATGCTTCCCGTAAGCTTATAGGATATTATTCATCCGTTGAGGTAGATGACCCCTCATGGGAGAATATCATCAAGTACAATTACACGCCTAATGAAATTGTTTTGATGACGATAAAAGAAAAATTAATGAGTAAAATAGCAAACAGTGTCATGCCAATTATCACAGATTCCGGTTTTGCTCAGAACTTAAGAAGAATACATGGGAAAATATCCATAAATAATAAAATGGTTGGCATTCTGGGTGTCATGGAAAGTAATCGGAAATTTAGGAATGAAGACATTGAAATAGCTGCTATATTATGTGATGTTATTTCTATAGAGATGCAAAGAAATAAGAAGTTCTCTAACGTTATAGGAGGAATGAACAAAAAAATATTATTAGATTTAATTATAGGTAATGTTACGCAAACTGAAATTATTGAAGAGAGAATAAAATTATTAAACCTGAGACTCTATAACGATCTATATATTTTGATTGTCACACTCAATGATGTTAACTTTCGCATTATTGAATTTTTAAAACAATACTTTAAAACTTTATTTCCAACGTGTTTAATACTTGAACACGATCAGAATCTTATATTGCTTCTCAATTTTGCAAATTCGAAAGAGCTGGAGGCGAAAGAAAGTATTCTTATTGATCTTTTGAATGATAATAATCTTAAAGCTAGTTTAAGTTCTAAATTCGAAGATATTATAGATATAAGAAAACACTACCTTCAGGCTAAAAAAACTTTGGCAATTGGAAGTGCAATGGATACAGATTTGCGTTTGTATATGTATCATGACTATTATTTCTATTGCCTTTTATCTTGTGTTGATAAAAATATAAATTTAAAAGATTTCTGTTATCCTGAATTGTTAAAAATAATAGAGTATGATAAAGCATTAGGCACACAGTATTATGAAACATTGTATGAATATCTTAATACCGGCCATAATATGGCAGCGACCGCAAAGAAACTTAGTATCCATAGAAATACAATTGCATACCGTATAGAAAAAATACAAGAGATTACAGGAATGGATCTTCATAATGGCGAGTCCTGTTATAAATTATTTTTGTCGTATAAAATATTGAATATGTATGAAAACAACATTGAGTATGGATAATTCGCTCAAGCAATTAGCGTCACAACTTATGCGGTTTAATTCTTGCTAATGAAAGGTGTTTAGCGTGAAGTTTCTATACTGTGAACATTGCCACTATGCCTTTGAGGACGAGCAATGTCCCGCTTGTGGCAACAAAAAGGTTAGGGAACCTCTTTCCAATGATGCCTGTTTTCTCTGTGAAAAGCAGATGATGTGGGCAGAAATGTTGGCGGAGGCCTTAAAAAACAATGGCATTCCTGTCGTTCTAAAGAAAAGAATGGGTATGGGTATGGCGTTAAAAGTAGGCCCTATGATGGAACGCTGTAAAGTCTATGTACCCTTTTCCTGCTTGCAAAAAGCCAGGGAGATTGTCGATGAGATGTTTTCCGAAACAAACGGAAGTGATGTTACGTAAAGACATGAGGAGTATTTGTTGCATTGAAAGAGGGAGCTGAACCTTGCCAGCTCCCTCTTAATGAGTTTTTAACTACTGTTTTGGTGGTCAGATATTATTTCCGTCCTAGCTGTAAAATACATAACCTGTAAGATACATAACCTGTTAGACACATAAGCTGTTAGGCCTATAACCTGTTAGGCATATAACCTGTTAGGCATATAACCTGTTAGGCATATAACCTGTTAGGCATATAACCTGTTAGGCATATAAACCTGATAGGTATGTAACCTGTTAGCCGCGTAACAACTTTAATAGTCTGACTCTTTTTTCTCCTTCGAGCAATCAGCAAGATCGCGTTTTCTCTTTCTAGTGACAATCAAGATTGCACCCAGTGACAGAAGCATCAGGTAGATACCGTGCTGCGCACTGTGGTTGTGGTTTTGGTATTCGCCTGTTATCGGTAAGATGCTCTGTGGTTTGTGGTGTTTGATGATAACGAATCCTTTCACCATACCTCCTGAAATCGAGGAGTCGTATTTGTTTACCGGCACGTCTTTAATCGTGTAGATGACTTCTTTGCCGTCTTTGTACTTCGGTAAATCGGTGAAGGCACCGATCCAATGATCCGATTTTGTCAAGGTCAGTGTTTTGTCGGTATCTTTTCCATTGGCATAGAGCTTGATGGTGACCGATGACGGCCTCAATCCGGCTTGATCGTCGGCGTCGTCCCAAGTGATCGTGACATCGCCTTCCAGCAAGATCGGAGTGTATGCATTTGTCACTTTGAAACCATTTACAGCGTCACCTTCAATCGTCGTAGTGTACTCGAAAACAGGATCTTGTTTAATGGTGTAAGTGATGAGTTCGCCTGCTTCACGTTTTGGTGCATCCGCAAAGGTCCAAGTCCAGCCGTCCGCCACTGTAATGCTCTTAGAGGCATACTCCTCATCATTCTTAAACAGGTGGATTGTGACGCTTTCTGGTCTTATACCGTCGTGATCGTTTTCGTCCATCCAGATGATCTCGTTAACGTTGACATCGACTGTTTCCGGCTCGTGATGGCTCTTGACCGTGAATACCGGCGGAGCATCACTCTCTTGGGAGACTGTTGTCACATATTCCGCGATTGTGACGTCTTCAATGGTATAAACGATTTCCTCGCCGGAGGTTTTAAACTGATCCAGCCCGGTAAAGGCACTTGTCCAATGATTCGCTTTGGTCAAGTCGATCGTTCGCGTCGTGTCAACGCCGTCTGCAAACAGTCGAATCACTACGTTGTCCGGACGGAAGCCGTCTTGGTTATCTTCATCATCCCAGTCCATTGCTACATGAACGGCAACTTTGCCGGGTGTATAGATGTTCGTCAAGGTGAAGCCCTCTGTCTGATCTCCTTCTGTTTCCTGCAGCGTGTAACCTGGTGGCATGATCTCGATCGGGGTGTAGGTGATCTCTTTACCGGTGCTGTTGTATCTATCTAAATCAGTAAAAGTGTGCTCCCAATTGCCGAAAGCATTCGGTACGAGATTGTGGACACGCTCGCTGTCATCACTGCCTGTGAGCTTAATCGCAAGGGTTTCGGGCAGTTTGCTGTTGTCTGTGATGGGACTTTCGTCCTCATCCAGCCAGACCTTGGTGACAGAAACCTCGTAAGTGGGGCTCTTGTAGGTGTCGATTACCTTTAGAGGATCATTTTCATCGTAGGTGGTGTTGTAGATGTATAGTAGCGGGTCGTCTGCATCCTGCCAGACGGTTTTCGCATTGCCGTCGACGTCAGTCTCAACTACTGAATAGATGTACTGAACACCTTCACTGGTGCCCCAAGGCATATTCTTCCAGACCACGGTAACCGTTTCGGGGCCGTTCTTTACGCCGACCAGGGAAACCGGTTTGGTTGCCGGCTGACCTCCCAGATCAGCATCAGGAACGACGGCTGTCTCTTCCTCTTCTTGGAAAACGGTTCTGCGGTAGAGGGTCAGATACGTCTCAGGACCGATGTTATTGGCACGCTGCGCGTCGCCGCCCACCCAGATTTTGGATGCTTTTACGTCCGATATCTGGATGTTAATGATGCGGCTAGAGTTATTGCCGTAGCGGGCATAGCCATCCGGAGTGAAGTCTTCTCCATCAGAGTTTACCTCTTTGGCAGTGTAGGTGTAAGGATTATTAATATCCGGTTTTTCTACGCCTTCTTCTTCAATCATAGGGAAGCGGGGCAGATTGGTCCATGTGTAGTTCCATGCACTCCGTTCACCGGGTTGACCGGCCGCTATATCACCTGCTACGCCATCAAGCTTCACAGGTTCGCCTATAGTATAAGCAGGGCCTGAACCGCTTGAGCACATCAGCTGTAAGTAAACTTCAGGTTTGGGTTCGCCGCCCCATACCTTCCGTGCGGTAAAATCAGTCTTCAGCGCGACGTTCTTGATCATTACGCTGGAAGATGAAACTGTATCAATGATATAATCACCGCCCAGCGGCACTTCCTTGACAAAATAGGTGTATTCTACCGGTTTTGTCGGATCGCCTTCATGATCGCCGTTAAGTGGCAGGTTGAACCAAGTGTATTCCCATTCCCTGTTCTCCATACCGCGGACATCTTGATCCTGGTCATGGACAGTCTCATCGGTGTCTACGTTGCCGTCCATAGTGCCGTTATAGCCAACCATTTTTTCATCGTAATGTTGGCCGCTGCCTGTCACCCAGCGCCATAGCTCAAAGGTGACACCACTCTCCGGCAGGGGCGCTTGACCGATGTTCCAGCGCTTGATGGCCGTGAAACGACCGTTGTTGTAGGTGTTGGTGATCAGGAAGTCATTTGTGGCGTTTTCGGTGATGACACGCTGATAGGGGAACGGAATGTCGTCCGGGATGAGCTCTGTCACAGTATATACGGCCGGCACAGAAGGTTTCCCAGGCTCTGGAAGAGTTCTTGTAGGCAGATTGGGCAAGATCAGACGGCCGGCTTCCTTCTCGTACGGTTCGCCACTATCGGGCGAGCCGTCGGGATGGCCGTCCAGTTTAAATCTGTAAAACTCCACGCCGTTTTGGAACAATACGATGGTAACTGGAGGTCGCACTGTTGTTTGCTCGTACTTTTTGAATACTTCGACGGTGGTCTTATCAAAGGTGTTGGTGAACACCCAGTCTTTGCCATCTTGCACCGAGGATGTTGCCGTATAAATGGCCGAATAGCCGGTTTGCTCCACCGAATAGACGTAGGGTTTGCCGTTAACAGGGTTGTTCTTGGGCAGGTCAGCCACTGTGACTCTCCAGCCATTGGTTATAACACGTCCGCCGAATTCCGGTGCCGGTACATTCACGTCGTTGCCCGTCAGGGGAACGGAACCCAACGGCTCATCGGGTCGGGAGCCGCCTTCATCCCACCGATAAAGGGACAACGTCGAAGTCTTGGCGGGCAGGCCGTAAGCCTCCGCCGGCGCGCCGTCCCAGATGATCTCGGCTGACAAATCAAAAGTCTGCCAAGTGTTAGTGATTTGTTGAAGACCCTCGCCAAAATCATATTGTCCGGCGTCGCTCACATAGTTGGCGGGAGCACCGGCATTAAAGGTATTGTTTTCTTCATCGTATACGCATTCCATCACACGGAACACGTAGGGCACGCCGTTATGATCCTTCAGTGCGACGTTATTCCAAGTGATCGGATCGCTCTCGGTGCTGTCCTCTGGCATGTTCACCTTAGTTAATGTATTGGGGACTACCTCAAACTGCGCAGTGGGGCTGATCGTGCGTTCCAGACGCAGCCATACCTCCGGATAGGGCTGAGGCCCGTCGCCAGCCCAGATCTTCTTTGTGGTTTTGCTGCCGGTGGGACAGGTGTACGTGTTTACGACACCAAGCGAACCGGTCATCGGGGTTGGAGTATATTCGTAGCTTGCCGGGAGACCGGCGGTAAATTCCTGAGTAGCTTCGTTCACTATACCTTCTACAATGCTGAACGTATAGGCTTTGCCGTTAATATCCGTCTGTTTGACATTTTCCCATTGGACGCTCAATACGCCGGGCAACAGTCTCAAAATAGCGCTGCCTGCTTCTCCGGAAGGGATATCCGCCGGTTCACCGCCGGGAATAGCGCGTTGCAGTTTGAACCACACGGTTGGTTTTGTGGAAGGGCCATTTTCCCATTCCTTTTTGGCGACGACAGTATCGGTTGGGATGGTGTAGGTGTTTGTTAGGTTAAGGGTACCCTGTCCTGAAAGCGTGAAATTATCAGGTGTCCATTCGTTGAATGCATTTTCTACCAGCTTTCCCTCAATGACGGAGTATTCCCACTCAATCCCGTTAAAATTAGTGCGTTCTTGACCTGTCCAAGTGACGGAAAGTTCTGCGGGAACATGTTCGGCATTGGTTCCGGGAACATCCTGCCAAATGCCTCCGGGTGTGCGGCGCTGCAGCTTGAACCAGATACCCGGTCTGACGTTCGAACCGTTCTTCCATGTTTTAGTGGCGGTAACATTCTTATCCTTAGGTATCTGGTACGTGTTGGTGACGTTCTTTTTATCGGTGTCATAGGTCACTTTGTAGACACTGCCATTAATGGTTACATTATTGTCTGCATCCTCATCCCGTTCCTTCACGGTAAAGGTGTATAGCACACCTTTGTTGTCCCGTGAGATCAGATTTTCCCATGTGTAAGTGTATGTGGGCGATTCACCGGTGATTTGAGGGGTGACCCCTGTAACCAGTTCCGTCGTCACATTGATGCTATGGCGGTACAGATCAAGTGCTACGGCTGTTTTGTTTGTGCCTGGTCCGCCTTCCCACGTTTTGGTAGCGGTGAATGCAGCGTCTGCAGGCGGGTCGTAGGCGTTTGTAATGGCGGTGGAGTTATTACCGGCGTTATCTACGTGATTGACGATGTAACTAGACCCGTCGACGGTTATTCTGCCATCGGTAACATTCGGTTCTCTCACATAGTAGGTGTAAGGATTGCCGTCTGGATCGGTGTTTTTCAATCCTTCCCAAGTATAGGTAAACTCAGGAGCTTCGCCACCCTTCACCAAAGTTCCCTGATCAGGTCCCAGCACTTCTTCATCTATGCCTGTAGAGGTCTTACGGTACAACGTAAGAACAACGTCCGTTTGGTTGGCGGATGGGCCGTTCACCCAAGTCTTGGTTGCGCTGGCCGTTGCTGTTGTGGGTGAAGCATATTTGTTGATCAGAGTCAGGGTTCCCGCACCTGAAAGGAAGGTGAAATTATCGAAGATCGTGGCTTCCGTAAAAGTCGTAGCAACTTCGTCATAGTTGCCTTCCTTCACATAGAAAGTGTAGGGTTTGGCGTCGAAGTTCGTGGTTTCAAGGTTGCGGAATGTATAAGCGTAGTTACCTTCTGCGGTGATATTACTCGCTTCGGTGATCTTGATCGGGTCTACACCGGGAACAGCTTGATCTACAGTACCGTCCGAAGTTTTCCTCCATAGCTGGAACCATATTTCAGGTTTAGCCGCATTTTTACCGCCATCAAATACTTTTGTGGCCGTCGCCTCGCCGGTGGTCGGGATTTTGTATTTGTTGGTCACGACAAAGTGGATAAGTTCATCACCATTTTCTTCATCGAATACGAATTGATCGGGTAAATAGGTTGGATTCTCAAAACCCGGCACTGTCGCTGTTTCTGTAATTTTGTATTCGAAAAGATTACCTTGTTTGTCTCTTAAGGGAGCTAACCCCTTCATCTTCCAAGGTGCATATTCTTGTGCCCTAGTCACCGGGTTTATTCCCGGATCCTTTTGTCCGTCCAGAGTATGTCCGGGGGCAGCAGGATTAGCGTGTGCCCATTCGTGCTCAGGTTGACCTGGCTCGACTTTATACCTGCGCCAAAGGCGGATGGTAATTGCAGGACGATTATCTACATCGCCGCCATCCCATACTTTAGCAGCCTTCAGATCAATGAAAGGCTGCGTATACGTACTGGTGATAGTGTGGTGGGTACCGTCGACACCATCTATCACTTCACATTCGGATGTGAAGCTGCCGTGAGTGTCTGGATTAAGCGGCGTATACGACGCCTCGACTTTATAGACATACTCTTTTCTCACGCCCTGATCGTCATAAAAACGATCTTCACCACTCCAAGTATGTGTTCCCCAATCGTCACCGCCACCTGAAGGCGCCGTGAGGATGCGATCTTGCGGAGGCACATAGCCATTATCTTTTATTACTCCACCCTCAAAATAACGGCTAAGGCTTAATGTAACTTCGTCCGGCCTGACAGTTTCGCCGTTTACCCACAATTTAGTTGCCGTAATGTCGGTCTTAAGCGAAACGTTGGTGATGGCTGTGGAAGCGCTGGATGTAGCATCTATTTCGTAATTGGCAGGGGGAGTTTCCTGTACGCGATATTTGAAAGACACGTTTTCATTGTTCTGCGTAGGAAGTCCGATCCATACAGCGCGCCATGGAGAATCCTCGTAGTAGGCATGACCATTAGGATAGTTCTCCGCATCGTCGTCTATACCGTTTAGCTCGATGCGATAATCTTCCCCCATGTCAATCCAATTATCGCTGTCCACTGTTGCCTGTTCTAAGCGGAATATTACCGGCTCCGTGCCCGTCTTCGTGTCCCAATATTTGAAGGCGCGGAAAATATCGCTGCGGAAAGTATTGGTAACGACAAAGCGATTATTCATATCGCCTTCAATGCTATCCCGCACGTAGCCTTTGGGCAGAGTGGGTTCAATCACTGTATAGGTATATTCGAGTCCATCAGCATCTATCTTTGGAAGGTATTTCCAGTTATAGTTCCAAATGAGCTGGTTTGAGGGAGGATTGAGCTCAGGTGAGCGCTCACCGGATTCATTCTCTTCGTCAACTCCATCGGCAGAGCCGTCCAGTTTTGCAGGTTCTCCTACAGTTTCCCAAGATGTCATATTCTCCGTTTTTCGCTGCAGTACAAACTCAAAATAGAGTCCATCTAGATCAGTCGGAATACCATCGGGATATTTAATGACCTTCTGAGCGTCGATGTGTACATGTTCGTACGTGTTGGTAATGGTGGGAACAGCATCCCCTGCATTCGGACCGGAGGGTCTATAGCCGATCAGGGGAGTTTCAACCACGGAATAGACGTAAGGCTGATTGTTGCTGTCATTTTTAGGCAGGAATGTCCATGTATAAGTCCAAAGTGCAAGCTCGCCTGAGCCGTCGCTGGAACTATCGTCAATGACGCCGTCAAGCACGACCGGAGCGCCAACGTTTTCGGGATCTGCCGTACCAACTTTTCGCTGCAGCTGGAATGTTACAGGTGGCCTATCCATAGTGGAGTAGCCGCCCGACCATGCCTTTTTAGCGGTGAAGGATATGGTCTGCCAAGTGTTGGTGACGGTAAAGGTATTTTGATCGTAGGTGTCTTCATAATTGGCAGGGACATTGAGTTCATTAACTTTGTAGATGTAATCGTTGCCGTATATGTCTTTGGCGTCCAAGTCAGTGAACTTCGCCTTCCAAGGGTAGAACTCAACAGAATCAATGTTGCCGTCCAGGGTGACTTCACCAACTTTGTGGGGCGCCACAGCGGCGGACTCACGCAACAGTTCTAAGGTGACGGCGGTTACAGGCGCCGTAGCTCCGGGGCAAGTGGTAGCAAAGACCTTGGTTACGGTAATGTCTTCCCGCTTAGGGGAGACATAGGTATTGGTGATCTCATTTGTGTATTCGCCGCCGGTAAGCACAAAGGGATCAGGGCTTCCAGGTGTGAAGATGCCGGCTGCATAGGTGCCTTCCACCACACCAAATTCGTAGGGCTGTGCGGCGGAGTCTGTTTCTTCTAAGTCGGTCCAATTGACGGTGTAAGGGGCACCAGCCGGCACCTGTAACGGCGCAACATTCGGCACAGGTTCCCAAGTCTCGGTGCCGCTAACCCGGCGTTGCAACTGGAACCATACGGCAGGCTTCGTTACCTCGGTGCCGTTCACCCAAACTTTAGTGGCTTCGAAACTGCCATTAGTGGGTATCTCGTAAGTATTCGTCAGATTGAGAGTGCCTTCTCCTTCAGTTAGCTGATAGTATTCCGGAACACCTTCGGTGAAGGTGGAGCCGTTCAACTGGCCCTCTTTGACGTAGAATGTGTAAGCATTACCATTGATGTCGGTCGTTTCAAGACCGGTCCACTCGTGGGAGAAATCGCCGGTCGAGGCGACTTTGACGGGGTCACGATTGGGTACGGGTTGATCTATCAAGGGAGTACCGGTAGTAGTTTTACGCCACAGCTGTAGCCACAGATCAGGATGTGTGGCGGCGCCGTTGACCCATGTCTTGGTGGCGGTGGCTTTGCCATTGGTAGGGATGACGTAGGTGTTGGTTACGTTTAGGCCGTTTTCTACTTTGGTGTAATTATCCGGTGTCCAGTCATTGCCTTCGGCATCTACTTCGCGCACCGTGAAAATGTAGGGATTGCCGTATTCATCTTTATCGTACAAGCCGCGCCATGTCACTTCAGTTGTGCTGCTATCAAGTTCTTTCAATCCGGTGTAGGTGACCTGTTCGGGGGTGCCGTTCTCTCCTACCTGTTGGTATATCTTTAACCAAATGGTGGGGCGGGTTTCAGGACCGTTGACCCACGTTACTGTAGCTGTTGTGTAGATGATTTCGTTTGTGAAATCTTGACCGTTATCTAAGATTTGTTCGTAGCCGAGTGGTACCGTTTCTTCTGCCTTGTATTCTATAAGATGGCCGTTTTCATACTTCTTCAAACCGTTGGCAGTGTACGTCCAAGTGTCTTCACTTGCGTTTTTGTTCCAATCATACTCAGGCTGCGGGTTCATTTTTACCCAGCCGGTGTCGTTTATACCTTGACGGTAGAAAGTCAATTCCAAATCGGTCGGTCGGGGGGCAAATCCGAATGAGTCAGGCTCTGCGACCCACGTTTTTGTACCGGAGAAAGTGGTGGTGCCACCATCTAGGGTGTTGATAATGTTGGTGCCGCCATGATCGTTTAGATTGACATCAGTATAGTTGGCAATATAGTTGTCGGGAACAGTCTCCCTTACGGTGTAGATTTGCGTTATTCCACCTACTGCAGCGGGCAAGTTGATGTATCGGTAAGTCCAAGTGTTGTTGCCATTATCCGTCCAATTCGGCACGGGTTGTGGCGAGAGGGCGACGTCGTTAGCGTAAAGAGTGAGCGACAAGGATTGCGGCCTCTCATCCGGAGCAGAAATACCTGCATCTACCCAAGTCTTAGTTCCGGTGATCTCGATGCGTTCAGGCATATAGTAAAAAGTGATCACCTGCGGGGGCTGATTTACAGGATCACTGACCTCCAGACCTGTAGAGATATAGTTAGCGCTACTGCTCCTTTCAAGATCCGGATAGGTACTTACCACACTATGCGGACGATAGTTTGTGATCGATTTAGCCAGCTCAACTACTTCGTTTTTAGCAGTGATGACATGTTTCGGTTCCGACAAAACAACTGCGGGATCGGTGTCTATTTCCAGGTAGCGCACCTCATAATGGTTCTTGATAACGTACTCGTAGTAGAAAGTGATAACGTTCAACTCGGGATTAGACGTCAGTGTGAGGGATTTTTGAGGCCTATCCGGTGTGAAGTCCACAATAACCCAGCTGTTATCGGGCATTTGATAGGGTTTGTTGGTGATGACAGGAGCCGTTTCGGTCACCACGGCATGGCCTACACTGTTTTTGGTGACCGGAGGAAGGAGTTCGGTGCCGGTATCGCGTTCTACGTAGCGAACCGTATAGTCCACGTTGAGCGTGCCGTAGTAGAATGTGATGAGGTTATTTTCCGCACCTAACGTAATCGTCTTGCTTAGTGCGTCAGGCAAGTAACCTGAAACTTCTACAGCTTGCTCGGTGACGGTTGAGCCGGTCGTTTGTCCGGTTACCGTTTTTGAATCAAATAATTCAGTATCGTCTGCAGCACGGAGATAGTGAACCGTATAAGAGCGGTCGTTTTTCGGCAGATATCGTCCGGTGAGATTCAGCGTCGAAAACACCTGAGCGTCAAAGGAGTACTTCGTTGAAGTGCCTGCGTAATACCAGCCGTCAAAGTCATAGCCGGGAATAGCTGCAGGGTCTGCCGGACGGTCGGCTTTCTGCCCTTGCGGGACTTGTTGCACGTCAAGTTGCGCGACAGTGCCGTCAGGCTTTGTGTAGTTAAAGTATACGTAATATATTGGCGGGCTCCATTTGGCGAACAAGCGCAGATTGTGAGCGGGCATTGTAGCGCCTGACCACACGAACTCCGTACCCGGCGTACAGTCTGCTGTGGTGTACCATCCGCCGAAAGAATGATCCGGTAAATCGGCAGGGATCTCCGGAGTAAAATTGTACATCTCAATGGTGTCACCATATTTAACGGTCTTGGCGCTTCCCGGAACGACCTGCCCATGGCTATAGAAGTCCAATGTGTAAGGATTTCTGGTGTAGTAAAAATAGACGTTGTAGTTGCCGTTTGGATCGGGATTTGGCTCTTCTACCACGCCCGCACTTGTCAATCCAGGGATAGGCTTAGCAATCCAGTCGCCGCTGGTAGCAGCTGAGTTTACCACCCCGCTTAATGCTGCATCCTCCTTGTAGTTGATGCCGTTGTAGGGTGAGCCGGTGCCGTCTAGGCTTTCAAACATATAATGCAGATAAAAGGGAGATACACCTCGACTCCATCTCGCGTTAAATGTTCTTGTTCCATTGGGATTAATGAGCTCATCGTTTAGTACGGTTTGTTTCGATATCCAAGTTGTGCCTGCGTAGCCTATGCGCCAGCCGTAAAATTTCCAATCACGACCAATCAAGGCTGGGACTGGCGGAATATGCTCTGCCGTCGGCCACAAGTTGCTAATGTCGGATTCATATTTAGCTGTAAAAGAATATCGGGGTCCGGAATTGTAATAATAAGTAACTCCGCCGATGGTCATCGTTGCGTTTGATCTATCTAAATTGAACTCAACTGTATAAGATTTACGGGTGTAATAGATATTGATGACGGTACTGCCATCACCGGCAATCGTTTGGCCGGTATCATAGTGGCTGTAAGTGAAGTGATTGATCCCAATTTTATCAGTTGCTGCGATGGTGTATATGTTACCTGCCGTACCCGTGCGGTTCGCAGAGCTGTGATAAGAGTACTCGTATGTATTGGTGCCGGGGATCGGGTCAGCGTTTTCAATCCAGTAGACCAAGGTATAGTGTACATTGGTGAGTGGCGTCCACTGCGCCGTGATGGTCTGACTTTCGGTAAGCTTGTCGGGGATAGTGGTAGACCAGCCAGCAAAGGTGTAGCCGGTACGGGTAGGATCTGCTACAGGGGGAATGGCGGCGTCATAGCGTCCTTGGAAGGGCGCAATGAAGGTTCCGCCCGCTGTGTCGAAGGTGAGAATATAGCTAATGCGGTCGTAATACATCTTGACGACTGTGCTGCCGTCCGGAGCGATGGTTGCTTCTTGTGTAGGTGTTTGAGCGATAAATCCTGTGTAGTCCTTGCTGTTGACCGTCACCGTAGCACCGGTGGTAGCATTTAACGTCTGGGTATCAGTTCCGACTATGGTATATTCATCGTCATAGATGTTCTGTTTATAATGTTCCACTCTATAAGGGGTACCGGTGCTTGCCGTATAGGTAACGGTGTAATTTAACTCGGTGGCGCCGCCCTGGGTGGTGCCGGCGGTGCCGGAAATGTTTGCAATATCAACCTCAAAACCTACTATTTCCGGTGAATCCACACTATATGTTTCACCGTACGCATAGGTGGCCATGTATGAGAGGGCGGCAGGAGAGCCGTTTTCATACTCGTACTTGATGTTCAGTTCATACAGGTTGGTGGAGCGGTACTGGGCGATGAATTCGAAAGTTGACGCTGTTTCGCCGGTGATGTACGTTTCCGGCGGCGACCACTGCACAAAAGTGTAGCCTTCACGAACAGGCGCCTCCGGTGCGATTTCACTTAGTTTTGTACCGTCAAGAACGTTATTGACGGTTTCTAAGTCGTCGCCATTATGTTTCTTAAAATGAACGGTATGGTACACTGCTTTCGCGCCGCCTCGAACGCCGTTACCAAGATTACCTTGAAGGTTAACGGGATCGGAAACGATGATCTCCGGTGGTTCCGCCATTACTTGGAAAGGCAAAACCTGCCACATCAACAAGATTGTCAGCAACAGGACAAAAAACTTCTTTGTTCTTATTTTCATCGAAATATTCCCTATGATCTAAAAATTTTCGAACCTATCAAAGTTCAGTCAATAAATCACTCAGTAATTGTGACAGTCACACGCCAGTAACCGGTTGCGTTAGATGGAGTGATCAGGACAGAAAACGTGTTGCCGTTGCCTCCGGCGATGTCTGTCCACGTTTCGTTGTCAGATGAATACTGCCATTGTAAGTGGGGGGATTCGCCGCAATTTTCTATTTCTGCCGTGAAAACCACCTCATCACCATAGTTGATGGTCCGTCCCGGTTGAACGTTTGTATACACACGGACAGTGGGTGATTTTGATTCCACACTGTGTGTGATCAATAGGCAGTCCGCCTCCTGTGGGTAACTCACAAGAGCAGTGATCTGGCCGTCTTGTTGCTCGAGTACTTCAACCAACACTTCGTATCTTTCAAGATCATACGTGTGAAGCGGCAGCGGTTCTTCAGCAAGAGCTTCTATGTAAAAAACATGGGTACCCACGTCTTCAGCGGTAAAAACAAGTTCAGGAAAAGGAAACGACTCGCCCACGTTTGACACAGTGATACCTGCCTCCGGCAAGTTAGCCCCGGTGAGTAGGGCTTGATAGGCGCCGTCTTGTACCTCTTCGCCTTCTACGGCAAGGTCAACTGATAGCCGTACAGCTACCTCTTCCTTGTCGCTCCCGGAAGTGTTGACATTGGTTTCTGCATCAAGGGCTTCCTTTTCTTCCGTGGAATTTGAGTCGTCCGGCATGTCGATTCCTGACTCATCGACATGAGGTTGTTCCCCCGCAACCGTCTCCTCCGGCATCGGTAACGGCAGATACAGGGCAAAAAGATTCATCGCGTTTTGAACGGGCAGCGAAAAATCATATGCCTCAGAGGGATTGCCGTTAAGCTGATCATCGACGACATACCAATAGGCAAAAGTTTGTTCCGGCACCTTCGGCGCATCGGGAGGAGAAGCGATAGGCTCGCCTAAAACAGCCGGGCCCTCTTGGATAAGGGATCCGTCAGCGCCAAAAAACTTCACGGTGACGTCGGTTTCTCCTTGTGCATAAGTAGGCGCAGCGAGGGCGCCTCCGAGAACGGAAACGACCAGAATGAGCGCAACGAATAAAAGTAAAGAAGATTTAGTTTTCATTTGATGACATTCCATATTATGCTATAGACAACAACGCGCGACACAGCAACATTTTCCTGTCTTTCTTGCGAGTGATCGGATTGCCTTGCTCTAGTTTGAAGGATGCGCTGTGAATCGTGCAAAGTGCATTGCGGTTACCGTACTCAATTGTACTGAATAATGCAAATTTGTCAACCTTTGAGAACAGTTTGTTATTATAGAAAGCCCTGAAGTCCTGAAACGCGTAGCTCGTGTTTCTTATCTTGTAATACAAGTCTTGTCTGTGTCTCGTGTGTTACAACTGCAATTAACATGCATAATTATAAGTTAATGGCCAATTTTCTTTCAATATCATAAACTTTTTTTAGTTTATGTTTAGTCTCTTTTCAATATTCTTTTGAATCTAAAGGGTTGCCTCTTTACTTTTCAGTATTTCAAGGCAACCCTATATCATCTGATAACAAATGCAATGAGTGCGTTATGCGAGCTGTTTTTAGCCGTAGATTATTCTGATTTTCCAGCTTTTAATTATCTTATTCCGATTCTCAAAATACATCGATCACGCTATATAGTAATGATGTAATGATGACCGGTCAAGGATGTCAATGTTATTAGTACTCATTTTACTTCGTATGAACACTTTATAAATTTCCAGTTTCCAATTTCAAATTTTTTATCTGTGATATGCTTTGCAAGCTGACGTGTTTCAATAAATTCATCTGTGACGATGACAAAAAACTGCCTATTTTCTTTTTCCACTAAGTAAAATTCTTTATCTGTGTTTTTTAAACTGTTGATTACAGACGGGATACCAAAGGGAGCATCGGTTAAAAAACCGATCATGTTGTCCATTACTTTTTCAGCTTTTGTTAATTTGAGATTTCCAATCAGAGGATGAATGGTCGCGTTCGGGAATTTTTCGAGGACTAGACGATCTTTTTTCTTTTTCTTTGATCCTTTTCCGTAATCAGACAAATTATACGCTTCACGTATTACATGTTCCGCTACGGTCTCTCCGTCATCGAGCAGGTAATCGACGCTCACGTTCAAGAGTTGGGCTAACGCTTTTAGATTGTCTACGTCGGGAAGTCCCTTGTCTGATTCCCATTTTGCAATGGCAGATCTCGACAGTGTCATCTTCTCCGCAAGTTGCTCCTGCGTCAGTCCGCACTGTTTTCTTGCTTCTTTAATTTTTTCTCCTAATGTCATGTTCTTTACCTCCAGCAGGTTAGATATTGACTTTAGTTTTAGATAGAGGATTTCTCTTGACAATGCACTGCAAGTATCATCATTGTTACTCTCCGTGACAAAAACCAATTTTAAGTACCATACCATTACTATAGTTTGGTCTTCTTTGATTTCGCAAACGAGGTTTCGCATAATTTCTCTGAGTGCATGAAGCGCATTAATCGTTATCCAAAATGTACATGCATGTACGACGATTGTCACGACGATTGTCACACTGACATAATACAGGGGGAGTAGCATCTAGTGAAAGATTTCATCACTGCTCCATGTATACACATAGCATAATTTTGCAATTATGTTTCTGCTGATAACTTCCCAAGGCAAAAGCAAAGTGATATACCTAATCAGATTGGGAAATTCATGTAGGTTGGGATTTCATGACTTAGAAGCGTAGAAGGCAGTATATTAATTGATCTCAGAGGCTGCAGTAGCGTCATAAATACAGTTCATGAGAGTAAGTATTTACGCACGCAAATTTATGCACTATGTCTAGTGTCGTCAGCTTGACACTGTATTTCAGCCATGCTAGAATCGGTATTAAATTGCACCTTATTTTGATAGGGCAAAGCATTAGGTAAGAGGTGTTCTAGCGGCGTTTGCTGTTGAGCGTGTTAAAGCGCCTACAATTTACGTCAAAGTCCAACCAAAAACCTAGTAATGCATTAGAAAAAACCATAAGGAGGGTTTTGTATGAAACGTAAACGATTTACATTGATTTTGTTCTCCTTGGTCATGGTGCTGGCGTTGCTGTTTACGGCGTGTAAACCGACTGAGCCTGCTAAACCGACTGACCCAGCTCCCTCGGAGAGCAAAGAAGCTGATCCTAAACCAACGGATCCTAAACCAACGGATCCTAAACCAACGGATCCTAAACCGACTGAACCTGAAGTTAAGGATCCCCGTAAGGGCGGTTGGCTAGACGAAATTGTCGTGTCGGTCATTGATCAATCGGCAGTCATTGCACAGTTGAATGCTGATGCGATTGACATCTACGTAAATGGCTTCAATCCGGATAAATTGGCTGAATTACAAAGTTCCGGCCTCGATTACGCCACTGCAAACGGCACGTATTATTCTATTCAGTTCAACCCGGCCGAGTTCAAATCAGGGGAGTATAACCCGTTCCGCAATCGCAAGATCCGCGAAGCTTTTAACTACTTGGTTGACCGCAATTACATCAATCAAGAGTACTTCGCAGGTGGCGTGTTGTCGAAGTGGTTCCCCATCATGACTAACTTTGGTGATTACGCTGACTTGGCGGACGTTTGCCGTCGGCTTGAGACAGAGTATGCTTACGATTTCGATAAGGCTGCAGAGATCATTCGTGAAGAAGTGGCAAAAGAAGGATACGAACTCGTAGATGGCAAGTTTGAAAAAGATGGCAAGCCCCTTGAGGTTACGTTCCTGATTCGTGATGATGTGCGTAAACAAATGGGTGACTACATCTCAGACCAGATGGAAAAAATTGGCTTTACGGTTGTCCGTCAAGTAGGTGCAGGTGCTGACCTCGGCCCGATTTGGATCAATGGAGATCCCAAGGATGGAGAATGGCATATGTACACCGGCGGTTGGGGCGCCTCAGTCCTGAGCCGCGACGAGTCCAATATTTTCCAAGAAATGTACCTGAACACATCTCAACAGGGAATTCCTGTATTCCTAGCGAACGTGTCTGATCCTGAGTTCCAAGATCTTGGTGACCGTCTCTACAACAAAGACTATGAGGATCTGGACGAGCGTCACGACATGATGGCTCGTGCACTCGAGTTGTGTCTGCAAGACTCTTTCCAAGTATTTCTGATTGACAGCAAGGAATTCATACCGCACAAAAAAGGCGTCGTTGCGACAACCGACCTCGCTGCCGGAATTGAATCTGCTCAAATCACGCCCTTTACGCTCCGTTATGCGGATCAAGAAGGTGGAACAATGCGCTGGGCAACCCAACCGTTCCTATTCAGCGGTCCTTGGAATCCCATTCAGGGTTCGAACACGACGAGTGACCAGGGCTCTGCTCGCATGACCGTCTCCTATGACTTCATATATGATCCGTACACCGGTTTGGTTCATCCTTTCTTCGCGGAAAAAGCAGAACTTACCGTCTTGACAGGTACAACTATCAAGAAAACGTTGGATTGGGTAGACCTCAAATTTGAAGACAAAATTGTCGTTCCTGAGGATGCTTGGGCAGACTGGGATGCTGAAGAGCAAAAATTCATTACGTCCGGTGAAAAGAGTGAAGGCGCAGAGGTGACAGCGAAAGTTAAGTCCGTCGTCACTTTTAGAGATGATATCTTTGATGTCGTGAAATGGCACGATGGCAGCGATCTCTCAATGGCTGACCTCATCATGTCTTTCATTATGAGCTTTGATCGCGCCAAAGAAGAGTCTGCAATCTACGATGAACAGGCCATCCCAGGCTTTACAAGTTTCATGAGTAGTTTCCGTGGTCTCAAAATCGTCTCCACAGATCCTTTGACCATTGAGGGCTATTCAGATCAAGTCTATCAAGATGCCGAGCTCACGGCCGCTGGAGCCGGCTCACTTTGGATTAACCAATTCCAGGGTCAGAGTTCGTTCTCGCAATTTGCAATGATGAATTCAGCCGAAGCTGCTACAGAACTTGCTTACAGCGAGGCCAAAGCTCAAGACAAAGATGTTGAGCAGTTGAGCTTGATTGGTGGTCCGAGCCTTGAGATTCTAGGCAAGCACCTTGACAAACTGATTGAAGACGGAACCATTCCTTACGAGGCGACTCTTGGCGAGTACATCACCAAGGAAGAGGCGGTTGAGCGCTACAAAGCACTCAAAGCTTACTTCGATGCTTACGGCAACTACTGGCAAGGTACGGGTCCGTACTTCCTCAAGTCGGTTGATTTGAACGGTAAGTCACTTGTCATGGCGTACTTCGCAGACTATCCGGATCCTGCCGATCGCTGGGATCGTTATTCTGAGCCCTTGATCGCCGATGTTGATATCGAAGGTCCCGGTCAGATTAATGTCGGCGAAGAAGCTGTGTTCGAAGTATATGTTACATTCAATGGCGAACCTTACAAGCTTGACGACATCAACAAAGTTAAATTCCTCGCATACAATGCCGAGAACGAAGTTGTAATGATTAGTGAAGCAGAAGCTGTTGAAGATGGTAAATATGAGATCAAATTGACAGCTGATGACACCAACAAGTTCGGTGACGGTGCGGCCAAGATTGAAGTCGCGGTTGTTCCACACGTCGTCGCACAGCCTACTTTCCAATCGGTAGAGTTCATTGCAAACAAGTAGAAACTCTACGTGACTTAAATAGATAGGCACCCGGGGGGGCAAGTCTAGTGCTTGCCCCTCTTAGGATATGTAAGAGGTTGTGCGTATGGCAACTGAAAAAAAAAATATAACCTTAGAGTCAACGGTCGAATATAGCAAACAGGCGTCGCGTGCGACGGCGAAGAGGCTAATTCGATTCTTCTTTAGACGGCTTATATTGCTGATGATCACGATCGTCGTCGGCGTCTATATCACCATTATTGTTGCAAACATGGGTGGATACGTCGATGTCATTTTGAAATCATCTATTCGAGAAGAAGTGACCATGGAGGTTGCTGCAATAGCAGCCAAATCCTATATGACAGAGGACGTTCGAAGGGAACTCATTGAGAGGGGGATCCAAGAACGCGAGAAGCTTGCTGGTCTCGATCAACCCTTTGTCCGCAGATCTTTGACACACTTAAAGAATGCTCTAACACTCAATTTTGGACGTGCTAGATTCATGATCAGCGATCATGGCTCTCGTTACGTGCGAAATATTATTTTGGAACGATTACCTGCGACACTGCTGTTGATGGGAACATCTCAGCTACTTTTGTTTGTTGTATCGTTGTTTTTGGCGTTAGCTGTTTCGCGCCATTATGGAAGTTTTTGGGACAAGCTCATCGTTGCGCTGTCGCCGACTTCATCTATTCCACCGTGGTTTTACGGAATTTTCTTGATACTCTTCTTTGCTGCATGGTTGAAGATCCTGCCTTTTGGCGGCATGGTCGACGCGCCGCCACCTCCCACGAAGATAGGATATTTCTTGAGTGTCTTAAAACATATGATTTTACCGGCTTTCTCGCTTTTCATTTCGAGTTTCATGATCAATACGTACTCTTGGAGAACTTTTTTTCTCATATACTCCAGCGAGGATTATGTTGATATGGCTAAGGCTAAGGGATTGAGCTCACGCGCCATTGAGAGGCGCTATATCCTACGCCCCACGATGCCTAGCATTATCACGAGTTTTGCACTCATGTTAGTCGGCATCTGGACCGGAGCAACTTTAACGGAGACGGTATTCCTTTGGCCGGGGCTGGGGACAATCATTTATCAGGCAGTCAGCCGATATGACACGGCTGTTATCGTTGGAACTACGATCATTCAGGCTTACCTACTTGGTATTACGGTATTCCTATTAGACTTCTTGTATGCCATCGTGGATCCCAGAGTTAAATTAGGGGGGAGCAAGTAAGCATATGAAGCGACTAAAGGACTCTTTTAGAGATGTTGCCAGATACCCATCTGCCATCATCGGAATGATCATCGTAATTGCTCTCTTTGTTTTCTCTTTTTACACCATGTGGAAGATTCCATATAATGAGGCAATTAAAATGTGGCGGGCGAGTGAGGACATTGTCTATAAGAACCCGAAAAATGCGAGACCGACTTGGGTCAACTGGTTCCGCAAGGACAAGTTGCCTGTTTCTGTCGATGTCGTAGCCGGTGAGGACGATGATTTTACTAAGGTGTCAGAACCGCGCGCTTCCGGCGGCAGTTCCATCGAATTTGTTTATTCATTTGATTATGACTACAACGAGCTTCCGCAGGATTTTTTCTTGTACTTCACTACAGATTACCAATCGAAGAATCCATTTGTTTCGATGACCTTACAGACACCATCCGGTGAAGATATAAAAATTGCTGACTTGGGTATCTCGAAAAATCAAAATTATCGCTTTGAACAGGATGAGAAATTGCGAACGCGTCTGAAGCGTTTGCATAAAGGTAATGAACCTTCTACGGCAATGGAAGGCCTCCTTAGCAAGCTTGGATCAGATCCTTTTGAAATAGATAAGGGAACGTATAAACTTACGATTCAAGCGACCACTTTTGAAGAAGGATCCGATGTCGACGTCGAGTTGATCATGCACGGAAAAGTCTTCGGTTTCTTCGGTACTGACCATTTGCGTCGTGATTTAAAGGTCGCGATGATGTGGGGTGCACCGATCGCGCTTGCGTTCGGGCTGACTGCAGCTTTGGGATCTGCGATCATTACGATGTTTATCTCTGCCATAGGAACGTGGTTCGGCGGTTGGCTTGACGAACTGATTCAAAGAATTACCGAAGTCAACATGGTCATACCGTACTTTGCCGTCCTTATCATGGTTGGTACGTTCTATTCCCGAAGTATTTGGACATTGTTGTTGGTGACGATCATTCTGAACATGTTTTCAGCGTCGGTCAAGTCACAAAGAGCTATTTTCTTACAGGTTAAAGAGTCGACTTACATCGAGGCTGCGATCGCGTATGGAGCAAGTGATTTACGTATTGTCACACGTTATATGATCCCGCGCGTCATACCTATGATTATCCCCAGTCTAGTGTCGGCTGTTCCTTCTTACGTCTTCTTGGAAGCATCGCTTGCCTTGTTGGGTCTCGGTGATCCTTCGATCCCAACGTGGGGCAAAGTCATCAACGATGCCCGAACGTTTGGTGCACAATACCAAGGCATGTATTACTGGATTCTGGAGCCGGCTGTATTCTTGATGATTACCGGTTTCGGGTTCGCGCTTTTGGGCTTTGCGCTTGATAGAATCTTTAATCCGAGACTGAGAGGAATGTAAGATGGCAAAAGAAAAAACATACACAAATGTAGATGCGATCGAGGCCGCCAAGCAAAAAGCGTTATTGATGAGTCGTATGACTGATACGACGCACAAAGTAGGTGACGTGAGTCATGAACTGCTCTTGAGCATTAGGGATTTAAAGCTTCATTTTGAAACGATCAGAGGCCCGGTTCAGGCAGTCGATGGCGTCAACTTTGATTTGGTAACTAATAAAGCTGTCGTCGTCGTCGGTGAGTCAGGCTGTGGCAAAAGCTCTTTGGCGAAGGCAATCCTCCGCTTGCTGCCGAGAAATGTCGCTCACTATTCGGGAGAGGTGTTACTGCATGATGTCGACACCATGGCGCTGAACGAGGAGGAGTACCGCACTCAAATTCGCTGGGTCAAGATGTCAATGGTTCCTCAGGCGGCGATGAATTCCCTCAATCCTGTTCTGAGAGTCGGTGACCAAGTGGCTGAACCCATGATGGTCCACTTTGGTATGAAGAAAGACGAAGCTATACAACAGGCGGCTTTGATGTTTAATAATGTCGGTGTGCCGGTCGACTTCCTCATGCGTTACCCATTTGAATTATCAGGTGGAATGCGTCAACGTGTGGCCATTGCCATGTCTCTTATTACAGGTCCGGACTTGGTCATCTTGGATGAACCTACATCAGCGTTGGATGTCTTAACACAGGCAAATATTTTTAACTTGTTGAAGCGAATTAAGGCTAATCTAGACACCAGCTTTATTCTCATTACGCACGATATTTCGACTTCTTCAGAACTGGCGGATATTGTGGCTGTTATGTATGCCGGTCAGATTGTGGAGGTTTGTGAGTCGCATCGATTCTTCAGTAAGCCACGCCATCCTTATTCGAGAAAACTCATGGCAAGTGTTCCCCGACTTCGTGAACGCGAGGAGCCGGAATTCATCGATGGCGCACCGCCCTCCCTTATTAATCCGCCGTCGGGCTGTAGATTCAAGGATCGCTGCGATCACCGCTTCGGGAAGTGTGATGAAGAACCGCCTGTTTACAACTTTGGCGAAGACTGTGTTAAATGCTGGCTTTATGAAGGGAAAAGTGAAGAATCATGACAGAATACATCAAGAACGTAGCTGTAAAAAATCCTGATCTATCTGTAGATGATGGTGAAGAGGATAATTTCATCCTGATCATTGAAAACCTTAAAGTTTACTTTGAACTTCGTAAACGCGGTATTCAACACGCCGGTTTCGTTCGAGCTGTTGACGGTGTTGATTTGAAGCTGAGGCGCGGCGAGACGATTGCTATTGTAGGCGAGTCGGGCTGCGGCAAGACGAGCTTAATGAAGACAATTCTAAGAATCAACACGCCTACAGGAGGCACCATTACTTTCGACGGCGAAATCATCAATGATTTAAAGTCGAATGACCTCAAGAATCTTCGACGCAAAATCGGATTTGTTCAGCAGGACCCCTATGGCGCGCTGGCGCCCTTCATGGATGTTCAGACGATCATAGAGGAACCGCTAAAAATTAACGGTGTCAAGGATCGAAACGAACGCTATGAACGAGTACGGCAAGCTCTTGAGGAAGTGCGTTTGACGCCTGTTGAAGATTTTCTGAAGAAGTTCCCTCATCAGCTGAGTGGTGGCCAGCAACAACGCGTTGTTATTGCAAGGGCGATGATTTTGAACCCTATTCTTTTAGTGGCGGATGAACCTGTATCCATGCTTGATGCTTCTGTCCGCGTCGAAATTTTAAAGCTCTTGCGCACCCTGCAGGAAGAGCACAACTTAGCGGTTATTTACATCACTCATGACCTTGCCACCGTTCGTTATTTTTCAGAATTCATTTACGTTATGTATGCCGGTCAAGTGATCGAGAAAGCTCCTGAATCACAGTTGATCAATGAAACGGCGCACCCTTATTCGCACGCTCTGTTGGCGGCGACATCAGACCCCGACCCAAAGAATGTCGACGAGTTTCAAGAGGTGCCTGCCGGAGAACCTCCCAGCTTAGTCGCGCCGCCTGCAGGCTGTCGTTTTCACCCGCGCTGCGATCAGATGATCAGTGGACTTTGTGATGTGAAAAGGCCATCTGAATTTGATTTAGGAAACAAACATACTGTGGCATGCTGGCTCTTTAAAGACCGTCCCGTTGTATATGATTTTGAGACTCCGGAGTCATGAGGAGAATGAATTCACGCCCGTCTGTATCTGTCTTATTCTGCTGTCATTTCCCTCGTTTTGAGGCGAGGTGAGCACAAAGCAAAATGTTGAGACGCCGGCTAAACAATTTTCCTTCATTAATGGGAATGCGTGAGAGAAACACATAGAACCCTTGTTCTAATAAAAGAGATACTAGGCAAAGGAAGGATTACTTTGGGTCGATTTTCTGAGAAAAAGATGATTATAACGGGCGGGGTACTCTTAGTTGTGAGTGTCATTTTGTCTGCGTTACAAGTGGCAAAGGTTCTGCCTGCTAATTTCATAATAAGTATTATTTCTTTTCTTTGTCTAGTAGGTGGTGTTTTTGTAGGAATGATGGGCATATTTGCTTACGTGAAAAAAGCTAGAGATGCCTACTATTCCGAGGATCAGCATCGAAGGCGCTAGACTGAAAAGGTGGCCCCGGCAGAGCAGGCGCCACCTTTAAAGAAAAATCAATATCACTATGTCAAGTCACGTGTTGTTCGTACACTGTGCGCTATCTAGATGTCGACAATTTCTTTACTCTGAGAAGTTGATTTTAGCGGAGCCGACGCCTCCTTCAAAGTAAAGCTCATGGTCGCCTTTTCCCAGTATTGTATTGTCTTTTACACTATTGTTGTTTACACGAATATCGCCAAGTCCTTTCTCGATTCTTAACGTATAATCATCCAAAGAGCCTGTTAAATCGATACGACTTGATCCGACGCCCATCTTCAACATGTTTCTGCCTAAGAGCGTTCCGGAAAAATCAAATTGACCTACGCCCATATCTAGATCCAGATTGTGAAATGAACTGTTTTTGATAATCAGTTGTCCCGCGCCGGCTTCGATAAATGCATTCTCACTTGCAAAGATATCTTTCATCGAGGTTTGTCCGGCACCAAACTTCATATAAATAGACTTTGCTTGCAGATTTTCCAAATCGGCTCTGCCGGCGCCTGAGTTAAAGTCAACTCTATCAAAAATCTTCTCATTAGGAATATAAAGTCTCGTTATCGCCATGCCCTGATAGTTGTAGAAAGGCACTTTTTTGTCCTTGATGATAAGGCGATTGTCCTTTTCTGTCACGGTTAAATATTTATAATTGCTTTCTACCCTGATGCTGGAATCGGTCGATGTTCTTACCTCAAGATTGATGGCGCGAATGTCGATATCTAAGATGCTTATTTCATTTTTAATTTCATAGGTCTTAGATTCACCGACAGCTTTAGAGGAGAAACCCGGAACCAAAAAGGAGATAATATGTATGATTCCTCCAATTGCTCCGATAATCAACAAGATGGCCAAAGCGATGGCGGCGTATTTTACAATGCTGTGCCAAGTATTCATATGACGTCAATCCCTCCAAAGACACAATTTGCCTCTATATACAGTGTTACGGCACCGTCGGGCTGATCCGTCTTTATTCTCTTATCGGAGACGCCCCCGAAAAGCGCATTGGAATTTACCTTGACCTGAAGATGATCCGGAACTTGAATGTCGATGCCCGCAAAAACAGCGGAGGCGGTGATGACGCAGTCCTTATCAATGAGAGCTTGTCGAAGGTCGCACGTAATGCTCCCGAATACGGCATCTAATACCGCGCCTTCAAAAACTTGTCCGTTAAAATCAATCTTATGGGAAGAGAAAACAGCGCTATCACTTGCGTGTCCGGTGCCATTTCTTTTTAATTCATTGATTCTTTTGGTCGTATTTCGATTAAAAGGGGAGGCGAAGATCATCTTCAAACCAATCAAAATGATGATGATCGGAATTGCTAATTTCCAAAGGAGAGCGAAGTCAATAATATCCTGAGCAGAGAGAAGTAAAGTAACTCCGATCACAAGCCCGATTAAACTGACAAACTTTCCTTGTCTGCTGAACAAACCGATGACGGATGGAATGATGATAAATAAAGTCCACCATCCTCTAAAAAAGATGTTAATATCGGTAATGCCCAGCGCATTCAACGCAAAAATTGCACCGATCGCTACCAGTGCTACGCCCCACAAAATTCTGCTAATATTCACATTTTTCATAACTTAATCCTTCTCATTTAAAAATGAACTAAATCGATCACCTCGATATCATGTGCGATACGTCCCGCATACCCATAAGAGACCTAGTTCCCCTTCAAGATTAGTAGGATAAAATTTAAAGGCGAAACCACAAGGAGGGGAAAGGGAACTACGTCTTAATAAAATTGTACATCCGAATGAGGATGCAAAAAAGAATTCATTCTGAATGAACTTATTCGGCGAAGTGTGGCAGAAACTGTGCGAAATATCCTTGACAGCGCAACAATTTACAAAACATTTACATATATAAGATGTTCTATTGCATTTCTGACATCAAATACGAATTATTTGACAAAGGCGATATGACTATTCAGCCATGTCTGTCTCGCTTTACCCGAATATATGTCAAAACTAACGGTATTGATTACTGACGATGATGTTGAATCGCTTTATTCGGATATCGTAAAGCTAACGATACTGGTTGATGACAATGATATCATCTTGTTTTATTTGGACATCGCCGGTGGGGATAATGATTTCTCCGGCACGCTCCAGAAGAATAATGCGTTCGTTCTTGTGCAACTTAATGTCGCGGATGAATTTGTCATCAAATCGATCGCCTTTTTTGACGACACGTTCCCTAAGTGAGAAATTGCCAAGTTTTTCTTTGTAGTGAAGGGCGCTGAGAACGAGACTATCGTTCTGTTCGATGATGGTTTTGCCGTCCGGAATAAACTGTTCATCACCACGCTCGACAATGGTCACGCGAATATCTTGAGGCAAGAAAACATCCCTTAAGGCTTTGCCGATCCACGGATGTCCTTCATAAACCTCTGTCAGGACAAACTGTACATTTTTCTCTTCCTCATAGTCGGTAAATGTTTTCATGACGTCGCCTTCCGGGTCATACATATTCGTCTTAATGGCGACAGTCGGCATCAAACCGCCTTGTATGGCTAGCGACAACAAAACAATCGTGAAGATTATATGAAAGAGATCATATTGCAGTTCAACACTGCTGACAGCCACAATTGAAAAAACGATACTTGCCGCTCCGCGAATTCCAGCCCAAGAGACAACAATTTTTTGCTGCAAAGATGAATTCGGCATGAACGCCATCAGCCCGAAAACGCTGACCGGTCTTGATATCAGTGTCATAAATGCCATGATGGCGAGCGCAACCGGAAAAACACGGACGATACTTCCCACATCTGAAAGTAGACCGAGGATGAAGAAGATGGCAATTTGGGCGAGCATATTGATTCCCTCGAAAAAGGCGACGAGATCTCGCTTCGGCTCGAAATCCTGATTACCCAAAACGATGCCGATAATATAGACACTAAGGTAGCCATTTCCGCTCAGCAGTTCAGCAAGGGCATAACCCAGCAGAGCGATCGCAATCGTAAAAACTTCATTGCCGCCGCCTTTAAAAAAGATATTTCGTCTGATGAAAAAAACAACGATAATTGATATGACAGCCCCAACGGCTGTTCCTACACTTACTTGCAAGAAAAGCGTGAGGAAGGCTTGCCCCGGACTGATTCTGTCGATGATCAGCGAAAGACAAACAATGGTCAAGATATAGGAGAAGGGGTCGTTGGAGCCGGATTCCATCTCCAACAAGGAGTCCGTATTATCCTTAAGCGATAACTTGCGCCGCCTGAGAATTGAGAAGACAGAGGCGGCGTCTGTCGAGCCGATCACGCTGCCGAGCAGGAGCGACTCGATAAGCGGGAAGCCTATAACAAGATGGACAAAAAGCCCCGTGATGCCTGCGGTAAGGAAGACACCGAACGAGGCCAGAATGAGTGCTTTTACCGCAACCGGTTTTGCTGCGCGCCAGTTTGTTCCGAATCCGCCATAAAACATGATGAAAATGAGTGCGATAGAGCAGACTTTATTAGCGATTTCAAAAGCGTTAGAGGGCATAGAGGGCAGCGCGCTGCCGATCACTATACCAAAAACGATAAAAAACAAAAGCATCGGTATTCCTGATTTATCCGATGCGACGCTTAAGAGTACACTCATCGTCACTATAACAGCTATAACAATCAGGATGTTAATCATCATGCTATGTCTCCTTGTTTGCTAATTTACTAAGAGTCAATGGTTGGAGATCTAGGCAAGCCTAGGCAGCTTTTTTGTCTCTACCTACTGAGGCTCGATAATAGAAGTCCTAGGCATGCCGAAACAGCTTTTTTGTCTCTACCTACTGAGGCTCGATAATAGAAGTCCTAGACATGCCGAAACAGCACCTTTTGTCTATCTATCTTCTAAGGCTCGATAATATTATTCTACTGCAAATGATGATGCATGTTGCACATTGTTTAACCGCCAAGATACGCTTTCTTAACTCGTTTGTCATTTAGAAGATCGGCACAATTTCCCGTTGTCACTATCGAGCCTGTCTCTAGAACATAACCGCGATTCGCGATAGAGAGGGCCATCTGAGCGTTTTGCTCAACGAGAAGAATGGTTGTGCCGGCATTGTTTAGTTCGGCGATCATCTCGAAGATTTGTTCAACGAGAATAGGCGCAAGCCCCATCGATGGTTCGTCGAGCATGAGGAGTAGCGGTTTTGCCATCATCGCGCGTCCCATGGCCAGCATTTGCTGTTCACCACCTGAAAGTGAGGCGGCCAGTTGATTGCGGCGCTCTTTAAGGATGGGGAAGCGTTGGAAGACATCTTCCATATCAGCTTCGATATCGGCGTCTTCGCGCGTATAGGCGCCCATCTCAAGGTTCTCCTCCACACTCATCTGCGAGAAGAGGCGGCGTCCTTCAGGACAGTGTGCCAGCCTTTTGCGCACGATTATATGTGGGCTTAAGTTGACGATATTATTGCCCAAAAACTCAATGGTGCCTGTAGCAGGTCGTACCAATCCGGATACAGTTTTTAAGATTGTCGACTTTCCTGCGCCATTTGCCCCGATTAAAGTGACGATTTCACCCTCATTGACATAAAAACTGACGTCCTTGATAGCGTGTATGTTGCCGTAAAAGACGTGGATGCCGTTAACTTTTAACATGACAGCCTACCATTCTTTTTGCCAAGGTACGCCTCAATCACGAGCGGGTTTGATTGGATCTCCTCCGGTGTGCCTTTGGCGATTATTTTGCCGTAATTGAGTACCGCAATGCCTTCACAGATGCCCATAACAAGGCGCATGTCATGCTCGATCAGCATAATGGCAATCTGAAATTGGTCACGGATTTTCTCGATGTTGCTCATCAATTCTTCAGTCTCGGAAGGATTCATTCCGGCGGCAGGTTCGTCCAACAGAAGAAGTTTCGGATTAGTGGCCAATGCACGTATAAACTCGAGGCGGCGCTGCGCGCCGTACGGCAGTGATCCTGCACGGTGAGAGGCAAGATGTGTCATGTCGAATATGTCGAGCAGCTCCATGGCGCGTTCTCTGGCACGGCGCTCGGACGAAAAGAAAACAGGCAAGCGAAGAACGCCGCTAATCATGCTGTATTTGACCTGATTGTGCAAGCCTATTTTGACATTGTCTTCGACAGACAATGAGGGGAAGAGTCGGATATTTTGGAACGTTCTTGCGATACCGGCTTGATTGATCTGTACCGTATTCATGTTGGAAGTGTCCTTGCCATCCAGCAAGATCGCGCCACTTGTCGGCTTATAGACTTTTGTAAGCAGGTTGAAAATAGTCGTTTTGCCGGCTCCGTTTGGACCGATTAAACCACAAATTTCAGTACGCCCAACGGCGATGTTAAAATCATCAACGGCCACGAGACCGCCGAAATTGATGCCAAGTCGGTGGACTTCGAGAATCGGTGTCTTTGCCGTGTCGCGTTCGGGGATTATGGATTGACTCGGCAATGGCACCATTTTTGTCTTTGTTGTCGTCCTGTTCATGCTTCGTCTCCTTCTTCCGCAGGCGGGCGATCATATCTTAACTTTGTGACTATTCTTTGATAGAGATGTTGAAGCGTCGTGTTATTTCTGACTAACATAACGAGGATCAAGATGACGGCATAAACGAGCATACGCACTTCATTAAAGGTGCGCAATAATTCAGGTAAAACGGTCAGAACCGTCGCCGCAATGATGGATCCGCGAATGTTACCCATGCGGCCTAAGACGACAAAGACAAGCACGAGAATAGATGTGTTAAAGTCAAATTTTCGGGCGACAACGGTGGAATAGTTGAGCGCGTACAGGGCGCCGGCAGCGCCTGCAAGCGCTGCAGATGTGACAAAAGCCATCATGCGATATTTCCAAGTGGAGATGCCGACGGACTCGGCTGCGATTTTGTTATCTCTAACCGCCTTGATCGCGCGCCCCGCCCTGCTGTTAATGAGGTTTAGGACAATGAACAAAGTGATTAATATGAGAATAAAACCAGCGGTGAATGTAGATATCTTCGTAATGCCGATTGCGCCCATGGGCCCACTTAAAATTATTTTGCCATTTTCGCCGAGATTAAGCGCGTTGGCGCTTTCAGTGCTAATTCGGATGCCATTTGCGTCGTAACCAATATAGATGACGTTGATCACGTTCTTGATAATTTCACCAAACGCGAGGGTGACAATCGCAAGATAGTCGCCCTCCAGACGCAGGACAGGGATACCGATAAGAAAGCCAAAAAATCCGGCGACGATGCCTCCAATAATCATAGCTAACGCAAGGCGCATCCACGCCGGCAGTGTAGTTCTAACTGATAACTCCAATAATGTAGCTGAAATAGCTCCGCTAAAGGCGCCTACACTCATAAAACCGGCATGTCCGAGGCTCAGTTCGCCGAGCACGCCGACGGTCAAGTTTAATGAGACAGCCATCACTATGTAAACTGTAATGGGTACGAGTTGACCTTGCAGAGCAAAGGAAACTTTGCCGTTGGCGATCAAGATGCGCATAACAATGTAAGCGAAGATGACGAGGCCGTACGTTAGCCAGTTGTCGATATTATATCGTGATTTTAAACTTTTCATGGTTACACCTTGACCAACACTTTTTTCCCGAGCAGGCCGGTAGGTTTAACGAGCAAGATAATGATCAATACGGCGAAAACGATCGCATCAGATAACTGGGTGGAGATGTAAGCCTTGCCGAGTATTTCAATGACGCCGAGTAAAATTCCGCCTAGGAATGCGCCAGGTATCGATCCTATGCCTCCGAAGACCGCAGCCGTAAAAGCCTTGATACCGGGCATAGCACCCGTTGTAGGCATAAGAATCGGGTACGCAGAGCAGAGCAGAACACCCGCCACAGCAGCAAGTGCGCTGCCAATGGCGAAGGTTATGGAGATGGTCTTATTCACGCTAATTCCCATAAGTTGAGCGACGTCTTTATCTTCAGAGACTGCGCGCATGGCTTTGCCAACCTTTGTTTTGTTGACGATGGTATTCAAAGCCACAATGATGATGATGCAAGCGACAATCGTGACGATGGTGGTGCCCGAGATAATCAACTTCCCGTCAAAAAGACGCACAGAATCGAAGAGTACGACTGAGGTAAAACTTTTCGGATTGGGGGACCAGATGAGAAGCGCCGCATTTTGTAGAAAATAGCTGACTCCTATTGCCGTAATGAGGACAGCCAAAGACGGTGCCGATCGCAACGGCTTGTAAGCAAGTTGCTCAATCAAGATGCCAAGTACGGTACAAACACCCATTGCGAATAAGACGGAGAGAAGCGGCGGCCAACCGAAATTGGTCGTGGCCATAAAGGACATGTAACCGCCGACCATAATAACATCGCCATGGGCAAAATTTAGCATCTTAGCGATACCGTAAACCATCGTATAACCGAGGGCAATGATCGCGTAGATGCTGCCGAGACTAATACCTGATATTAGATAGGATAAAAAAGTCATAAACATATCCTAACGTGCAAAAACAGCGTCAGAAAGGTGTCGCCACCTTTCCGACGCAAGAGTTGATCGCATATACATGCTAAACACACTATGTGTTTAATTAATCCATACCGATGTAAACCCCGTTTTCGATGACCATCCCCTTCGGGGCTTTTGCAACTTCACCCGTTTCTGACCAAGTCATATCTACGCCAGTTAGCCCGTTAAATACGAAATCTCCACCACTGAATATCCCAATAAGCAGATCACATAATTCGTTGGCAGGTGTCTCAGCCGTGACATTGCTGTCTTTCAGCGCTTCGTAGATAGCATAGACCGAGTCATAACCGTCGGCGGCAAACTGGTTCGGGATTTCATTATAAAGTTCTTTATATTTTGCGACAAAAGACACTGTCAGGTCGTCTGTCGCATCCGCGGCAAATGGAGTTAATAGCATGACGCCTTCAGCCAGCTCAGTGTTGAAGTTTTCCATTGTCAAAATGCCATCCATACCATCAACTCCGAAGAAAGCCGGTTCATAATCCATCGAATCAGCCTGTGCCAAAATGAGCGAGGACGGTTCGTAATAAATCGGAAGGAAAAGTAAATCAGCTCCGGCTTTTTGCGCTTCCATCAACTGAACGGAGAAATCGTTTGCCGTATCATCTGTGAATGTTGTTGAGCTTACAACTTCAAGGTTTTTGTCTGCAGCTTCACTAATAAATTTATTGTAAATACCTGTCGAATAGGCATCAGCATTGTTGTAGATAATCGCAACTTTTGTACCGAGCCCCTTTTCTTGAATGTACTGCGCCGAAGCGATACCTTGGTTTAAGTCACTGAAACACATCTGGTAAACATTGTCTTTACCTTCGACAACGGCAGGCGACGAAGCAGAGGGCGTCAGTGTGAAGATGCGGTCGCTGAAACTTTCTGCTGCTACAGCGATGCAGGGATCAGTGGTGACGGTTCCGACCAATATTTGCATGCCCCAGTCTTTCAACATGTTGTAAGCATTGACCGATTTTTCTGCGTCGTGCTCATCATCTTGAAAGTTCAGTTCAAACTGCATGCCGCCTAATGCATTGATTTCATCGACGGCAATCTTTGCGCCGTTGGCCACAGCAACGCCGTAAACAGCCGCGCTACCGGTTAGAGGACCAATGCCGCCTAATTTAATAGGTGCCGTATCAGTCGACGTTCCAGGATCCGTTTCGTCTTGTTTGCTCTCTGAGGGCGCTGTGTCTGTTCCGGATGGTGTTGCCGGCCCGTCGGTTTCCGTCGGTTTCGTGGTTTGACCCGCACACCCCACAAGCAGTGTCAGACAGAGCATCAGAGCGACTGCAAAAGTGAAATATGATTTTCTCTTCATTTTTTCTTTTCTCCTTTGATCCATAGATTTACTAAAAAATGAAATATAGTTAAATATGCACGTATTTTGAAGATTATACGAGGAAAAGTCAATCTGCGTACTAACTGAACTATTGAGCTAATCTACTTCATTTCATTGATGATTTGACGAATAATAGCATTTTACGGTCAAAAAGCGAGAAAAATAACAGTGAAAGTTTACACAAAAATGCTATCAGAGCGCAGAATTGTTGCAATTTTTACATAAAAACGAGGGCGAAAGCATACACGCGAATTCTGTCAAGACGTACGGCATGGTTGCAGTTTTTACATGTGAAACGAGGATATAAGTTAACACATGAGTGATGTCAAGATGTACGGCACGGTTACAGTTTCCAAAGAGAAATGAGAGCGAAAGTATATACAAAAACGCTGTCAAGATGTACGGAATAGTGGATAATATCATAAAGAAACGAGAGTGAAGTTTACACGAAAAGATGGTCAGAATCGCTGTTTTTTCAGACTTTCCGGGTTAAGCCTTGCCATAGGCGCTCAGGATGGATTAAAGTGTGCTTGTCTAAAAATATGTGCATTTGTGACCTTGTCTGATAATTATGCTCTTCTGCGTCTGTGTTTATGAAAGGAATGGTGTCAGTGATCTCTACTGCTTTGTATATCGCCTTAGGTGGCGGTCTGCTCGCATTGATGTTTGTCGTTGGTAAAACGAGGTGGATCTATCGCCAAGAAGTTACCAACCCGACGCTTAAAAAAATCGGTGGTCACATCGCTGAGGGTGCCATGGCTTTCCTCTCGCGGGAATACAAGGTGTTAACGCCTTTCATCCTGTTGGTCACCATTTTGCTGGCTGTTGGCAATCAGGGTGCCCTGCGTCTTCAAAGCGTGGCATTCTTGTTGGGCGCTGTTGCGTCTGCCTTGGCAGGGTTTATAGGCATGCGTGTAGCAACTGCGGCCAACTCCCGTACGACGCAAGCTGCCAATGATAATGGGCTTAATGCGGCTCTTCAGGTGGCTTTTTCCGGCGGTTCCGTCATGGGAATGAGTGTAGTGGGATTGGCTTTGATCGGACTTTTTCTGGTGCTATTTTTTGGCATCTGTGTCTACGGTGCCGATGAGGTGACCTTAGATACGGTGATTCTACCGCTTGGCACAGCTTTTTCCCTAGGAGCGTCCTCTACCGCACTCTTTTCTAGGGTGGGCGGCGGTATCTTCACGAAGGCAGCCGACGTGGGCGCCGACTTGGTGGGTAAGGTAGAAGCCGGCATTCCTGAGGATGACTACCGTAACCCTGCTACCATCGCCGATAACGTCGGAGACAACGTTGGCGATGTAGCCGGCATGGGCGCCGACCTTTTTGAATCCTTTGTGGGCTCCATCGTGGGCTCCATGATTCTTGGACTTAGTTTAAATGCCCGCGCTGAACTTAAAATCAAATTGATGCTGCTGCCCCTTTTGGTGGCGGCGGTGGGTGTAGTCGCCTCCATTGCGGGCACCTTTGTGGTGCGTACCAAGCCCGGCAGTGATCCTCAAAAGGCACTCAACGCCGGCACTTTTGGTGCCGCTGGCGCGGCAACGGTATTTGTGTTTATCTTGATGAAAGTGCTTATCGGCGATGAGACCTATGGGAACGTCGGCATCTATCACATTTTCGGTGCGACCATCATTGGTCTTGTCGCAGGTGTTGTCATAGGGCAGGTCACCGAATATTACACGGGCACGGAAAAAAAGCCTGTGGTCTCCATCCTTAAAGCCACTGAAACCGGACCCGCCACGACCATCATTACAGGCATTAGCGTTGGCATGCGCAGCGCTTTTCCCACGGTCCTGATTGTTGCCGCAGCAGTCCTTTGCAGTTATCTATTGGCCGGACTTTATGGCGTGGGTATTGCGGCGGTGGGGATGCTGGTGACACTTGGTATCCAACTTGCTGTGGACGCCTATGGACCCATTGCTGACAACGCCGGAGGTCTGGCCGAAATGGCGGAGTTGCCCCGATCAGTTCGGCAAATCACAGATTCTTTGGACGCCGTGGGCAACACTACTGCTGCTATCGGTAAAGGTTTTGCGATTGGATCAGCGGCGTTGACGGCCATTATTCTTTTCTCTTCATTCAAGGATCAGGCGGGGATTGGTACAGTAGACATTACGAACACCAATGTAATCGTTGGTATGTTGATAGGTTCGGTGATACCTTTCCTGTTCTCAGCTCTTACTATGAGTGCAGTGGGCAAGGCTGCCTATCAGATGATTGCGGAAGTTCGCCGTCAGTTTAGGGAGATGCCTGGTATCTTAGCGGGCACCCAGGCGCCTGACTACCGCCGCTGTATTGATATTTCCACTCAGTCGGCGCTGAAGGAGATGCTGCCGCCAGGTCTAGTGGCTCTGATCGCGCCCGTTCTCGTCGGTTTCTTGGGCGGCAATCAGATGCTGCTAGGACTATTGATCGGCGTCACAATCACGGGGGTCGGCCTAGCCATATTTATGTCAAATTCCGGAGGCGCATGGGACAACGCCAAGAAAATGGCGGAAGCAGAGGAGGAGGGCGGTCGGAGCAGTGAGGCTTATAAAGCTGCCGTAGTGGGCGACACAGTTGGAGACCCTTTTAAGGATACTGCCGGTCCCGCTCTTAATATCCTGATTAAACTTATGTCCATGGTGGCGCTGGTGATAGCGCCAATGTTACAAGCTTATTGGGGGTAAATTAAATGACAAACAATTATGAGCCACATCTTTATATGATTTGCTATCCGAACTCTTCCCTCGTGCTAAGCCAGCTCACGCCCGATGACTTTGGCTTCCGCTACAGCTATGGTTCAGCCTCCTTTTATTCAGGCAAGCTGATCTTTGCTGAAATTGATATCAATTATAGGCATCCGTATTTCCGGATTGACGAAGCTCTAGAACAACTTAAACCTCACCCGGATGGGCGACCCAAGGCGACTAAGTATATCTCCAGTTATCGGGTGCTGGAGCATATTGATATCGATGCTATAAAGACTCTTTACATCGCCAATTCGGACGGAGCCTGCTATCCTCTTCCGCCGGGGAAGTACGTCCCAGTTGAAGAACAAAACCCTCGTGTCTACGCTGAGCTCACTCCTCTTAGCATGCTGACCCTTGCCAAATACAACATGCGGGACTTTGGTCTATGGTTTACCAACCCGGAGAACATCATCAGTGTGCCGCGGCTGTTATATGTACAGGTGAACTTGAACGTCGACGAGTTCCTTGTGAACTTCGAGACGAATCTCCTCATACAATCACCTTTGGAAGGCGTTCATCCTTCGAAGTTGCGCGACGCCGTCCTTGATCTGCGCAGTCGGGATGACAAATATATCAAAGCCATCACCCTTGATACTTCCTTTACCAAGGAGTCTTACCGCAAGATTCGCCATGGGTTTATGGTGGCCGACCAAGAGAAGCAGAAATTCTTCCCTATGCCAACCATGGCTGAGATTGAAAAGAATGACTACCGCTTCTATCGCGGTTTGTAAAAGAAACTTTTAGTAGATATAAAATTGGCGCCTAACGCCTAACGTCCACCGCCCACCGAGATTTTGTCGTATGCGCTCGATGTTGATTTTGATACCGAACACCGACTGACGCCCGTCGCCCGTCGCCCGCCGCCTCTATTGGTGGATGTAAGCTGACTCTATTGGTGTATGTAAGCTGACTGCCAGCAAAATCGAAGCTGCTGGAAACGGCGATGCGCGTAAGCGCAGCAAAACGCAGTACGCCGCAGTGCGCCCTCGGTTAGATCAAGCAGTTTTTCGGGTTGTCGCAAACGGAGATTCACGCTATACGTAGTACACCCTCAAAATGCGCAGTGCGCTCTCGATTAGGTCAGGCAATCTTTCACGTTATCTGAAACAGTAGCTTTTTTCGCTGAATACCATCAGTAAGGGGCAAAAAGCTTTTCGAGTCATCAGAAACGGTGGCATAGGCTACCGTACACATACGATAAAATCAAGCAGTCTTTTGAGTTGTCGGAAACAGCGAATCGCAGCGATTCGCGAGCGATTTGCGGAAGATCAGTACGCTTTCGATTAGATCAGGCAATTGTAGAACCGCCGGCAACGGTGACTTATTTTATCTTCTATTTACTTTAAGCACTTTCGCGAAGCTATAATTATGATGAAGATGCGAGCTGTAATTATGGTGAGGGAGCGGAGCTGCAATTGTGGTGAAGACGCGAAACTATAATTGCGGTAAGGACGCGGAGCTGTAATTTCGGTGAAGAAGTGAAACTATAATGTTAGTGAAGATGCGAAACTATAATTTCAGTGATGACATATTGCGAAGACATACACTTAGAAGACATACACCTATATAGATTATAGATTAGATCGGAGAACCTACGTGCGCTATCATATAGAGCAGAAGATTTATCGCCCTCGTCTCTCAATTTGGCGGGTTATACTCGGTCTTTTTTTTGCCGGTTTAACGTTTATACTGATCCGTTACATGCTTACGGATGCAACCGAAACTGACTTTGTTGCCGGCTCCATTGCGATATTAGTCATTGGAACCGTAGCATTTTTTTACAACTATTATTTGTACACTTCGCATTTTTCTCATAACACACCAAACGGTATGTCTGGACTAGGCTTATCGTTTTCTCCTGATGAAATCAATAGAGAGATCGCGGCTTTAGATTTTAAGGAAGTCCTTGAAAATACAGGTATCTACACGGCTGGAAAGTGGATTGCCTTACAGCCTCCAAAAGATGAGCAGTTCATCCTTTTGCCGGTTGGAATGGTTCGCTTCGTCACCTATAATTGGGTTCTGAGGAACAACAGCTCAGATGATATAGGAGAGAAATATAATGACTACACCTTCACTTTTTATTTAACAAACGGGCGAATCTCAGAATACCAAATACCCTTGGAATACTACAGTAAAAAGCCGAGTATAAGTAAGGTTAATTCTCGCGCAGTTGAGGAAAAATTTTATAAAGTCTATACCATTTTCCTAAACATTTTTTATGAGCGTCTCATTCCTACAATTAGTGATGCTTGGCTCTTTTTGTATAGAGCAAAGAAGCTGATGTTAGAGGACTCCTTTGAGCATCATCGTAAGAATCGGTTAAATCAGGACATATTTGAAGATTATGTTGAGTTCTTCCCGCTAGATACGATGCAAATAGAAGAAGAAAGACATCATGCTCTTCCCCCAAACAAAGCTGTTCTCTATCTCAAAGTCACAGCTTGGCTCGCTCTGATCATCTGCCAATTGCTCTGTATAAGACTAGATTCACCTGAACCGCTCACACGAGATGACCAAGCACTTACTGTGATTATCCACGGCATCATCATCGCTGCAGGCGCCGTAATGCTCGTGATCTACACGTATGAGATCATCCGGACTATGATTCATCGAAAACGCGCCAGAGATCATGAAAAAAGAGAATCAACATGGCTAAAAGGAATAGCGTACTGGTACGTACGGCGTGAAAGCAGCGTCATTCTCAAGCTGTTAAATATCGTCTTTTGGGGCTGGATGATGATAAGAAATCTCAAATATTTGATGTGAAGTAAATTAGTCATCTTGCAAATTAACCCACGATGACTAACCAACTCGGATTCCATCCGCCTTTCCACCCCTCTACAATTTCCCCTCTTTACCCCCGAAGGTCAATTTTTCGATTATTTTTAAATAACTGGAAATCAGCCGCTTTACTCCGTCATTTCTCAACCTTCCTCCGTCATTCCGCCACATTAGCCCGTCATTCACTGCCTTGCCCCGTCGCCTCTCCTCCCGCCATGCCTCGTTATCCTCCGCCTTCTTCCGTCATCTTCTGCCTTGCCACGTTATCACCCGCCTCTCCTCCCGGCATTTCCACGCCTTTTTGACAGTTATTGACAGCTAAAGGGAGCTCTTGTCGGAAAGACGTCGACAAATAACATCACATACTCCATTAAACTTGTCACATGGCTACTTATCTTCGAAAATATATCTGCGGCAAAAAAGCCCTCGACTATTGGAAGGTTCCCAACCTCCGAGGCGTGATCGAGCCCG
>JAAZKK010000097.1 GCA_012799825.1 Clostridiaceae bacterium | reverse complement strand
TCGAAGAATTAGAGGTGCCGGTTCTGATCCTACATTCCGAAGACGACCCGGTGGCAAGTTATGAGAAAGTAGAAAAGGTTAAACATCGATTTCCTGATCTCACGCTCGTCTCGTTCCCGGACGGCGGCCATATGATGGTGGGGCATGGCGAAGAAATCGATAGAGCGCTCGATGATTTCTTAAACCGCCATCAGAAAGATTCTTAATTATAAGATGATTTTATAAATTATCAGAAAGATCTTTTCCGTAATTTGATAATTGAAGTGATCTATTCAAAAATGTGACGATTGTAGACGCCTGAAATACAGCTCACGTTCAATTTGATTGATAAGTTTATCGGATGTTCAATAAATCGACCTGCACATTCATACAGCTCACGTCCAATTAGACAGATAAGTTTATCTCAATTTTACATCGTCCATACAAGTTGGTTACATGTCTCTGTTCACGATCGTTACAATTTTAATGGAACATAAATTAAACGAATTTAATAGAACATAAATTAAACGAACGAAGTTTGCGAATTCTGGAGGAACAAATAATGAAGGAAAAACAACTTAATGCCAAACCCGGAATGCCGATCTTAATTTTGTGCGTATTACTTTATCTTGCAGCCATAGCCTGTGTAATCGGCGGTGCAATTTTACTGGAAAATGATAATTCCATTGGCACGTTGCCCTTGGTGCTTGGCATTATCTGGCTTATCATTGGTTTTATTCCGTTCTTCGGTCTGAAAGTGCTCAAACCGAATGAAGCACTCGTGTTTACTTTATTTGGTGAGTATACCGGCACGCTGCGGGGACCGGGTTTCTTTTATGTTCATCCCTTTTCTGTGGCGGTCAATCCTGCCGCCAAAACAAAGCTTGGTCAAAGCGGCGATGTTCAAATCAATCCTCAAAGCGTCAGTATCTCAAGCGATGGCACCAAGGTGGAGGTAGATGCGGCGGGCAAACGCATTTCTCTCAAGGCCATGACATTGAACAACGCCAAGCAGAAAGTAAACGATTGTCTAGGTAATCCGGTTGAAATTGGCATTGCCGTCATCTGGAAAGTGGTGGATACTGCGAAAGCCGTTTTTAATGTAGACAATTACAAGGAATACCTCTCCTTGCAGTGCGACGCAGCTCTTCGTGAGATCGTGCGCATCTACCCTTACGACGTAGCGCCCAACGTGGATACGACTGGCGACGGTTTGCCCGATGAAGGCAGCCTGCGCGGCTCGAGTGAAGTCGTAGCTCGGCGTATTAAGGAGGAGATTCAGTCCAAGGTATACGATGCAGGTCTTGAGATCCTAGAGGCGCGGATTACGTATCTTGCTTACGCGAAAGAGATTGCCGCGGTAATGCTGCAGCGTCAGCAGGCTAGCGCCATCGTTGATGCGCGGAAGTTGATCGTCGAGGGAGCCGTTGGCATGGTCGAAATGGCTCTGGATAAACTTTCGGAAAACGGCGTTGTTATGCTGGACGAAGATCGAAAAGCTGCCATGGTGTCCAATCTTCTTGTGGTCTTATGCGGCAATCGGGACGCTCAACCTGTTGTCAACAGCGGCAGCCCGCAGTAAGTAATTTCGATTATCATCATAACTTTGGCCAACATAAGTTGCCCGACACAATCAATATAAAATCGACCAAGGGAGGTACAAAACTCAAATTACCTCCCTAGTCTCCCTAGTCTGTTTTTCATCACAGCGACAAGAACTCTTTCCTCATAATTAGGAAATCGCGCTCACAGAAGGCCTCGACACTGGCCTTCTGCGGACAAGATTTCCATTAATTTAGATCAGTATCTCTTGTCTTCTTTATTTCAGTTATAGAAGTCTTGTCATCTTAAAACGGGCAATCACTTGCAAAGCACAAAACGGATGGCGCGATCGATGATTTCCGGCGTCTTCACCAGAAGATCCTCTTTATGTACTCTTTCTTCCTTTTTGTGAAGATCAAATCCCATAGGTCCGATGTTGACACCCGGCAGTTGCCATTTTTCTAAAATATCGAAAGAGATGGTATACCCCTTGCCGTAAAAAGGCATGAGAGCGTTCATCACATGAACGGCTTCATCAGCTTTCATTGACCTCGTGTAACTGAGATCGGAGATACCCGTATAAAACTGCTCGATATGAATCGGCTCAGCGCAAAAGTCATTCAGTTCTTCTAAAAGCTCAATAGCGATCTTTTCTTTTGCACTGCTGGCGACGGGATAATAAGGCGGAATAAGACCATATATGACGACGGGTGTCTCTTTTTGCCTTCCTTTCATCATCTGTTCGGTCAGTCTTCTCGTGGCTTCAACGTAATTGATCTCTCCATTTAGCACCATGCCCTCGAGCTTCTCTTTTTCATTGTCGATATCAATGTCAGCCACTTCGTTCGAGAATTCTGAAAAACGGAGGACTTCAGGTTCCCAAGGGATTTCTCGATCTATTCCCGCCTCACGATAGGAAGCTTTCAAAGAAGATAAGTATTCGTCAAAAGCATCTTTCAAAAAGGTCTCCATAATCTCCGACAACTCTTTTGGCTCTTTATGAAAAAACAGGAGACTCATACAAGCAAAAGCGCCGGTCACCATAGAGGCGTCGTAGAGGTTTTTATTATCTCTTGCGTACACCCAGACGGGCGAAGGCGAGATTTCATCGCCGGCTCTTTCAAGGAAAAGAGGGCGTTGCTCACTATCAGACATGATCTTGCCCAAAAGTCCCATAGGACTGAAACCATCTTGCTCCATACCTATGTGTGACATCTTTCCTTTTATATACACAAAAAAGAGAAGTTTCCCGACGCTGCCTAAGCTAATTTTTCTCTTGCCGTTAAGAGGACTATAAGACTCTGAATTGATGAGAAACGCGTAATCAAGAGCGTATTTGTCATGGAGTTCCTCCATAAGATGAAGTGCCCCGCGCATACCGGAAGAAAGATTCTCTTCATCAGGCACGGCAAGAATGAGGACGTTACCTTGGAAGTTTTGCTCTTGACAGTATTCTTCAAGAAGCGCCAAATGAATCGCTCCCCCACCCTTCATGTCAGCGGTACCCCGCCCAAAAAGAAAGCCGCCGCTTTTTACATCTTCGGCAAAAGAGGGCTCAAGCATATCGACTTCTTTTAGAAATTGCTTCTCAAGCTCTAAAGGCGAGAAAGCGCATTCTTCAAAAATGCCGTAGTCCGATATCTCTACGACATCTGAGTGATGAATGAGGACGACAGTCCTGTCCCCCTCCCCTTTTCTCAGCAACCAGAATATCTGTCTTTCCAAGGGGTCATTTTCAATCGGATAAAAACCCCAATACTCCGGATGTTCTTTAAAATAAGGGATTTCTTCTGCAAAGGCTTTCTGAAACGACTCTACCGATCTCTCAGAAGGTGTCGCACTGATCCCCGGCTGAGCCACATAGTCAAGCGTTAGAGAGAGTATCCTGTTTGCTCTACTTTCTTTCATCGTTACCTCCTACTTTCTGCTACATAGAGTATATACTCTCATTCATACATCATACGAGAAAAAAGCTGCTTTCCAAGAAGGTCTTTGTACGCAAGAAAAGGCATGTCATCTTTTTCTTATCCGGTAACACGATTTGACAAACTGCAGACAACTCCAGTCATCTGAGATTTTAACAATTCATATCATTGCGCAAATACATAAGAGCCTTACTTTTGTGAGCTCCTCCGACTTGCCGGTTTAGTACAATCATGGTTGAATAGGACAACGTGTAATTGAGATGTCTTAAAGGGAAGGTTCGCGTTGAAAGAGAGAAATTTGTCCGGTCATTTGATGGCCATTTTTTGCGTAATTGTATGGGGTTCTACTTTTGTCGTCAGTAAAAGCCTGCTGACACACATGCAACCCATACAGCTGATGCTGATCCGTTTTGCCATTGCCTATATGGCTATGTGGATCATCTATCCCAAGTGGTATTTCCGACTGAAAGAAGAATGGCGTTTTCTTCTTCTGGGACTTATGGGCAATACCTTGTATGCTTGGACGGAAAACACGGCGCTCACACTTACGCTCGTGTCAAATGTCAGCATCCTTGTTTCAACGACGCCGATCATGACGGCTCTCCTTGTCGCAATTTTTTATAAAGATGAACGTCTGAGACGCCAGCAAATATTCGGTTTTATGATGGCTTTTGTCGGCATGGTCTTTGTAGTCTATAACGGTGTCGTTACTTTAAAACTGAATCCTGCCGGTGATATTTTGGCGCTTCTTGCGTCATTGATTTGGGCCATTTACGGTTTACTTCTCCGTCGCTGGTCGGATGAATACAACAGTGCCCTGATGACAAGGAAGATGATGTTTTACGGGGTTTTGACTACTTTACCGATATTTTTGATGAATAAGGAGCCACTTCATTTTCTTTCCGCACCAGCATGGGAAAACGTATTCAAATTGCTATATCTTGGTATTGTAGCAAGCGCTGTCTGTTTTCTTTTATGGAATATGGCTATCCGGAGTATTGGAGTTTTAAAGACATCGCTCTACATCTATTCGATACCGTTGGTGACGCTAATCATCAGTGTTATCTTACTGGATGAAAATATTACTCTCATGGGTATCATTGGTATGTTGCTGATTGTTACCGGTATGCTCCTCGGCACAAGACAGCAAAAAAATAAAAAATGAATGTGAAACCTTCGCTAAGCGATCTAATCAATATATGTTCATGATGCGTGTCGAAATTATGTCTCTGTTATAATAAAAAAAATCTGCCAAGAGGATGGTGCAACTTTGGAAACACCGCTGAGAATTGCTGTATGTGAAGATATACCCGATGACAGAGAGCAGTTGCTCCGTTATGTTTCAGATAGCGGGATCCCCTTCGAATGCCGCGTTTTTTCAGCCTGTGAAGATTTGTTGCTGGATTTCTCAACAGGTCTGTACGATATTATTTTCCTCGACATTTACATAGGCAATGTCCAGCAAGGGGTAAATGTTGCCAGTAGAATACGCGAACTTGACACTATGGTGACTCTCGTTTTTACGACGTTCAGTAAAGGACACGCATTGGAGAGTTATCGCCTTAAAGTTTTTGCCTATCTTGAGAAACCTATGCAACCCCAAGATGTGCGAGACGCGATGACTTTCGCTTTGAATAAGCGCAAAAATGCTCCTGTTATTAAGCTTCGAATTGACGGACAAAGCCAAAAAGTAATACTTGATCATGTCCTATATTTTGAGCAGAAAGACAAGACTGTCTATTTAAACACACTCTCCGGCACTGTAAAGACTAGCCAAACGGTGAAACTGAGAGACATCGAGCCACTGCTACCGGAACATTTTTTCAGATGTCACCAAAGCTATATTGTCAATCTCAACTATGTAACTAAATTGAATCAAGAGTTGAGAACATTTTGCATGCAAAACGGAGATGCTGTGTATATACGACGTCAGTCTCTTGGCAAAGCAACCAAGGCCTTTGAACGCCTAATATTTGAAATGCCGAGAGAGGACAATTATGAGAAATTGCAGTAAAAAAATTGTCTTCTTAATCCTTATCCTGCTTTTGCTTGCCGTCTGCTTTATTGTGACTCAAACGGCATCATACTCAATAATGCGTTCTAAGAGCAGCGAAGTGCTTACCGTTAATCAAGTTGAATACGAGACAGATACAGGTATTTCCGGAAAATTAAAGTTGCCGGCAAGTTTGGAAAAACTTCCACCTCAATCTGTTATAACATTGACTGCAAATATAGATGAACCCGCAGGAAAAGAACTTCTCTTAGGATCGATATCAGCACCTATGAAGGTGTATTTTGATGGAAACCTTGCATTGGAGTATGGACAAAAGGGCAGTTATCCGGATTTTTTTAACGATCCGCCCATCGCTTTGTTCACGCTTGAGTTGCCTCTTCAAAATGAAGAGATTGCGCTCAAAATCACCTATCGCTTTCCCAACCAGCGAAATACACTGGAACTCCCAGCAATCCGCGTTGGCACGAACCAAGCTCTGCTTACTCGACAATTTAATCAAGACGGTTTTTTCTTTGTTTTTTCCATCACTTTAATCTTTCTCGGCTCAATCACTGTTGCAAGTTCCCTGATTTTTATGCGAACAATTCGATCAAGCTTTTCATTTATGTTTTTAGGTCTTTTTTCTTTTCTGACAGGCATCTGGAGTTTTGGCGAATGTGATTTAACCGTATTGTTAATTCCCTATCCTGCCCTGCTCCATGCCATGGTATTTCTCGGCGTTTTTCTTGCACCTATTCCCTTCTTGCATTTCGGACTTCTAGTCCTTAATCCAAAAGATAGACGACCTGTGAAGTGTGCTTTATGGTGCAACTTTTTCACGGTTGTCGCAGCTCTTATTTTGCAACTATCCGGACGGATGGACTTTTACAAAAGCCTAAACTATCTTCATCTCATTATCATTTTAAGTTTCATAGCTTTTATGTTCTCTTTGTTTAAAGAATGGGTGAAGTATAAAAATCCTGCGGCTCGGCGTTTTGGTCCAGGTATTGTAATTTTAGCTGTTTCTGTACTATTTGAATTATTAAATTATTGGTTCCATCTTACCGGAGCATTCTCATTTTTCTTTCTAATAGGATTCTTTGGATTTATTTTGTCTCTAGGGATTGTCAGCGGACACTATGTGAGAGAATCTCTCCATATCGCGGCGGAAAAGAAGCAACTGGAATATAAGATGGAAGCGGTAAATCACCAGCTTGCTCTTCAGCGATTAGAATTTCAAAGAATAGCTGAAAACGATGCCTTGATCAAAGCTCAGCGACACGATCTGCGCCATCAACTTACGGTCCTGAAGGTCTTTTACGACCGGAATGATCGAGAAAAACTCGGCAACTATCTGAAAGTTCTAAATGCGAAGTTGCCCGCCGAACGAGAAGCGCCTCTTTGTGAAAACTATGCCGTAAACGCCGTTGCATCATATTATGCCGACATGGCCAAGCGCGCAGGGGCGGATATTTCTGTAAGCTTATCGGTACCGCTGTTCTTGCCGCCTGAATTTGAGAGTGATCTTTGCGTTATCATCGGTAATCTCATGGAAAATGCTGCTGAGGCTTGTGCGAGAATGAACGGTGAAGATCGTTTCATCCGTGTGAATAGCCACTTGAAGTACAGGATACTCACCATCACCGTAGATAACAGCTTCGAGGGCACTCTCCGCCAAAAAGGCGGTGTTTTCCTCTCCTCTAAACGCAATGGAGAAGGTATTGGCCTTTCATCTGTCTCAGCTGTCGCAAAAAAATATGGCGGCAATGCGAAATTTGAAGAAAGAGACGGCGTATTTCAATCCTCAGTTTACTTGTACATAAGAGAAGAAGAAAAATGACAAGTTGATAATCATCGATGTCAATCATGTTGATTATTTTTAAATAACTGGAAATCAGCCGCTTTACTCCGTCATTCCTCAACCTTCCCCCGTCATTCCGCCACATTAGCCCGTCATTCTCTGCCTTGCCCCGCCGCCTCTCCTCCCGCCCTGCCTCGTTATCCCCCGCCTTACCTCGTCATCCTCTGCCTTGCCAGGTTATCACTCGCCTCTCCTTCCGGTTTTTCCACGTCTTGCCCTACCGCCTCTCCTCCCGGCATTTCCACGCCTTTTTGACAGCTATTGACAGCTAAAGGGAGCTCTTGTCGGAAAGAAGTCGACAAATAACATCACATACTCCATTAAACTTGTCACATGGCTACTTATCTTCGAAAATATATCTGCGGCAAAAAAGCCCTCGACTATTGGAAGGTTCCCAACCTCCGAGGCGTAATCGAGCCCGAAAATGTTGAGTTCCCCCTAGAACACGTCATCTTCACCAGTAAACCGCTCTATCGACCGCAAGGCATAAAGATCCATACCTGCCGTATTAAAGGCGCCGAACAATACACCAAAAGAGGCGTCTGCTCCCTGCCGCTCGTTTTCATGCAAGTCGCACCCGACTATACCATCCACGAACTCATCTATCTCGGACTGCAAATCTGCTCTTACCAAGAAGGATCGCCCCTCTGTACCGTGCAAGACCTC
>JAAZKK010000101.1 GCA_012799825.1 Clostridiaceae bacterium | reverse complement strand
CGGGCTCGATCACGCCTCGGAGGTTGGGAACCTTCCAATAGTCGAGGGCTTTTTTGCCGCAGATATATTTTCGAAGATAAGTAGCCATGTGACAAGTTTAATGGAGTATGTGATGTTATTTGTCGACTTTTTTCCGACAAGAGCTCCCTTTAGCTGTCAATAGCTGTCAAAAAGGCGTGGAAATACCGGAAGGAGAGGCGGGTGATAACGTGGCAAGGCAGAGGATGACTGAGGAAGGCGGGGGATAACGAGGCAGGGCGGGAGGAGAGGCGGCGGGACAAGGCAGTGGATGGTGGGCTAATGTGGCGGAATGACGGGGGAAGGTTGAGGAATGACGGAGTAAAGCGGCTGATTTCCAGTTATTTAAAAATAATCGAAAAATTGACCTTCGGGGGTGAAGAGAGGAAATTGTAGAGGGGTGGAAAGGCGGATGGAATCCGAGTTGGTTGGTCATCGTGGGTTAAGCAGGAGGCAGTTTTTGGAGGGTCTGCGGGTGAAGTTTGTGTAGGATGGGTTTGGATTAAGAGGGGGTAGTTTCGGAAGAGTTGGCAAGTGAGGCTTGGGTCGTTGGATCGTCGTGAGTATGGGGTTGTCCTGACTGTGTAACTGTTGCAGGTTGAGTTAGGCGGTTTTTGAGCGGCGGAAGGGGATTGGAGTTGTTTGGTCGTCGTAGATTGTGTGGATTTTATATGGAAGAGCTCAACACATGGTAGAATACATAGTATCTTAGAGATGATATTGAGATGTAGTTCTGATGAGGACATTAACGCTACTTTTTTGCGTTCTTGATGACGGTCGGAAGTGCTCATGTAGTGGTGTGGTGAAGAGATGGAACTGTGCGGGTTTTGTGCAAAGATGTGTCTTGTTTTGCAAGGGTGTTTTTGACATGTAACGTGTGGACTGATGATTTAACAGACCAGCTGTAGAAAATCAAGCTGTAAAAGTCAAACAGTAAGCAGCTTTGGTTTTTTAGAATATTGTTCTAATGTTGTCGTGATATTTTACATGATGCAGGAGGTTACTTTATGAAATTGATTTGTGTTTCGAATGAACAAGAGGTCGGTTTAGAAGCAGCTCGACTCATTGCGTCCGTGGTGCGGATTAAACCGAAGGCGGTGCTTGGTCTCGCGACGGGATCCACGCCTATCGGTACTTATGCGGAGCTTGTCCGCATGTGCGCGGAAGAGAATCTTGATTTTTCAGATGTCAGAACGGTAAATCTTGATGAATATGTAGGACTTGATGGCTCTCATCCACAAAGTTACCGGTATTTCATGCAGAAACATCTTTTTGACAAGGTGAATATAGATTCTGACAATACCTATGTTCCCGATGGTCTTACCGAGGATGCTGAAGAGGAGTGTGCTTTGTATGACGAGCTTTTAGAGTCATTTGGGTACGCAGATATTCAACTGTTGGGTATTGGTGTCAACGGGCATATCGGTTTTAATGAGCCTGCAGATTGTTTTACTCCGGAGACGCATGTGATTAAGATCGCAGAAAGTACGATCGATTCTAATCAGCGGCTTTTTGAAACGCGTGATGAAGTGCCGCGGTATGCAATCACGGTTGGGATTAAGGGTATTTTATGTGCTGAAAGAATAGTATTAATTGCTACCGGAAGAAAAAAAGCGGAAGTTCTGAAAGCGACCTGTTTGGGCCCGGTTACGCCGCAGATGCCAGCCTCAATTCTACAGTTGCATCCGGATGTTACGATCATTGCGGATGAAGAGGCTTTTTCGTTGGTACCGTTTTTTGGCGATGATGATTAATTATTGCGCAGGTGCTGGCGCCGTCTATTGAGGAGTAACTTGCAGAACCCTGTGCCCTTGAGTACATGTTTCCATCGTCAGGGTGTGAACATTGTGAGGCAAGTAGTAGGATTTGCGCGACGTCAACCGTGCACGCATCGGATTTGGTATAGCAGTGCAAGGACTGAGTTATTGTATAAGAGACCGCCTTGCTCGTATAAGAAAGATTTAGTCTAGATTGCCGATTACGATTACTTAATTGCAAACGAGACAGCTGCGCGTGTAAGAGAGATTTTCAGCTTAAGCAATAAAATGAGTGGATTGACAGGAGACAGCCGCGCGTGTAAGAGAGATTTACATTGCATTTCACTCCGATTTTCACTGGGATACAGCCGCGCTCGTGTAAGAAAGATACAAACTGGCGGAATTGCATGGCTCCTGTGAAGAGACAGATGTGTGCGTGCTGGAAGGTTCGTTTGACGTCGGAGCGGTTGTGTTCAGAGTTTGGGACAGCCGTGTGTGTCTGGAGTGGATTCGAGGAAGATAGATTTTGACTCGACTGGAACTAAGTCGATCGTATATGTGTGATCGGCGACATAAAGCGGCAAGGCTAATAGTGACATTAACCGTTTGCATGCAGATGGGTTTGCAAAAAAACTAGGTGTTACGTCAAAGGCTGGAGACTGCAGTTTGCATGCAGGATGGGTTTGAAAAAAATGGGCGTCACGTTGAAGGTCGTAGACAATTTGTTCACGTGTGAGATGAGTTTTGGACGATTTTATGAATTGCGTTTTATGCGCTGATGGAGGATATTTTGAGTACGAAAGCTACCATATTAGTTGTTGATGATGAACCGAATATTGTTCATATCCTAAAGTCGAATCTTGAGCGCAGCGGGTATGCGGTGATTACGGCTTTTGATGGCGAAGAGGCACTTCAAAAAGCTTATGATGAGCGGCCTGATCTGGTGCTTTTGGACTGTATGCTGCCGGGCATGGATGGCTTTGATGTTTGCCGTAAAATGCGTCGCGAGCTTTTGATGCCGATTATTATGGTGACGGCAAAAAGCGAAGAAATTGACAAAGTCCTTGGCTTGGAGCTTGGTGCAGATGACTACATTACCAAGCCTTTCAGTGTCCGAGAGGTTATGGCGAGGGTGAAGGCTCATCTTCGCCGCGCCAATTACCAAGAGGAACAGTCGGAGACGGCGTCGATCATTTCAATTGACGGTTTGACTATCGATCAAAATGCTTATGAGGTGACCGTTGACGGCAAGCCGATTCATCTTACTTTGCGAGAATATGAGCTTGTTCACTATCTTGCTTCCCACGCGGGACAGGTCTTTACACGTGAGGATCTTTTAGAAAATGTCTGGGATTTCGATTATTTCGGGGATGTGCGGACGGTCGATGTAACTGTGCGACGCGCACGAGAGAAAATTGAGCCGAAATCGGGCGAGTTCTACTATATTCTGACAAAGCGCGGCGTCGGCTATTATTTCCGACGACCTGAAAATGAAACGAACAGCACGAAATGAGTCCCGTTACGGCAGCGCTTCTCTCCTTTGTTGTCACCACAGTGGTCTTGGTGCCGCTACTGTACTGGCTTTTTAACAAAAAACAGGATAAAAAGAGTCAGCACGTGATGCGGACATTTCGAAAAATTGCTAATGAGCGAGCTGAGTCTCAGGCAATTTTATCGTCACTAAAGGTTGGCATCGTCGCATACGGGAGTGACAACCGTCTCATCGCATCTAATCCGGTTGCGCACGATGCGCTTGGGACGGTGCCGGACACACTGAATGGGTTTCTTGATCAATTTGGAGCGGACAACGGGATTAAGGCCGCTTTTTTCTTGGAGGGTGGTAAGGCGGCAGGTGAGTTGGAACGCAACGAACGGATTTACCGCGTTGAATTGCATCCACACGCGTTGCGCGCACAGCCGGAAGGAAAATCCTTTACCGGCTATATCATCACCATACAGGATTTTACGGATATTCAACGCCAAGAAGAGCAACGGAAAGCGTTTGTCGCCAATGTCTCGCACGAGTTGAAAACACCGCTGACGACTATGAAATCTTATTCGGAGACGTTGCTGGATTGGGGAATTGAGGAGAAGAGCCGATCGGATATCCGCGAAGATGTGCAACGTATTTATGACGATTCGGTTCGCATGGAGCATTTGATTGCGGATCTTCTGCTGCTTTCACAAATTGACAGCCGACGACACGTAGGAAGCGCGTCCCTGTTTGATCTTGGTGGGTGCGTACAGCGGATTACTCATTCGCTAATGCCACAAGCAAATGCCAAGAATATCGATATAGCGTTCCACCCGATGTCACGACGAACCTCTGTTTTTGCGGATGTTATGTCGGTGGAGCGCATCCTCTCCAACTTAATCGTGAATGCTCTCCATTATACGAAGGAAAAAGGAACAGTCAGAATTTATGTCGGTCGCGTTGTCGATGACGTGTACCTCAAAGTACAAGATAACGGTATTGGTATCGCCGCCGAACACCTTGCGAGTATTTTTGAACGATTTTATCGCGTGGATAAAACGGGCTCTCGACGTTTCGGAGGAACGGGGTTGGGATTGCCGATCGCACGAGAACTTGCCCTTATGCAACATGGACATATCGAAGTAATGAGTGAAGTTGGAAAAGGCAGTGAGTTTACCTTGTTCTTGCCAAGCGCGAACCGTTTGCTAAGAGATACAATCTACCAGCTGGCGCGCCGTGAACCCCTGCAAGACGACCTCGAGGAAGCAGCCGCGGAACAGATCCGTGACTGGGTGCGCGAGGCATCTGCTAAGAACAAGGTGATTCCCGCTGACGAATATGACGAAATTATCCAGACGGAAAAACCTTTTGGTGCTGCGGCGAATGCGACAATCTCTAAAGAGGTCTCCAAAAAAAAGAGAAGATCGTCGGACTCAAGTGCGCAAGGTAAGACCTCGTGGAAGAGAGCGTCAAAGTCTGGCGCAAAAGCGGATGCGACGGGTTTTGAAGCGGATATCAAAGAAAGATTTTCGATCCCTAGAGTTGAAGAGGAATTTCCGATATCTCGGGCAGGTGAGGGATTTTCGACTACTGTGCCAGAAGAGAGTTTTTCAATTTCCAGAAAAGAGGAGTTCTCAACTGCCAGTGCAATGGAAGGATTCTCAAATCCCAAGGCAAAGGGAGGGTTCTTGGCGCCTAGGGCAGAGGAGAGTTCTTTTTCAGCCGCAGTGTCGGAAGATCGTTTCCCAGCATCGAATATGTCCACAGATAAAGAATTCTTCACCATCGTGGATCAAAGCGCGGCAAATATCGCGGCTAAAGTCGCGGAAAAAGGGAAGAAGTCACGTTTGAAAGGCGTCGGAAAAGTCGGTTTGTCGTCATCTTCGGGCACGTCATCGCGTGATTTGACGTATGTCCTTGAAATTATTCATGAAAAAGTTAAGAATAGTGAGGGCCTCGAAGATGATTCTTCACGGGGCATTAAAGCGTAAAATGCAAAGCAGGGAGATTTTTTGTGCCAAGTTATTTTGTTGAAGGGGGACACCGCTTAAGCGGAAAGGTGGCCATCGGCGGATCTAAAAACGCCTCGCTGGCTGTGCTTTCAGCTGCGATGGTATTGGATGGTCCTTGCATTGTTGATAATTTGCCTCAAATTAGCGATTTGGAGACTTTACTGGAGATTTTTCAAGAAATTGGTGCTACGGTGGAGCGCCTTGGCCCCGGTCGCGTTCGACTTGATGCTCGCACGATTTCAACTCATGAAGCGCTCTCTGAAAACATCCGACAACTTCGCGGATCTTACTATCTCATGGGAGCGTTGCTGAGCCGTTTTAATAAAGTAGCTCTTCGCATGCCTGGCGGATGCGACTTCGGATCGCGCCCCATAGACCTGCACTTGAAGGGATTTCAGACGCTCGGTGCGCGAACCGACATTCGGCACGGCATAGTGTTCATTGAAGCTGACGAGCTCACGGGGGGCGGAATTTTCCTTGACACAGTTAGCGTTGGCGCGACGGTGAACATTATGCTGGCAGCTGTCAAGGCGAAAGGTAAAACCGTCATCGACAACGCGGCGCGCGAACCTCATATTGTTGATGTCGCCAACTTTCTTAACGCGATGGGCGCGGATATTCGCGGCGCGGGGACGGATGTGATCCGCATTAACGGTCGTCCTTACCTTCCAGGCGATCGTGAGTACTCTGTTATTCCCGATCAAATTGAAGCGGGTACATACATGCTACTTGCGCCACTGACCGGCGGCGATATCGAAGTCACGGGAGTTATCCCCAAGCACATGGAGCCGTTGACGGCGAAACTGGAAGAGATGGGTGTTGTTGTTGAGGAAGGCGACGAGCATATTCGTGTTTACATGCCGGAGGGTGGTCGTCTCTCTGCCACCAGTTTCCGAACGATGCCGTATCCCGGTTTTCCTACAGATCTTCAGCCTCAGACAACGGTCGTGCTTTGCATGGCTGAGGGGACGGGGCGCATGATCGAGAACGTCTGGGAAAATCGTTTTCAGTACATCGATTCTCTGCGTATGATGGGTGCCAACATTATCATGTCCGGTCGTTTGGCGGTTGTGCAGGGCGGGGCGCCGCTCACGGGTTCTCATGTCGATGCGCGTGATCTTCGCGCAGGAGCGGCTTTGGTAATGGCGGGTCTTGCGGCCTCAGGTATTACGGAGGTCTACAATGTCGATCGCATCGAACGTGGCTACGAATTTTTCATCGATAAATTGAAGAGGCTTGGCGCTCGCATCCAGCGTTCGCCTGCTCTGTGATGGAGACTGACATGCTGTCGTTTTCGCTTCGCTCAGGATCATCCGGCAATTCAACGTATGTGGGCACGTCTTCGGCACGTCTGCTTGTCGACTGCGGGATGAGCGGACGTCAGCTTGCAAGTGCTTTAAAAGACTACGACATTGACCCGTCTGACATCGATGCTATTCTTTTGACACATGAACATGTCGATCATTGTTCAGGTGTCGGTGTCGTAATGCGGCGCTATAATTTGCCGCTTTTTCTTACGGAAAAAACATATCTTGCCGTTCAGTCTTCTCTAGGTAATATTGACGAGTCACGTGTCCATTTTATCGAACCGGGAGCTCCTTTTGGAGTTCGAGACACCGAAATACTGCCTTTTTCGACACCTCATGATGCTGTCGATACCGTAGGTTTTCGTGTGTATGACCGCACAGGCGACGTAGGCGTGTGTACGGATCTTGGATATTTTTCACGAGATGTCCGCACGGCGTTGCGCGGCTGCCGATTTGTATTTCTTGAATCAAATTATGATGTCGATATGCTGGAAACAGGACCTTATCCGCGTTATCTCAAACAGCGAATCGCAGGGCGAAAGGGTCATCTTTCCAATGATGACGCCGGCAAAGCAGCGGTGTGGCTTGTCCGCTACGGTACAGAGGCGCTGTCTCTGTCTCATCTATCGGAAAACAATAATCATCCCGTACGAGCGATGATGACGGTGAGGGAGGCGTTTCATGTGAATGGTATTCGCGTGGGACGCGACATAATTCTTCAAGCATCGCCGAGATACTCTTGTTCGCCAAGTTTTGAAAGCGCATCGCCGCAGATCGGGCATAAAAGCGCATCAGTGCAGATTGAGCGTGAAAGTGAATCACTCAAGGTTGATAATAAAATAATGCTACCGTCGATCGAGCGTGAAAGCGCATCAGCGCAGATCGGGTGTGAGGGCGTATCATATCAGGGCGAATGTGAAGGCGGATCTTTGCAGAGTGAAAATGAGCAACTGCAGGGTGAGGCCGGGTCGGTAAATACAGGATCGGGAAATAGATTGAAACAAACGTCATTTCTGTCGCCTGAGTCGTTGGACATGATGATAGGGCGCAACGATTCGAACCTGATTGGCTTATGAGGATGTCATGATGTCACGTGATAGTGATCGCTGGCTTGTCGTTGGTCTTGGCAATCCCGGCGCTCGATATGAAGATACATGGCATAACATGGGGCGCATAGCTGTCTCGGTGCTTGCGGAGCGCCACGGACTTTTTCTTGGCAAACGTCGTTTTCAAGGGATCACGGCGGAGGGCAGGATCAATGGCGAACGCGTTTTGTTGCTCCAGCCTGAAACGTTCATGAATCTTTCAGGAAATAGCGTCGTTTCCGCCATGTCTTATTACGACATCGCTCCGGAAAGGCTTATCGCCCTATACGATGACTTTGACCTTCCTTTAGGGTATCTTCGTATTCGAAACCAAGGCAGCGCCGGCAGTCATAACGGTATGAAATCTGTTCTCAATCATGTGCGCGATGAGCATTTTTTGCGCGTCCGTATCGGTATTGGGCCTGTGCGCGGCGGCGATCATGTCGCCTTTGTGCTTTCCCGTTTTCCAAAAGAGGAGAAAGAGGCTGTGTCGGAGGCATTGAGCGATGCGGCTGATGCGGTGGAGCTCCTGCTTGCGGGAGAAGTCCAGCGTGCCATGGAACGCTTTAACAAAAAAGGCCCGCCGCAACCTCAACATCAGGAGCCTCAACGTGATTGATGGTGATCACGACGAATTCGCAAATCCCGTTTGGTGGAGTGCGGCAGCGCGTCTTCTTGATTCAGAAGAGGGACGCCAAATGGTGCGTTTCGCTGACGCGGAGCGTGCACTTAACGTAACGACGCTGCCCGACACGGCGAAATCTTTTCTTGTTGCTGCCTTGATAGAGCGTTGCAAGCGACGCGCCGTCATTTTTGTGCCGGACGAAGCGCGAGCTCGTACGATGGCGCACGAAATGGCCAGTTTCTTTAGTAAAAATGAAATTTTGACCTTTCATGCACGAGACTATGTACTCTATGACGCGCGCGCTGTCAGTCGCGATCAGGAGCTTCAGTCTGCGTCGACGCTAACGCGTGTTCTATTTGACGATTACTCCGTGCTTCTTGTCACAGCTGACGCTTCTAAACAACGACTGATGGATCCCGATCGCTTCGGTTCGTATGCGATACGTTTGACTAGAGGTGAAAATGTCGACACGGATCAATTGGAAAAAGCGCTCACGTTCTGTGGATATGAGCGCGTGCCGCAAATAGAGTGTCCCGGCCACTTTGCGCGGCGCGGCGATATTGTCGATATTTGGCCTTCAGATGTGGATAGCGAGTCAGACGCATTGAACGCGATCCGACTTTCCTTCTTCGATATCATCTTAGATGAGGTGAAGACGCTCGATCCTGAAACGCAGCGATCGACCGCAACACTACAAAAAGTCGTCATTCCGCCCGCTCGTATTTTTCTGCTACAAGAAGAAGAACGACAGATGGCTGCTGTAGCATTGGACGAAGCGACGTCTGATGCCGTTGGTCACGCTCGAAAATCCGGTGCTTCCCGCGATGTCATTGAAAAAGTCAGACGGACGGGCACTCGTGATGCTGAACGTTTTCGCGAGATGCATTCCTTTCCTTCGCTTGATCGCTGGTCGCCGCTTTTTCTTACCGATACGTACACCGTATTGGATTATGTTCCGAAAAGAATCCGTCCATTATTTTTTCTCGATGAGCCGCTCCATTTTTCTAAAAGGCTTCATGCGGCGCACGAAGGATTTCTCGCAAGGCTTACCCGCTACGTTGAGACAGGTGACGCCTACGCACTTTCCGAAGCATGTGAAGTCGTGCCGGAGGATGTGCTTCGCAGGTTGGGTCGGCAGCATTCCCTAATTGCTTTTGCAGGTATGGCGCGCTCAGGCAACGGAATTCCCGGGGCAGAGCACGTGGCGCTGCGCGCCCGTCCGGCAGATCGTTATCGAACCGAACCGGCACGGCTTGTTGAAGACTTGAAGCGCTTGTTTTCTAAAGGCGGCGAGGCATTGCTTTTTGCGGGAGATGATGCGCGCGCTGAACGACTCTCCGGTTTTTTGGCTGAAAACGGCCTTCCTGCGGCGCCGGTGCTTACTAATGATTATCCTAGGGGATTTGCAGTCGATCACGCCTCCGTTCTTGTTCTTGGTTCTGAGGATTTGTTCGGCACAAGAAAGGTGCGCGGCGCCAAGCGCAAACCCTCCAGTCGCCGGACTTTTTTCAAAGATCTCGAACCCGGTTCGTTGGTGGTACATGAAGATCACGGTATTGGACGCTACGAAGGTACGAAGACCATCGTGACGAGCGACGGCGCTCGTGATTACCTGACGATTGTTTATCAGGATGCCTTGTTGCACATGCCGGTGGATCGCATTGACCTCATTTCTCCATATATTCCCACAGGCGGCGGTCGTCCCCGTCTTTCGAAAATGGGCGGCAACGATTGGCACCGCCAAAAGGAGCGCGCTCGCACATCCATCAGAAAACTGGTGACCAATATTGTCGCGCTGTATGCCAGAAGGCGAAAAGTGAAAGGGCATGTTTATCGTCCGGATACGTTATGGCAGCAGGAATTTGAGGATGCATTTCCGTATGAGGAGACTGAGGATCAAAAGCGCGTGATCGCCGAGGTTAAAGCCGACATGGAAAGTGAAAAAGTCATGGATCGGCTGGTGTGCGGCGATGTGGGTTTCGGGAAGACAGAGATCGCATTCCGAGCCATGTTTAAGTGCGTGATGGAAGGCAAGCAGGCTGCGATGCTTGCACCAACAACGATTCTTGTACAACAGCACTACGAAAACCTGATGAACCGAGTTGCGCATTTTCCTGTTCGTGTGAGTTCGTTATCGCGTTTTTCTCCTGAATCGGAGCAAAAGCGTACGGTCAAGGAACTAGAGGCCGGTTCGCTCGACATCGTGATCGGAACGCATCGCCTGCTATCCAAAGATGTGCGTTTCCATGACCTCGGTTTGCTCGTTATCGACGAAGAACAGCGCTTTGGCGTAGACCACAAGGAAATGATCAAAGCGCTATCGCCGACTGTGGAAGTGCTGACGCTTTCGGCGACGCCCATTCCTCGTACGCTGCACCTCTCACTTTCCGGTATTCATGACATATCGATTCTCGAAGAAGGGCCGGAGGATCGCTTGCCGATTCAGACGACAGTGATCGAATACGACGAGGAGCTTGTCATCGACGCGATCGCACGCGAGCAGGCGCGGCGCGGGCAAGTCTTTTATGTCCATAACAATACTCACACGATTGACCGCTGCGCTCGCGAATTATCAGAAAAAATGCCGGGTGTGCGTTTCGGCGTCGCGCACGGTCGCATGAGCGAGAAGAACTTGGAGACCGTGATCAACGCTTTCATAAATGGTGAGTTTGATGTGCTGGTCTGTACGACGATCATCGAGTCGGGGATTGATATGCCGCGCGTGAATACTTTAATTGTTGAAAATGCGGATCGCTTCGGCTTGGCGCAGCTCTATCAGCTACGAGGACGTGTCGGACGATCGGGAAGGCAAGCCTACGCGCTGATTACTTACCGGCCTGAACGCGTGATCGGAGAAGAAGCGGAGGCGCGGTTGGCCGCTATCCGCGATTATACAGAACTCGGATCAGGTTTTAAAATTGCTCTTCGAGATCTTGAAGTCCGCGGAGCTGGAAATCTTCTCGGGGCTGAACAAAGCGGTCATTTGGACGCCATCGGATACGACCTTTACAGCAAGATGCTGGAAGAAGAGGTCGTCCATGTTACCGGTGAAGAGCAACCGCCTCCGCGCGTAGCCACGGTAATTGACCTTGTGACGGATGCGACGCTTCCTTTGGCGTATATCCAAGAGGGCGAGGACCGTCTTGAAATGTACCGTCGAATCGCGGCGATAAAAACCATCGATGATTATCGAGATGTCTATGACGAGTTGCTCGACCGCTATGGCAACGTGCCGGATGAAGTGGAGGCGTTACTTGATATTTCTTATCTTAGAGCCTTTGGTGAGCGTGTCGGATTCTCGAGGATTCGAACGGAAGGACAAGACGTTGAGATGATTCTGGATGAAGAAATGCCGGTGTCGATGGAAATTGTTTCAAGGCTTGTCGCTGTGGCAGGTGAACGCGATCAAGTGACCTTTATGGCCGGATATCGACCGAAAGTTATCATGGCCGGTGCAGCCGACAAACCTAAAAAAGTGCCCGCGCGTCTTCGCGAACTGTTTGCTGCGGCAGAGCGCATGGGTAAAGAACGTTGAAGCCTTGCGCTGTAATCCTTGATGCGCTAGAGGACATAGCTATGGCCTGATCACCTTAAAGATGCAAAATTTCCTATCCGCTCTCTGCGACACGACGGATGACCTGTCAGTCAGCAAGTAGGAAAAAGGGAAAAAACGTTAGAATAATATATGGGCTGAGATCACCATAATTGTCGAAGATAATCAAAGATGTAGGAGATCCGTATGACTTCGAATTTAGATAAAGAACTTGATAAAGCAATCAATGACTATATGTCCGAAATTGACATGTATGTCAGGGATGTCAATCTGCTACCTGAGCATGCTGAGAAATATAAGCCGGGGATGATTATCATGGAACGCGGTTTTACCGATGCGAGTAGCCGAATAGGCGGAATGGTCACCTCACATCGCTTCACGATTCTCTCCAATCATATGTTTGATTTAAGTGAACATGAGCACGGTACAAACCGGGGTTTATTTGTAGCTGATCATAACGGCCGCTTCAAAGTTCTTGATGTGTATGAATACCGAGATAAGACTCAAATTTTGTTACTTCACCTTCCGGATAATCACCGGTGGAAGTTGTTTAAGGACGCGAAAATCAGTGTAAATGAGATTGTTGAAGACTGTCGTAAACGTTTTGAGAAAGCATTTGTTCGAGAACCTGTTCCTGAACTTTGTTCGGAGGAGTGGCTTGGGAGATGTGCCTCACCTCTTGGGATAGATGACGTCGGACATCTCTATGACCTTGAATTGATTCTCGAAAACGAATTGAAACCCGTTAAGACTGTCGGGTTTAGAGAATTCAACCATCGCTTTGTGTATGTAGAAGGTCCTGATCTTCTTAAAAGGCTGATGACTGATTTTTTGCAGGATGAAGATACAGGCGTAATCGCATACGGATACATAGACGAACAAGCCGGACTTTCGTTTCATGTTGTTAGGATTGCTTCTCTTAAGGACAATCAAATCACCATTCGTGACGCGATCGAGAAATCAGCGTTTATCATACGCTATGGCAGTCTTGAGGAAGCTCGATTTCTAGATTTGTTCGCAGTTGATATGGATTTTGAGCCATTTCTCGAGTCCTTTAAAGAATACGGGCAAATGGTTCGTCGTGTTTATGACACCAAAAATCCGGACAAAGAGAAAATTCGTTCATTTGCCTTCCTAGATGAAAGTCGTCATCCAGTATATCCTGATGATTTTGCCGTTTTTCTTATTCATACTGATTATCCGACGGAGAAGGTGTGGGTGCGCGGGGATCGTCTTACAGAAGGTGGAATGCGTGGAGAACTTCTGAATGAACCCTATGAGGATTTTGGCGTTCATGTCGGGGATTCTATCCAAATTATTCCCTACAAGCTGGATGATGGCAGCATGATCTGCGTTTCTCCTCAAGATGTCTAACATAGATTGCGAAAGGGAAGAAAATCTTGTCCAACGCATTTTTCGTATTTTGGCGCGTTCGGCATAACTTTAATCTCTAAACCGTACAATCTTACAGTGACTTGACACAGCTTTTTCAGAGATTAAAGGAAATCGCGGTTCTCTTAGATATAGTATGGTGTTGAGGAGCCTGCGAACATGTGGAAATTTCTTCATATTTGTGATGAATGGGTTTTAGCGGTATAACCTACAAACACAGGGGGAGACTGCCATTTTGTTACCGTTAAAACCATAAGTGTAGTGTCGTTCACACACAGGAGGGATCCGTCAATCGTGTTCGTGTTCCTGCGTGATTGTTGTGTTTGTTTTTTGTTGAGCTAAGAGGAGCCGATATGCATTTGATTTATAAAATTCTTATAGGGATTGGAATAGTCGTCGTAATTCTCATTGTGGCTGCTGTTATTTTTGCGTACAGAAATATGAATTACGATTATTTGAATGAAAATTTTTTAGAAAAGAAGGGGTTTAAGTTAGGGTTTTCTGAAAATATCGCTAGTTTGGACGACGGGTCTGAGATTTATTATATAGAGGGCCCTGACAACGGTTCGAATCTTCTTTTACTTCACGGCCAGCAAACGACCTGCTACGACTACGCGAAAGTGTTGCCGAAATTGTCTAAGGAGTTTCATATTTACGCTCTTGATTACTACGGTCATGGACGTTCTTCTAAAAATCCTGACAAGTACAATGCTGTGGATATAGGAAACGACATCATTTGGTTTCTTGAGAATATCGTTAATGACAAGACCTATATATCCGGTCACTCTTCAGGGGCATTAATTGCCGCTTACGTTTCCGCCAAGGCGCCTGATCGTATTATTGCCACGGTCTTAGAAGACGGGCCTTTCTTTTCGACGCTTCCCGGAAGAGCGGAAAAAACCATTTCATGGCTGGGATTTAAAAATATGTACGACTATCTCAATCAAGATGAGATCGATACTTTTATGGAATATTCGTTAGAGAAAGATTATATGCAGAACTTTTTTAATACGAAAGATCCCCAAGGATGGAATAAGATTGTAAAAAATCCTGCCTTAGAATATTTGGATAAAAACCCCGGACAAATCCCTAAAATATGGTATTATCCGCCGAAGATGGGGGTAAATGCTATCTACGCGCTAAATGCTAACATGCAGGACGGAACGAGCCATTATGATTTGAGATTCGGCGTGACCTTTTATGATTTTTCGTGGTTTGATGGGTTCGATCTGGAAGACATTTTGAAAAACATTAAGGCGCCTACCATTGTGATGCATGTTGCACCTAATGATATGACGGCACCGAGCTACTACGATAAGAACGGCATTTTGCTTGCCGCCATGGACGAAGTCGATGCGCAAAGAGTTGTTGATTTAATCCCAAATAGCAAATACATAGGCGGTTTCAAATCGGCTCACGATATCCACGCAGACTTACCCAATGAATATATTGACATTTTGGTCAATTTAAAAAATGAAGTGGAACATCGTTGATCACCAATGAAGGCTTTTGAAGACAACATGTTTATCGTGGGGATATTAAAAATAGAAAGCAGTATAAAAACATCGCAGCCCGCCAAGGTGAGCTGCGATGTTTTGCATCAATAAGATGACTTGACTTTTTAAAGCTCGTCACCAACTGCACTGCTATGTTGCTATTGAGCAGACGGTTCTAATATCAAGCCTATGCTTACATAGGAGTTCCAGCATTCTTTTGTTTGCCAACCATTGAAAAGGGACCATTCCTGTCTTTGATAATGTATAAGAGCATTCTTATCCACATCATGGGTTTCAACGTTTACTTTTGTCGCGTATGTCCACCACTGTCTTTTAGAGGATTCGTATTTGTGAGATTTTGAAGCATCGACGACAAGAATATTGTAGGCACCGGTAAAAGAATCTTTAACGTTTACAGAATAAAATCCCGACGAATCGAGATCTGCCCCCAAGGTCGTATTGCGGTATTTCGCCCGTTTGAGCATCAATTCTGCAGCTGTGCCGTTAATGGCGTTTTTGTCTTCGTGGACGTAAGCTATAATCGCCGCTCCGGCAAAACGCTTAACCGTTGTCTTAGCGGCGTAGCAGTAGGCGTTGTCATCGCTTCGGCGCACCACGTCCATTTTATCAAGTATTTTGCTTACAGCCACCATCTGATTCTTAAGCTCTGAAAGAAGCCTGTTGTTCGGTTCGGTGAGCTCGTAATAGAGCACGGCGTGGTCATATGCTTCCAAGTACAGCGACAGTGTGAGCACTCGGAACTCCTCTTTGAGGTCAAAGGTCTGCACATCGAAATTATAGATAAGGGAGAGCATCTCGTCGAACGTGCCCACCACACCGGTGGAAAGTCCTGCAGAACCTTGGAGAAGCTTTTGCCCAAGAACATAGGCGTCGGAATAGACCTTGCAGTTTTCCCTGTTGACAGCTGCGACATAGGCGGCTGCGGCAGCATCATATTCCGGTGTTCCTTTTTTTGCTTTGTCAACGGCATCTTTCTTATTTGCCAAATGCAATACGGTGGCGCGAAGTTTGTCTGCCAGTGTGTCATAAGAGTCCAGAACACGGCTGCAGTTATTCTGTCCGATCTTTTCCTCCACAATGGACACATGGCTGTTCAACCGATCCAGCGCACTGGACCATTTTGAATCCATTTGCTTCAGATAGGTATTTAATTCCCCAAGCTGCCTTTGGATTTTGTCACCGAAAAGGTCGGAATCAATGACCTCAGCAAGCCTTCCTCCTACCTTTGAGCCAATGCCGCTTGCCAAAGATTTGATGCCGGTTTTGAGGAGGTCATATACCAGATTTGTCTCCATAGCAAGGAGTTCTTTTCCTGTATCTCCCACATCGTAATGCACGTCCAGCATGATATCGGCTCTTGGCGCCCCCCAGCGTGTCGTGCCCCATTTCCCCGAAATGGAAAGCGTTCCATCAAAGGATAGGCTGTCAAGTTCTGCGCCCTCCTGTTTTACCAAGGATTGTATGGTCACATGATTGTCATTCTCTTTTACAAAAGAGGTCAGCTTGGCAAGCTCGCCGCCCACAGTAAGATCAGTTTCCTTGAAATCCGCAAGAGTACCGTTGGAGAGGTCAAGAAAGATGGTAGCAAGAAAGCCGTCGTCCGCCTCTTCCACATAGTCAACGGTGGCAGAGATATTAGCATCGTATACGTCAAGTACTACCTCAAGCTGTCTTCCCGAGATCATGGCATCGGCGGCAACATGGATCGCGGCATTTCCAAGAGCTGCAAAGACTTCATCCGCATTGCCTGCCAGGGTCAGGGTGCAGGTGCTGTTATCCGGTTTTTTCACATCGGTGATGTCAACGGTTTTGTCTGCGCTGACAACAGTGAAAAGCTCCGGTGTTAGATTGTCTGCGAATGCATCGTCAGTGAGAATAATGGTGACAACAGCATCTTTTCCACCCGTATTCTCGATGATGGCTTCCGCACTTGGGTGCAAAATATCGATCGCCACGCTATATGGGAATGCATTCTGCTCCTGTTGCGTATGGAGTTCCTTGTTTGCCTGTTCTTCTGCGGTGAGTTCGCCTTCCTGCTCCTGCGGCGGCGTCTCTGATTCATTTACGGCGTCTTTAGAAAAAGCGATTATGCTTCGTTCCATACCATCTAATGAACCCTCTGCGGCAAGTTTAAGTTGGACGTCATCAATACGCGTGATACTCGTGATCTTCATGCCGGATAATGCGCCTGAAAACTGAATCTGCCCTGCCGACACATCGTCCTTCCATGTCAAACCTGTAAGCGAAATGACCGTTTCAAAAGTTTTGGCGTCAGACTGCAGCGCTTTAACACTGCTTTCCATACCTATTTGCTCGATTTCACCGGTGACCTCGGTATTCGGTGCGCAACCGGTAAGCAAGATTAAAATAATGGCCAACAATAGACAGATTGTTCTTTTACACATTTTCATATGCTCCTCCTATCAACCAGTATTTTTTCACTCTCATTATTTTAAACCTCTCTCCGGAATTATTCTATGTCGCGGACCTGCTCTCATCGTATTTTTATACAAATTCGGCGAATAGAACAGGACTTGCCAGAATTAGGGCACAGCTACTGCAATATAACGTTCAATAGAGTAAAAGAGGAAGTAAGGCCAATGCGTAAAATCAGAAAAGCGATCATGCTGATAATAGCTGTGAGTCTCATTTTTTTCAGCAGGTTATGCATATCCGAATCATGATACGCCGACGTTTTGAAACGTGCATAATCTATTTTTTAACTTTTTGAAGTAATTTTTTAACTTATGTGAGGGGGGCGATGGGAATCATGCATGAAAGAAGAAATAAATTGTAAGGAAGATATTGATGGAGTAATGTTGGCGTCCCAGGCAGGAATCGAACCTGCATCAACAGCTCCGGAGGCTGCCACCTTATCCTTTAGGCCACTGGGACACGCTTTGTTATTTTAGCGCAGGAGTGCTGAAATGACAATGACTGAGGCTGATTACAGTGCTGTAGTGGCATTTTTTCTCATTTTATTCCAAATTACTTAGTTTTACTTTGTGATGGGGGTGTGGCGATGGGTTGATCGTGTTAAAATGACGATTGTCGCATGACGAATCTTTTTCTCGGAGGTAAGATCTTGCCTGGAAAAACTGGAGCTCGTGCCTATCATCTTGATCAAACGAAGCAACCGCTTCGCGATGCACTGGAGAGATTCCGACGCCGGCGTATCGTGTCGTTTGATGTTCCAGGACATAAACAGGGGCGAGGAAATGAGCCTTTAGCCGCTTTTCTCGGTCGACAGTGTCTTTCGGTCGACGCTAATTCGATGCAGATGCTTGATACGCTGATTCATCCGACGGGCGTCATCTTGGAGGCGGAGCAACTTGCCGCCGACGCGTTCGGTGCCGACAAATGTTTTTTTATGGTGAACGGGACAACATCGGCGGTTCAAGCGATGATTCTTTCAACGTGTGCACCGGGAGACGAAATCATCATGCCTCGGAATGTGCACCGCAGCGTCATTAATGCCTTGATTTTGTCGCAAGCGATTCCGGTTTATGTCAATCCGTCCGTCAATTTGAAATTAGGTATTCCGCTTGGCATGTCCGTGGATGATGTGGCGAAGGCTATCATCGAACATCCTAATGCAAAGGCGGTTCTGATCAACAATCCTACTTACTACGGTGTATGTGCGAATATGAGAAAAATTGTCGAACTGGCCCATGCCGCGGGGATGCGCGTGCTGGTCGACGAGGCTCACGGCACACATTTTTACTTCGGAGAAGATCTGCCCATTTGCGGGATGGAAGCCTGCGCCGATATGAGTGCTATTTCGCTCCACAAAACAGGCGGTTCACTGACGCAGAGTTCGATGCTTCTTTTGGGGCCTAATATGCGCGAAGATCAGGGGTATGTGCACCAGATCATCAACTTAATGCAGACGACGAGCGCGTCGTATTTGCTGTTGGTGTCGCTCGATATCACGCGGCATCACCTTGCGCTGAACGGGCGGGATATTTATGCTCGCGTGGTCGATTTTGCTAATTATGCGCGCCGAGAAATCAATGAAATTGGCGGCTTCTACGCTTTTTCGCGCGACGCCTGCGACGGTGACGCGTTTTATGATTTTGATATGACGAAATTGACGGTCAACACGCGTTCGACCGGTTTGTCCGGCATAGAAGTTTATGATCTGCTCCGCGATGAATATGATATACAAGTGGAGTTTGGTGACTTGCAGAACTTCTTGGCGATCATGTCGGTCGGCGACCGTCCGGCGGCGATCGAACGTTTGATTGGCGCTTTAGAAGATATTAAACAAAATTACGGCACTGAACCGGCGGATCTGGTCGTCAATGAATACATCTCGCCTGAGGTGGTTATGACGCCAGCGGAAGCATTCTACAAACCGTCTGAGCTGCTTTCTTT